>JAHFQI010000057.1:16767-22152 GCA_023259355.1 Comamonadaceae bacterium
CGCCTGGCCGTTCCGGGCCGCCAGCATCTGCGAGCGCGCCAGCACCGCGCCGATGGTGAACAGCGCCACGGGCGAGGCCGCGTCGGCCAGCAGGCCCACGGTCTTGAGCACCGGGCCGGGCAGGTCCAGGCTCACGGCCGAGGCCACGCCGCCCAGCAGGATGGACCAGGGCATGGGGTTGTGCAGCATGCCCTGGAGCGCGCTCTTCGCCGCATGGGCGAAACCGTGCTCGTCGGCGCCGTCGAGCCGGGACAGCGCGATGCACAGCGAGGTGGTGATCACCATGTCCACCACGATGGTCACGATGATGGGGCCGGCCGCCGCCGCGCCCATCAGCGCCACCAAGAGCGGCACGCCCATGAAACCGGTGTTGGGAAACGCCGCCACCAGCGCGCCAAAAGCCGCGTCGTTCCAGCGAATGCGGTCGTTCAGGGTCACAACGACCGTGAAAGCCACCGTGACCAGCGCGCACAGCAGCCAGGTGAAAAACACGCTGGCATCGAGCAGCTGGGCGATCGGCGTGGTGGCCCCAAAGCGGTACAGCATGCAGGGCAGCGCGAAAAACAGCACAAAACCATTGAGCCCGGGTATCGCCTCCAGCGGCAGCATGCGCCGGCGCGCCGCGACATAGCCGCACAGCACCAGGGCGAAGAAAGGGAAGGTGACGAGGAGGATGGCGAGCACCCGCCTATTGTTCCAGCACTGGGCCCGCCTGTCCGCAGGCCCGAGCGCCCCGGCGCCGGCGCTGGAATTGGGCGCCCCGGTATGATTCGCCGCTCTGTCCGCCCCCTCCGCGCCACCGTCCGCTCCCTCCCCCGCATGTCCGCCGGTCTCAATCTCGCCCAACAGGAAGCCGTGAATTTCATGCACGGCCCCTGCCTGGTGCTGGCCGGCGCGGGTTCGGGCAAGACGCGGGTGATCACGCACAAGATCGCGCGCCTGATCCAGGCCGGGCTGGAGCCCAAGCGCATCGCCGCCATCACCTTCACGAACAAGGCCGCCGCCGAAATGCGCGAACGCGCCAAGGGATTGATCGGCCGCGACGCCAAACACGTGGTGATCTGCACCTTCCACGCCCTGGGCGTGCGCATGATGCGCGAGGACGGCGCGGTGCTGGGCCTCAAGCCCCAGTTCAGCATCCTCGACGCTGACGACGTCACCAGCATCCTCAAGGACTGCGGCGGCACGGTGGACGCCGCCACGGCGCGCCAGTGGCAGTGGGCCATCAGCCTGTGGAAAAACACCGGCCTGAACGCGGCGCAGGCGCTGGCGCAGGCCAAGGACGACGGCGAACGTGTCACCGCCACCATCATGGCGCGCTATGAGGAGCGCCTGACGGCCTACCAGAGCGTGGATTTCGACGACCTGATCGGCCTGCCGCTGAAGCTGCTGGCCGATTTCCCCGAAGTCCGCGCCAAATGGCAGGCGGCGCTGGGCCATGTGCTGGTGGACGAGTACCAGGACACTAACGCCACCCAGTACGAGGTGCTGAAACACCTGGTCGGCGAACGCGGACGTTTCACGGCCGTGGGCGACGACGACCAGTCGATCTACGGCTGGCGCGGCGCCACGCTGGACAACCTGAAGAAGCTGCCGCAGGACTTTCCGAACCTCAAGGTCATCAAGCTGGAGCAGAACTACCGCTCCACCAGCGCCATCCTGCGCGCGGCCAACAACGTGATCGGCCCCAATCCCAAGCTCTACCCCAAGACGCTGTTTTCGGAACTCGGCGAAGGCGAGCCGGTGCGCGTGGTGGACGCCGACAACGAAGAGCACGAGGCCGAGCGCACCGTGGCGCGCATCCAGAGCCTGCGCGAGAACTCGCAACACAAGGAATTCCGCGACTTCGCCATCCTCTACCGCGCCAACCACATGGCCAAGCCCTTCGAGAAGGCCTTGCGCCGCGCGCAGGTGCCCTACAAGGTCTCGGGCGGCCAGAGCTTTTTCGACCGCGCCGAAATCAAGGACCTGTGCGCCTGGTTCCGCCTCTGGGTCAACAACGACGACGACCCGGCTTTCCTGCGCGCCATCACCAGCCCCAAACGCGGCATCGGCCACCAGACGCTGCAAAGCCTGGGCGAGTTCGCCGGCAAATACAAGCTGAGCCTGTTCGCGGCGCTGTTTTCCCACAGCCTGCCGAGCGCATTGCCGGCACGTGCCGTGGGCAGCCTGCACGAGTTCGGCCGCTTCCTGAACGACCAGGAATACCGCGCCCGCCACACCCATGGGGCGGAGGACGCGCGCGCCTTCCTGACCGACTGGCTGAAGGACATCGGCTACGAAAAGCACCTCTACGAGGGCGAGGAAAACGAGAAGGTCGCGGCCGCGCGCTGGACCAACGTGCTGGAGTTCTGCGAGTGGATGGGCGGGCGCTGCGGCGGGCAGATCGAGGACCAGGCCGGTGTCACGACATCCAGCGAGAAGAAAAACCTGCTCGAAGTCGCGCAGACCATCTCGCTGTTGTCCACCCTCAGCGACCGCGAAAAAGACCAGAACGTGGTGACGCTGTCCACGCTGCACGCCGCCAAGGGGCTGGAGTGGCCGCACGTGATGCTGGTGGGGGTGAACGAGGGCCTGCTGCCGTTCAAGCTGGGTGACGACGACAACCCGACCGGCCGCGCCGACGGCCCGATGAGCGAAGGCATCCTGCAGCGCCTGCAGGAAGAGCGCCGCCTGATGTACGTGGGCATCACGCGCGCCCAGCGCACGCTCGCCGTGAGCTGGACCAAGCGCCGCAAGAAGGGCCGCGAAACCGTGCCGGGGCTGCCCAGCCGCTTCATCGCTGAAATGGCGCTGGACAAGGCCACCGTAAAGGAAGACCCGCGCGAAAAGCTCAAGGCCCTGCGCGCCGAGTTCGCGAAGAAGGCGCAAGCCGGCGTGGACGCGGCGGCCGCCACCGAGGCGCGCGCATGAGTCACCCGGCCTCCCTGGCCATGGCGGCCATGGGCATCGCGCTCAGCCTCCTGCCGCTGCCAGGCCGGACGCAAGATGCGGCGGCCAGCGGGGCCGCGGCCTGCCCCACGCCAGCGGAAATCGGCGCTCTGCACCTCTACGGCGCGTGGCAGGCCACTTGGGACGGCCTGGACGAGCCCGCCACGCTGACGCTGGGCCGCAACCTGGAGCACCCGGACGGCGTGCGCGGCGAGATCCGCCGGGGCGCGGCCCAGGCGCTGGTGGCCGGCGACGTGGACGACGGCGACTTCACGCTGGAGGAGTCCACCGACGGGCAGACCATCTCGGCCACCTGGACCGGCAGGGTCGTGGACACGGCCTGCGGCAAGGAAATCCGGGGCACCTGGACCCGCGCGCACGATGGCGCCGCGCACCCCTTCGTCCTGCGCAAGCGGCCGGGCTGGCAGTAACCCTTCAACAGCCCTTGACCGCCTGCGGGACAAGCGGCCAGCTCAAGGGGCCGGGCAGGTCGAGGAACGGATCTTGAGCGAGGTCGCCAGAATCCGCGACTCGGGCCGTTGGCCCTCGATCATCGCCAGCAGGCACTCGACCATCGCGGCGCCCGCCATGTCGATCGGCTGGCGGATAGTCGTCAGCGGGGGGTGGCAGTGGGCGGCCGCCTCGATATCGTCATAACCCACCACGCTCACGTCCCGGGGCACGTCAAGCCCGTGCGCGGCAAGCACCCCCATAGCATTCATGGCGATGAGATCGCTGGCCGCGAAGATCCCGTCCAGGGGGATACCTTGATCCAGGAAAGCCTGCATGGCGGCCTGCGCTTCGGCCGCGGTGAACGAGGTGGGGATGTGAAGCCGTGGATCGACCGGAACACCATGCTTGCGATGCGCCAGAAGGTAACCCTCGTACCGCTGCGCGGCCTCCGGCAGGGTGGTGTCGCCCAGGAAGGCAATGCGCTGGCGGCCCAGCTCCAGCAAATGCCCGGTGGCCAGCATGCCGCCAGAGAGGTTGTCGCTGCCCACGCTGCAATACAGCTGGCGCGGCAGCTGCGCGCCCCACACCACGAACGGCACGCGGCGCACCGCCAACTCATTGAGCTGGTCATGGTGACCCCACTGGCCAATCACGATGATGCCGCTGGCGCGGCCGGTGTCGTACAGGCCCGCGAGGTCGTCCAGGTGCTCGGCGTCGACGCGCGACAGCAGCAGGTCGTACTGGCGATCGGTCAGGGCATCCGCCAGGCTACCCAGCATGCCCAGGAAGAACGGGTCGGAGACATGCTGGCGGGTCTTCCGGTCAAACGGGATCACCACCCCGATGGTCCGGTTGTCCCCCAGGCGCAGGTTCTTGGCGCTGAGGTTGATCGAATAATTCAGCGAGCGCGCCAGCTCCGTGATGCGCTGCCGGGTCTCCTCGTTGATGAGCGTGCTGCCGTTCAGCGCGCGCGACACCGTGGAAGTCGAAACCCCCGCCAGCCGGGCGATGTCGGCCATCTGGATTCTGCGTTTGTCATTTTCAGCCGTTGCCATGCGGGGTTCTGCGGGTGGTTCGATCTATTGGGACACCCCGGGATTCTGCCAGTGCCGACCGACGTCCCCTTACTTGAGTAGCAGGGCCCACAAAGAGGCCAGTTCCAGCGCCGTCGGTTCGTCCCGCACGCTGGCCAGCATGCCACGCGCGGCATCGGTCTGGCGCGCCTGGAGCAGGCCGACGCCATGGTGCAGGCGAACCTCGGCCTCACGCCGCAAGCCGCCTTTCGCCAGCGCACTGGCGTAGGCGGCGTTGGCCCGCTCCCACAGCCCTTTAGAGGCAAGGACGTCGCCCAATTGCGCCAGCGCATTGCCGTCCACGGCCGACTTCTCCAGCGTCGGTAGCGCCTTGTCGTCTTCCACCGTCCGCTGCGCCGCCTGCTGCCGCAGTTTGGCGTGGTTGCCGGCGTCCGGCCCGCTGCCCAGCCGTTTCGCCGCGTAGCCTTGCTCGAGGATGCGCGACGCTTCGGCCGGTAGCCCCGCCTTCAGCGCCAGGCTGGCCATGTAGCTCAGGTCGTCCGCCTCGTCCAGGCCACCGACCGCGTCCAGCAGGCGATAGACGTCGAGTTCCAGCCGGTTGTTGAAGCCGGGCTGGCGCTGGAGCCGCGAAATCAGGTCCACCCAGTAGTCCTTCGTGGGATGGCGCGCCACCAGCAGTTTCAGCGTGGCGTAGTAACCGGCCTGGTCCTTGAGTTGAAGCTGGCTGGCGCCGAGCAGGCGCAACTCGTCTTCGCTCACGGCCGCGCCGTCTGAGCGCAGTCGCCCGCCGACTTCGTTGACGACCGCCGCGTGCTGGCCCTGCACTTGCAGCGCCTGAACCATCACCAGCCGGATGGCCGGTTTCGTGCCACCCGCCTGCAGGTACTGGCGCGCCGCAGCCACGAGACGTGGGTAGTCCTTGCTGCGCTGGCTCGCCTGGACAAGGGACTCCAGCAGCGGCAGCTTG
>JAHFQI010000210.1 GCA_023259355.1 Comamonadaceae bacterium
TGGTCGTCGCCGAGCAGGGTCTGCACATCGGCGGCGGCGGGGTCGGTGGGGGCGGTGTTCGGGGTGTTCATGGGGTTGACGGGTGATGCTTGAGGGGCGTGCGGTTCAAAGGGGCGTCGCGGGCGCATCGGGCGCCCAGCCGCCGCCGAGGGCCTTGTAGAGGCGCACCAGATCGGCGCTGACGCTGGCGCGGGTGCTTTCCACGCCGTCCTGGGTGGACAGCAGGGTGCGCTGCGTTTCCAGCACGGTCCGGAAATCGATCAGCCCGCTGTTGTAGCGCTGGCGGGCCAGCAGGTCGGCGTTGGCTGCGGCGTCGGAAGCGCCCTGGAGCCGGGCCAGCCGCTCGCGGTTGCCCTGCAGCGACACCAGCGCGTCTTCCACGTCCTTGAGGGCCGTGAGCACCGTGGCCTGGTAGCTCACGCGCGCCTGCTCCAGCGCCGCTTCCTGGGCGCGCACCTGGGCGCGCGCTGCGCCGCCGTCGAACAGCGGCACCGAAACGCCGGCCAGCAGCGAACTGGCGACCGAGGCGCCGTTCGTCAAGGCGCCCAGCGTCAGCGCGCGCAGACCCAGCGATCCGCTGAGGTTGAAGCTGGGGTAGCGTGCGGCGTCGGCCTGCGCCACGCGGGACAGTGCGGCGCTGATGCGGTGCTCGGCGGCGCGCACGTCGGGGCGCTGGCGCAGGGTTTGCGCCGGAATCGCAAGGGCCAGGTCGCTGCCCGCCTGCGGCACCGGCCCGGCGACCCCCATCGACTCGCGCAGGGCGCCGGGCGCCTGGCCGGTCAACACGGCCAGGCTGCTCAAGGCCTGGGCCAGGCTGGTTTCGAGCGTCGGGATCTGCGCGCGTGTCTGCTCGCTGGCAGCCACGGCCTGCTCCACGTCCAGGGAGGACGCCAGCCCCGCCTGGGTGCGCCAGCGCGCGATCTGCAGCGTTTCGGTCTGGCTGGCGAGGTTGCCGCGCGCAATGGCCAGCCGGGCCTGCAGGCCGCGCAGCTCGATGTAGGTCACCGCCACCTCGGCCGCCATCGACACCTGGATGTTCGCGACATTCGCTTCGGCCGCCTGGGCGTCGGCCTCGGCGGCGTTCACGCCACTGCGGTTGCCGCCAAAAATATCGGGCTCCCAGCTGGCATCGAAACCGGTCTGGAAACTGTTGCTCGCCGCAGTGCCGCCCGATTTGCCGCGCTGGGCCGACGCGGACAGACCCACGCTGGGCAGCAAGCCGGCGGACTTCACGTCGCGCAGCGCGCGGGCCTGCCGCAGTGCGGCCTGGGCGCCGCGCACGTCGGTGTTCGCCTGCAGGGCCTGGGTGACGAGCGTGGTGAGTTGCGGGTCATTGAAGCGCTGCCACCACTGGGCGAGCGCGGTCGGGGTCTCGCCCGGCGGCGTGGTGCCGTTGGCGGAAAACCAGGCGGCGGGCACGGGGGTGGCGGGGAGCGGCGCCTGGCCTGAGACCAGCGCGGCGCAGCCGGAGAGTGCCGCAACCAGCGTCGCCAGGAAAAGCAGCGCGGGTGCCGCCGGTCGGGTTCGGGTGGGCTGGGTCATGTCCTTGCTTCGCGAATTTGCGGGGAGTTCGACATGATTTTGCGCCCGCTCACGGCGTCGGGTCTGTACGCTTCGACACAGAACCGTGAAGTCATGTAAAGCCCGCGCGGGGCCGGTTTCCGGGGGGCTTACTGGAAGGCCACCTCGGCAAAGCTGCGCAGTTTCCGGCTGTGCAACTGGTCCACGCCGGCCTCGCGCAGGCGCTCGATGGTGCGCAGGCCGATCTGCAGGTGCTGGTTGACGCGGTCGCGGTAGAACTGGTTGGCCATGCCGGGCAGCTTGATTTCGCCGTGCAGGGGTTTGTCGCTCACGCACAGCAGGGTGCCGTAGGGCACGCGGAAGCGGAAGCCGTTGGCGGCGATGGTCGCGCTCTCCATGTCCAGCGCGATCGCGCGGCTCTGGCTGAAGCGGCGCTGCGGCTTGTTGTCGGGCAGCAGCTCCCAGTTGCGGTTGTCGGTGCTGGCCACGGTGCCGGTGCGCAGCACGCGCTTGAGCTCGTGGCCCTTGAGCTGGGTGACCTCGGCCACGGCCGACTCCAGCGCCACCTGCACCTCGGCCAGCGCCGGAATCGGCACCCACAGCGGCAGTTCCTCGTCCAGCACATGGTCCTCGCGCACATAGCCGTGCGCCAGCACGTAGTCGCCCAGCTGCTGGCTGTTGCGCAGGCCGGCGCAGTGGCCGAGCATGATCCAGGCGTGCGGGCGCAGCACCGCGATGTGGTCGGTGATGGTCTTGGCGTTGGCCGGCCCGACGCCGATGTTGACCATGGTGATGCCGCTGCGGTCTTCGCGCATGAGGTGGTAGGCCGGCATCTGGGGCAGGCGCGGGGGCTCCTTGCCCAGGGCGTCGATGGCCTCGGCCGGCAGCCCCGCGCGGCGCGTCACCACGTTGCCGGGCTCGACGAAGGCGACGTATTCGCTGGCCGGGTCGGCCATCGCGGCGTGGCCGAGCGCGATGAACTCGTCGATGTAGAACTGGTAGTTGGTGAACAGCACGAAGTTCTGGAACCACTCGGGCGCGGTGCCGGTGTAGTGGCGCAGGCGCTGCAGCGAATAGTCCACGCGCGGCGCGGTGAACAGGGCCAGCGGCATGGCTTCGCCCGGACGCGGCTCGTAGGTGCCGTTGGCGATGCCGTCGTCCATGGCGCCCAGGTCGGGCAGGTCGAACACGTCGCGCATGAGCTGGCGCCGCGCGGCGCTCATCGTGCCTTCGACGTGGTCGTGCTCGGCAAAGCTGAAATGCACCGGGATCGGCTGGTTGCTGGTGCCCACTTCCAGCGCGACGGCGTGGTTGGCCAGCAGCAGGCGGAACTGTTCGCGGTAGTAATCGGCATACAGGTCGGGGCGGGTCAGCGTGGTTTCGAAACGGCCGGGGCCGGCGACGAACCCGTAGCTCAGGCGCGAGTCGCCGTGCGCCACCGATTCGGTGTGCACGCGCACGAACGGGTAGCAGGCGCGCACCCGGGGCAGCGCCGCGGCGTCGGTCTGGCCGGGCAGCGGCTCGCCGGCGACGAAGCAGCGCATGGCCTCGCGCAGGTGCGTCAGGCTGGTCTGGTAAATCAATTCGACCTGTGCCACGGCGGCGGCGGCGTCGGTGAAGCGGGTTGGGGCAATGAAGGCGGGCATGTTGGGCATGGCCTTATTGTGGCTCGCGGGAATGGCCCGCGCCAAGGCGCTAGCATCGGGCTTTGGAACTTCCGGAGCCGGTCTTGCCCGATGTCCCGCTGATTGCCTCGCAGGCGGTGGCCGCCCTGGCCGCCGCGCTGGGCTGCGGCCTGCTGATCGGCATCGAGCGGGAGCGGCGCAAAGGGGACGGCCCCCGGCGGCGCGCGGCCGGGGTGCGCACGTTTGCGTTGACGGCCGTCACCGGGGCCGCGGGCATGTTGGCTGGCGGCGTGTGGCTGGCCACGGTGGGGGCGGCCCTGGTGGCCGCGCTGGTGGTGGTGGCCTATGCGCGCGACCGCGCGGACGACCCCGGTATCACCACCGAAATCGCGCTGCTGCTGACCTACCTGATCGGTGTGCTGTGCACCTGGAGCCTGCCGGTGGCCGCTGGCCTGGCCGCTGCGCTCACGGCGCTGCTGGCCGGGCGCGAGCCGATGCACCACTTTGCCCGCAACTGGCTCACGCCGGCCGAGGTGCGCGACGGCATCGTGCTGTGCGCGCTGGTGCTGATCGCGCTGCCGCTGATGCCCGACCGCCCGCTCTGGGGCCCGGTGCTCAACCCGTCCCTGACGACCCGCCTGCTGGCGCTGCTGCTGGCCATCCAGGCGCTGGCGCACCTGGCCCGGCGGCTGATGCGGTCGCGCCAGGCCTTGATGCTTTCGGCGGTGTCCGCCGGTTTCGTCTCCAGCACGGCCGCGATCGCCGGCTTCGGGCTGGAAGTGCGCGAGGGCCGCGCGAAGGCCGGCGCCAACGCCGGGGCCGGCCTGCTGACCTGCGTGGCCACCCTGCTGCAGTTGCTGGCGGTGGCCGCTACCGTCCAGCCGGGCTGGCTCCGTCCGCTGTGGCTACCCTGCCTGGCGGGCGCGGCCGTGGCCGGGCTCTGGGGCGGCTGGCTGGTGCAGCGCGGCGCTTCGCAGGCCACCGCCGGCCCGGATGGCCCGAACGCCACGGCCGCGGTGCCTGCCGACGAGCGCATGTTCAGTCTGCGCGGGGCGGTGCTGGTGGCGGTTTTGCTCACCGGCATCCAGGCGGCACTGCACGGCCTGCGGCTTTGGCTGGGAGACGCCGGGCTGCACGCCGGCGTGATGCTGGCCGCGTTGTTCGAGGTGCATTCCGCCGTGGCGGCGGTGCTGGTCCAGGCGCCGCCCGTCGGACCGCAGGCCCCGGCGTTGATGCGCGCCGTCATGCTCGGCCTCTCGGTGCACGCCATTGCCAAGTGCATGACGGCCTGGCTCAGCGGTGGTGGCCGCTATGCCATGGAACTGGCGCCGGGGCTGCTGGCGCACACGGCCGTGTGCGTGGGGTTGCTGGCCTGGCTGGCTGGGGGATTCTGACCCCAAGGCCAGGCCATTCAGCCCGGATGCCGATAATCGGGGATGACTTCTTCCTCCCCTTCCCCCGCGGCCGCCGACTTCAGCCGCCTGTCCCTGTCCCCCGCCATGCTGGCCAACCTGCAGCAGCTCGGCTACCTCACCATGACGGCGATCCAGGCGGCCAGCCTGCCCGCCGCGCTGCTCGGCAAGGACATCATCGCCCAGGCCAAGACCGGCAGCGGCAAGACCGCCGCGTTCGCGCTCACGCTGCTGGCCAACCTGAACCCGCGCCGTTTCGCCGTGCAGGCGCTGGTGCTGTGCCCGACGCGCGAACTGGCCGACCAGGTGACCACCGAGATCCGGCGCCTGGCCCGCGCCGACGACAACATCAAGGTCGTCACGCTCTGCGGTGGCGTGCCGCTGCGCGGGCAGCTGGCGACGCTGGAGCACGGCGCGCACATCGTCGTCGGCACGCCCGGCCGCGTCATGGACCACCTGGAACGCGAGAGTCTGACGCTCGACGCGCTCAACACCCTGGTGCTCGACGAGGCTGACCGCATGCTCGACATGGGTTTCTTCGACGACATCGTCACCGTCGCGCGCCAGTGCCCGAAAACCCGCCAGACGCTGCTGTTCTCGGCCACCTACCCCGAGGGTATCGCCAAGCTGGCGGCCCAGTTCATGCGCGAGCCGCTGACGGTCAAGGTCGAGGCCCAGCACGCCGGCGGCCAGATCGAGCAGCGCTGGTACGAGGTCAAGGACAGTGAACGCCTGCACGCGGTCAGCTTGCTGCTGAACCACTTCCGTCCCGCCAGCACGCTGGCGTTTTGCAACACCAAGGCGCAGTGCCGCGACCTGGCCGAGGTGCTCAAGGCCCAGGGCTTCAGCGCGCTGGC
>JAHFQI010000058.1:0-8883 GCA_023259355.1 Comamonadaceae bacterium
GCTTGTACCCACAAAAAAGCGGCTTACGAGCCGCTTTTTGTATTTTTGGCCGCCTCGGCGCGAACCGGTTGTTGCCGGCGGCTATTTTTGAAGCAGCCTGAACGCCTCGCGCGCCACGTTCACGGTTTCGGCAATGTCCCCATCGCTGTGCGCGGCGCTGACGAAGCCGGCTTCGTAGAGCGCCGGCGCGATGTAGACGCCGCGGTCCAGCAGGCCGTGGAACAGTGTGTTGAAGCGCGCGCCCTCGGTTTTCATGACTTGGGGGTAGTTCTGTGGCAAGGCCTCAAGCAGGAAGAAGCCGAACATGCCGCCTTCGCTGTCGCCGCAGAAACTGACGCCTTCGGCTGCCGCGGCGGCTTTCAGACCATCCACCAGCAGCCGGGTCTTGCGTGACAGGTCCTCGAAGAATCCGGGCCGGCTGATTTCGCGCAGCGTGGCGAGGCCGCAGGCCGTGGCGACCGGGTTGCCCGACAGCGTGCCGGCCTGGTACACCGGCCCAAGCGGCGCCATTTGCTCCATGAGCCGGCGCGAACCGCCAAATGCCGCCAGTGGCATGCCACCGCCAATGACCTTGCCCATCACCGTGATGTCAGGCTGGAAGCCGGGAATATCCCGGGCGTAAACGCTTTGCGCGCCGCCCAGCGCCACGCGGAAGCCGGTCATGACCTCGTCAAACACCAGCAACGCGCCATGCTGCGTGCAAAGTTCGCGGCAACGCCGCATGAACGGCACGGAGGCGCGCACGAAGTTCATGTTGCCCGCGATCGGCTCGATCATCAGGCAGGCCAGTTCCGGGCCGTGCAGGGCGAAGGCTTCTTCCAGTTGCGCGACATTGTTGTATTCGAGCACCAGCGTATGCTGCACTACCTCGGGCGGCACGCCGGCGCTGGTCGGGTTGCCGAAGGTCGCGAGACCCGAGCCGGCCTTGACCAGCAGCGCGTCGGCGTGGCCGTGGTAGCAGCCTTCAAACTTGATGAGCTTGCTGCGCCCTGTGGCCCCGCGCGCGAGGCGGATCGCGCTCATCGCGGCCTCGGTGCCGGAGCTCACCAGTCGCACCATCTCCAGCGAGGGGAGCAGGCGGATGATTTCCTCGGCCAGCTCGATCTCGCGCTCGGTTGGCGCCCCGAAGGAGAAGCCGTCCAGCGCGGCCTTTTGCACCGCATCGAGCACGGCCGGGTGGCCGTGGCCCAGGATCATCGGGCCCCACGAGCCGATGTAGTCGATGTAGCGCTGGTCGTTGGCGTCCCAGAAATACGGCCCCTGGGCGCGCTTCACGAAGCGCGGCGTGCCTCCCACGGCGCGAAAGGCTCGGACCGGCGAGTTCACCCCACCGGGGATCGACCGGCGCGCGCGTTCAAATAGCGCGGTATTTTTGTCAATGGTGGCGTCAGTGCTTGGTTTCATTGAAGGGGATCTCGAAAATATCGGGCACGGTGCTTTCGTCGCCCGCCGCCTCGTCGTCATCGTCTTCGGACTGGGCCCAGAACAGCCGATCGGGCACCACATGGCCCATGCCGGGTCGAAAACCCGCGTCGAGGCACCGGTCGAGGTAGTGCAGGGCCTCGCTGACGGCGCCCGTCAGGTCGCTGCCGGTGGCAATCAGTGCGGCCAGGGCCGCAGACAGCGTGTCGCCGGCTCCCGCGAACACGGCGTCGAAACGCTCGAACTTCTCGCTGCCCATGGTGGCCTGCGGGGTGGCGAGCACGTTGTCGATGAATTGGTCGGGCAGCGGGATGCCCGTCACCAGCGTGTAGGGGACCCCCAGTTCGGACGCGGCCCTGGCGATGTCACGAGGTGTCGGGCTTTTCTCGCTGGCCCAGTCCGGCAGCAGCCAGCGCCACAGCGTGGTGTGGTTTCCTACCAACACCGTGGTCTGCGGCAAAAGCAGTTCCCTGAAGGCATCCTGGTACAGGTCGATCTTGCCTTCATCCCACCAGGACAGGTTGGGCATGCAGGCAATCAACGGCACGTCGGCGTAGTCGGTGGCGAGTTCGGCGATCGCGCTGATGTTCTCCGGACTGCCCGCAAATCCGACCTTGATCACCTGCACCGGCGCATCTTCCAGGATCGCTCGCGCCTGCTCGGTGACGGCTTCCTCGTCCATGGGGAAGAAGTCGAATATCTCGGCGGTGTCGCGGGCATAGGCGCCAGTGACCACGGGCAGGGCGTGGGCGCCCACCGACGCAATCGACAGGACGTCGCAATTGAGGCCGCCGGCACCGCTGGGATCGCTGGCATTGAACACGAGAACACAGGGGGGCGAGGTGTCGTCGGACTCGGTGGAAGTCTCGTCGGAGAGGGGCGGGATGTTCGGGTTTGTCATAGGCCAAAATTCAGACGGAAGGCAGGATCTGTTACCGGGAACGGCCTTGATGCCTCGATACAATGATTGCATTCTATGTGAAGGCCTTTTAAGCTGTGATCAATACAAAAACGTGGATGTGCCTGATTTGCGGATGGATTTATGACGAGGCTGAAGGCGATCCTGATCACGGTCTCGCGCCGGGAACGGCTTGGGCTGCGGTGCCCATGAACTGGACCTGCCCGGAGTGCGGCGCACGCAAGGAAGACTTTGAAATGGTTGAAATCTGAAGCTCGATCGCGGTGCCATTTTTTGACATGACGTCGGGCCGAAACATAGGCAGGAGTGCAGCGTAGTGAGTGTTACTGGATCGGGTTACAAAGTGCTGGTTATCGACGACAGCAACACCATTCGCCGGAGCGCCGAAATTTTTCTGAAGCAAGGGGGTCACGATGTGATGCTTGCGGAAGATGGTTTCGATGCGCTTTCCAAGATCAATGACTACCACCCTGACCTCATCTTTTGCGACATTCTGATGCCGCGTCTTGATGGTTATCAGACCTGCGCCATCATCAAGAAAAACGTGAAATTTTCCTCAGTTCCGGTCGTCATGTTGTCCTCGAAGGATGGCGTTTTCGACAAGGCACGGGGCCGCATGGTCGGCTCCCAGGACTATCTCACCAAGCCGTTTACCAAGGACCAACTGCTGCAGGCGGTCAAGCAGTTTGGTTCAGCCAATCAAGGAGTGTTGTGATGTCTATCCAGAAAGTACTGGTCGTTGATGACTCGAAAACCGAGTTGATGTTTTTGACCGATTTGCTTCAAAAGAATGGGTTTTCAGTGAAAACCGCTGAAAACGCCGAAGATGCCTTCCGCCGCCTGGCCGAAGAAAAGCCGGACCTCATCCTGATGGATGTCGTGATGCCCGGGCAAAACGGATTCCAGCTGACGCGCGCCATTTCACGCGATCCCTTGTACACGGACGTGCCGATCATCATGTGCACCAGCAAGAACCAGGAAACCGATCGGGTCTGGGGTTTGCGTCAGGGTGCCCGGGACTATGTCACCAAGCCCGTTGAAGTGACGGAATTGCTGGCCAAGATCAAGGCCTTGAGCTGAATCACCGCCCATGGCCAGCCGCGAAGCACTTCGAGCTTTCCAGAGCCGTCTCGCCAGTCGATTGCAGGAAGCGCGCACCTCGGGTGCCGCCGCTTCCTGGCTGGCGGTGGAGGCGGCAGGTTCCAAATACCTGTTCCCCCTGAACCATGCCGGAGAGATTTTTCCCTGGACGACGGTTCACGCTGTTCCTCATGTCAAGGGATGGTTCATGGGTGTGGCCAACCTGCGGGGTGGCGTGAGCGGCGTGGTGGATTTGGGTGCGTTCGTGACGCAGTCTTCCACGACACCACGCAGCGACCTGGCTCAGAGCCAGTGTCGGCTGGTGGCTTTCAATGATGTGTTGAGTATCAATTGCGCGGTGCTGATTGACAGGCTTTCGGGGCTGAAACACCTCGAATCCTTTGTTGAGTCCACTCCCGCGTCCGCCGATTCGCCCGTTTATTTTGGGCATCGTTACACGGATCTTCAAGGGGCGTCCTGGCAGGAAATCAACCTGCAGGCTTTGTCTCTTCATCCCCAGTTTTTGAGCATTAGCGCTTAAGTCCCAGGAAGGCTGTCACCATGTCCCTCGTTGATCAAATCAATAAACTGTTCGGCAAGAAAACGCCCTCTGCCCAACCCGACGCTGGAACGGAGTCCGGTCCTGAGGTAACAAGTGCCGTGGAGATGGAGGATGACCGGTCGCAAGCCATGGAGTCCGAGCAGTTGAGCACGGCTGATTTTGCGGAAAGCAAAGTCGTTGGGGGTCTGGTTGCGGAGGAGGAGTCCGGTGCCGCGCCCGCGGGTGATCTGCTGGTTCTGCCGGTGCTGGGAGCTCGAACAACGGTTCAGCACCAGCGAATCTTTGCCATTCTGCTGGGCACCTCGCTGGTGGTGCTGACGGCTGTGACCTTCTATGCGCTGAGCCAGGCAGACAAGGTGGCCCAGCAGGTGGCCGCCACGGGCCAGTCGCTGATGCAATCCCAGCGGCTTGCCAAATCGGTGTCGCAGGCGCTGGTGGGGAGTCCCCAGGCGTTCCCGGACGTTCGCGAAAGCGCCGGCGTTCTGGCGAAAACGGTTCGTGGCCTGAAGGATGGGGATCCTGAACTGCGGATTGACGCCGTTGCTCAGGCGGACATGGCCGAAGTCGAGAAGGCGATGCCCCTGGTGGACCGGGCGGAGAAAAACGCCAACACCGTGATGGGACAGCAGAAGATCTTGACCCAGGTGGGCACCGCACTTCGCACCATCAACCGGCAGTCTTCCGACCTGCTTGAAATCGCCGAGACGATTTCATCGCTCAAGCTCCAGCAAAACGCAGCCGCTTCCGACATTTCCGCGTCCGGCCAGCTGGTGATGTTGACGCAGCGCATCGGCAAATCAGCCAACGAGTTCCTGACCATGGAAGGCGTGAGCCCCGAGGCGGTGTTCCTGCTGGGCAAGGATCTGAATTCGTTCAAGGAGATTGCGCAAGGCCTGCTCGACGGAAGTCCGGAGCTGCGGCTGGCGGGCTCCAAGGACCCGCAAACCCGCGAACGGCTGGAAGCCTTGTTGAAGTTGTACGAGGACACACGCAGCCAGGCGGGCGCGATTCTGGGCAACCTCCAGGGTCTCGTTTCCGCGCGTGAAGCCCAAGCGTCGATCATTGCCGACAGCGAGCCGCTGCGCCGCAGTCTTGAGGATGTGCAGGGCAAGCTGTCTGCCCGGACGGGTCTTGGCGCTGGCGCCGTGACGGTCTTGCTGTTGTCGGCCGCGCTGGCCCTGGTGTTCGCCGGAGGACTGGCTTATGTGCAGCTTCAGGACAGCCGCCAACGCCAAGGTGTCGCTGAAAACCAGCGTCTGGAAGCCGAGCGCCAGGAGCAGGAAGCCAAGCGCGTCAATGACGCCAACCAGGCTGCCATTTTGCGGCTGATGAACGAATTGCAGACGGTGGCCGAAGGCGATCTGACGCAGGAAGCAACGGTGACCGAGGACATTACCGGCGCCATTGCCGACTCGGTGAATTACACGGTGGAAGAACTCCGCCTGCTGGTGGGCAGCGTGCAGAACACGGTCACCCGGGTGGCGCAGACCACGTCCCAGGTGGAAAACACGTCCACCGAGCTGCTGGCGGCTTCCACCGAGCAGTTGCGCGAAATTCGCGAAACCGGCCAGTCGGTGCTGGACATGGCGTCGCGCATCAATGACGTGTCCTCGCAGGCGCAGGAATCCGCTTCGGTGGCACGCCAGTCGCTGCAGGCTGCCGAGTCCGGTCTGCAGGCGGTGCAGAACGCCATCGGCGGTATGAACTCCATCCGCGACCAGATTCAGGAAACCTCCAAGCGCATCAAGCGGCTGGGCGAATCGTCACAGGAAATTGGTGAAATCACCGAGCTGATCTCGGACATTACCGAGCAGACCAACGTGCTGGCGCTGAACGCCGCCATTCAGGCTGCGTCTGCTGGCGAAGCGGGCCGCGGTTTCTCGGTGGTGGCAGAAGAAGTGCAGCGTCTGGCCGAGCGGTCCGCTGATGCGACGCGGCAGATCTCGGCACTGGTGAAAGCGATTCAGACCGACACCCAGGATGCCGTGGGCGCCATGGAGCGTTCCACGCAGGGTGTGGTGGAGGGGGCCAAGCTGTCTGACAATGCAGGTACCGCGCTTTCTGAGATTGACCGTGTGTCGCGCCAACTTGCCGAACTGATTGAGCAAATTTCTGAATCCGCTTCCAGGGAAGCGGTCTCCGCCAACGAAGTGGCGGGGAACATCCAGCACATTTTCGCGGTGACGGAACAAACCGGTGAGGGCACCCGCTCCACGGCGAATCAGGTTCGCGAACTCTCCCGCATGGCCGAAGAGCTGCGTCAGTCGGTGTCGCGATTCAAGATCGCTTGATCCGAATACGGTCTCTGACCCTCGCCCAAATCCTGCGGAGTGCGCCAAGTCATGCAAATCGATGAAGCTGCCGGTGTGATCGATCCCGATACCGGCGTAACGGACCTTGGTCCACTGGCCTGGGTGCTTGATGAGCTTCGCAAGTCGCTTGAGGTGGCCAACAAGTCACTCAAGCGCTTTGTCCGTGACACGGAAGCGGCGCGGGGGACCGACCTCGCCTCTGTGGATGCTAGCCAATTGCGGATGGCCCGCCAGCAGATGCACCAGGCTGTGGGGGCGCTGGAAATGGTTGGTCTGGTTGCGCCAGCGAACATGCTCAGGGCCATGGAGTCGGCCGTGCAGCAGTTCGTGCAGCGCCCCGAGAAATGCAACGAAGGCTCCGCTGCCGTGCTTGAGCGAGCCAGTTTTGCACTGATTGAGTACCTGGACGTCATTCTGAACGGAGCGCAGCAATCCGCGGTCGGCCTGTTTCCCCATTACCGCGATGCCCAGTTGCTCGCGTCGGCGGACCGTATCCATCCTGCGGATTTGTGGCCGCTGGAGTGGCGCTGGATCCATCCGGAGTTGGCTGTGGCCGGTCATGGCAGTGAGACGCTTGAAAGAACGGATCGCGCCCGGATTGACCAGGCTGTGCTCAGCGTGATGCAAAAAGGCGATCCCGCCGCGGCATCGGAGTTGCGGCATCTGAGTCTGGGTCTGGCCCAATCGAGCACGCAGGGGACTTCCGCCATTTTCTGGGCGATCTGCGCGGGGTATTTCGAGGCAATTGCGAATGCGTTGGTGCCGGTTGACTTGTATGTCAAACGGGCGGCTTCGCAGGTGCTTTTGCAATACACAGCGTCCCTTCGCGGCGACCAGCGGGTTTCAGAGCGACTGGCCAAGGATTTGCTGTTTTTCTGCGCGCAGGCACGGCCCTCTCAAGCGCTGGAGTCGCCCTGTCTTGTTGCCGTCCGGAATGCCTACGGATTGAACCGATTCGAGTCGGTGGACTATGAAGTCCGGCGGTATGGCGCGTTTGATCCCGCCGTGCTGGCCCAGGCACGCAAGCGGATTGCCGCGGTTGTGGAGACTTGGTCGGGATTGTCCGGCGGTGACATGGGGCGCATCAAGCACGTGTCGGATCAGTTCGGCCTGGTTGCCGATTCAATCCTGAAGCTGCATCCCCGGGGTCAGCGGCTGGCGCAAGGTCTGAAGCATGCGGCCGAACTGACGGTCCGGTCAGGCAAGCCGCCGGTGGCGGATGTGGCGCTCGAAGTGGCGACGTCGGTGTTGTACCTGGAAGCTGCTCTGGCGGACCGGAATCCGGACGATGGCGAGTTGTCGGACCGGACCAACCGGCTTGCGGAACGGCTTGAACATGTCTGCTCCGGCGGCAGCGCCGAGCCGCTTGAGCCCTGGATGGAGGAGCTTTACCGCCGCGTCAGTGACCGACAGACCATGGGCACGGTTGTCGGTGAGTTGAGGGTGACCCTGACGGATGCCGAGAAAGCACTTGACCAGTTTTTCCGCAATCCTGCCGAGAAAGCCATCCTGAACGGTGTTCCCGCGTTGCTGACCCAGATGCGTGGTGTGTTGTCCGTGCTGGGGCTTGATCAGGCGGCCCAGGCCGTGATGCGCATGCGCGAAAGCGTGGAGGAGATTCTGGTTACCGACGTTGATGAAGAGCGTGCGCGGGCCGCCGGAACCTTCGACAACCTCGGCAACAACTTGGGCGCGCTCGGCTTCCTGATTGACATGCTCAATTACCAGCCGGCACTTGCCAAGAAATTGTTTGTTTATGACGCTGAGCTGGGCGAGCTTCGGCCCTTGATGGGACGCTTGGCGACGCCACCGGTGGCAGGGTCGGCAAGCGGGGACATGGGGGTGCCTGCGGTCGATGTACCGGCCACGTCAGAGGTGCATGCCTTTGTGGCGCCGCAACCGGACCAAGCCGAAATCGGCGCTGATTTTGAACTGGAGTTCGATCTTCCGGAGGCCATTCCCGATGAAGTTCGTGCGCTGGATCGGGAAGAGGCCAGATCGTTGCCCGAATTGAGTCTGGATCTTGGCGAAAACAAGGCGTTGAGTCCACAGCCCGAGATGGTTGAGGCCCGTGGTTCCCAAGTTGAAGCCACGGAAATTGACGAAGACGACTTGCAGGGGATCTTCTTGGAAGAGGCCAACGAGGTGATCCACAACGGCCTGGAAGCGCTGGATGCCCTGGGGCTGGATCCGAGGGATCTGGCGCAGCAGACGACGTTGCGCCGCGCGTTTCACACGCTCAAGGGCAGTTCGCGCATGGTCGGCCTGATGGAGTTTGGCGAGGCGGCCTGGTCGCTGGAGCAGTTGCTCAACGCCTGGCTGTCCGAGCAAAAGCCCGCGAGCCCTGAACTGTGTGGCCTGTCCCGTGAGGCCCTGCAAGCCTTCTCTCGATGGGTTGCAGATATTCCGCAAGGTCGTGCAAACCATTGGACGGCATCGATCTTCCAGGTTGCCGCCGATGCCTTGCGCAAGGACAACACGCGTCTGCCGTTGGTGCTTCCCCAGCTGGCTGCCGCCGATGTGCCGGCAGCCGTGCCTGAGATCACGGATCAGCCGGCCGATGACGCCGGCGAGATCGAGTTCATCGA
>JAHFQI010000058.1:8983-21721 GCA_023259355.1 Comamonadaceae bacterium
GAAGAGGTCCTGGTTGCCGAGCCTGTTGAGCCACCACCGCCTGAAACGGAGCCACTCGCGGAAGAACTGTCGGACGATGCCATTCAGGAAGAGCAGATCAAGGTGATCGGTTCGTTGCGAATTGGCATACCGCTGTACAACGTCTATTTGAACGAGGCGGACGAGTGGTCGCGCCGCTTGTTGACGCAGCTGACGGAATGGTCGATGGAACTGCATCGACCCGTACCGGCCGATGCCGAGGCGCTGGCCCATTCACTGGCTGGCAGTTCCGCCACGGTGGGCTTTTTGTCTCTTTCGGATATGGCCCGGGCGCTGGAGCACGCCTTGCAGCGGATGCATGGCCAGCCTGGCGGCACGGCCGCGCAGGGACGGGTGTTCAGGGAAGCGGCGGAAGATATCCGCAGGCTGCTGCACCAGTTTGCGGCCGGCTTCCTGAAAGAGCCCAGCGCGCCCATTCTGGTTGAACTGAAAGCACTTGAGTTTGCTGAAGAGGTTGGCTTGGTGCCGGATCACGGTGCGGCCAACGATGTCGTGATGGGGCAGGATGCGCTCGCGGAACTGACGGAAGTCGAAGAGGCGGATGCCGTTGTCGTTCCCCCAGTCGAGGAGCCGGCGGTCGTGGCAACAACGCCCGTTGCCATTGAGTTGCCATCCCAGGCTCCGACTGAATCGGTGCCCGAGTTGGTACAGGCCGAGGTTGCGGCCCCCGCTGTTGTCCAGCCTGCGCCGGCGCCTCAGGTGGTGCAGCGGGCCGAGCCTGAAACCTATGCTGGCCGGGACCATGATGCTGAAGACATCGACCTGGTCGATGTTCTCGATCCGGATCTGTTCCCGATTTTTGAGGAAGAAGCGAGTGAGCTGCTGCCTCAGCTGGGGGGTGCCCTGCGGCAATGGGTGGCACGTCCAGAAAACACGACGGCACGGGGCGAGGTGCTGCGTGCCTTGCACACGCTGAAGGGCAGTTCGCGCCTGGCGGGCGCCTTGCAGCTCGGTGAAATGGCCCACCGGATGGAGTCCGAGATTGAAAGTCTCGGTACCGGATTGGTGCAGAGCGAGGATGTTTCGCCGTTGATGACGCGACTGGACTCGCTCGAAGGCAAGTTCCAGGCGCTTCGGCAGATCAACCTGCAGGCGTTCATGCCCGAGTTGGCGGAACCGTCCGTTGCCGCGACAGCCGTGGAGGACGTGGCTGTCGAGCCGAATTTTGTGGAGCCCGCCAGGGACATTGCGCGCTCCGTGATTGCCATGCCGGCGCCCATGATGGTGGCGCCCGTGCGGGCGGCGGCCAATCAGGCCGTGCGAGTGCGGTCGCAGTTGCTGGATCGCCTGGTCAACCAGGCTGGCGAGGTGATGATCACCCGTGCCCGCCTGGAGGCCGAAATGGGGCAGCTGCGGGGCTCTTTGCTGGATCTCACGGGCAACCTGGATCGGCTCCGCCAGCAGCTGCGCGACATCGAATTGCAGGCGGAGAGCCAGATGCAGTCCCGCATGGCGCAGGCAAAGGATTCGCAGCAGAACTTCGACCCCCTGGAGTTCGATCGCTTTACCCGCGTTCAGGAACTCACCCGAATGATGGCGGAGTCGGTGAACGACGTGGCCACCGTGCAGCGCAACCTGCAGCGGACCGTGGACGCCACCGAAGACGATCTGATCGCCCAGGCGCGGCAGACCCGGGCCCTGCAACAGGATTTGCTGCGCACCCGCATGATGGAGTTCGAGGGTATATCCGAGCGCCTGTACCGCGTGGTGCGTCAGGCTTCCAAGGACACGGGCAAGCAGGTCAAGTTGGACATCGACGGTGGCTCCATCGAAATGGACCGCGGCGTGCTGGACCGCATGACAGCCGCCTTTGAGCACCTGCTGCGCAACTGCGTGGTTCACGGCATCGAGGGCCAGTCGACCCGGGTGGCCGCGGGCAAGGAGCCGGTCGGCACGATCACGATCGAACTGCAGCAGGCTGGCAATGACGTTTCGGTGACGTTCCGGGACGACGGTGCTGGGCTCGATATTCCCCGCATTCTCGAAAAAGCTGTGCAGCACGGCCTGGTCGCACCGGGGCAGGCCTTGAGTGAGGAAGAGGCCGCGAACCTCATTTTCATGCCGGGCTTCACCACGGCTTCGGAGGTGACTGAGCTGGCCGGCCGGGGTATCGGCATGGACGTCGTGCGCGCCGAGGTTCAGGCGCTGGGTGGCCGGATCGAAACCGTGACCCAGGCCGGGCGAGGCACCAGCTTCAAGCTGGTGCTGCCGCTGACCACGGCGGTGACCCAGGTGGTGGTGATGCGGTCCGGGACGCTTTCTGTGGGTGTTCCGGCCAACCTCGTGGAACTCGTGCGCCGCGTCACCGCGAAGGAGTTGCAGCAAGCCTACAGCACGGGTGTGCTGGAGTTTGGCGGCGAATCTGTTCCATTTTTCTGGTCGGGCGCGCTGCTGCAGTCTTCGGCCTGCAGCACTGAACCTCCCACCAAGACCATGCCGGTGGTGATTTTCCGCAGCGCCGCCCAGCGCGTGGCGGTGCACATGGACGAAATCCTGGGCAACCAGGAAGCGGTGGTCAAGAACCTGGGGCCCCAGCTGTCGCGCCTGCCGGGTCTGGCGGGCATGACCGTGCTGGCCTCCGGGGCGGTGATCCTGATCTACAACCCGGTTGCGCTGGCCAGCGTTTATGGCGAGCAGGCGCGCCAGTTCAGCGTGGCGCATGCACAGGCAGATGCCCTTGAAGTTTCGGCTTTGGCCCAGGGGACCCCGGTGTCCGTGCTCCAGCCAGCGGCCTCACAAGTGCCACTCGTTCTGGTGGTTGACGATTCAATTACCGTGCGCCGGGTTACGCAGCGTCTGTTGCAGCGCGAAGGCTACCGGGTTGCGCTGGCGGCCGATGGACTGCAGGCGCTGGAGCGATTGCAGGAAGAGCGTCCGGTCATCGTGCTGTCCGACATTGAAATGCCGCGCATGGATGGCTTCGACCTCGCCCGCAACATCCGCGGAGACAACCGGTTGAAAGATTTGCCGATCATCATGATCACGTCGCGGATCGCTGAAAAACACCGGGAGCACGCGCAGGCACTGGGGGTCAATCACTATCTGGGCAAACCCTATTCGGAAGAAGAGTTGCTCAGTCTGGTGCGGCGGTACGTGGAAGCCCCGGTCGCGGTGTCCGTTGCGGCCTGAACAGGCCCGAGGTCCGCACCGCTTTGCCGCTGACGATTTTCAGGGCGAGGCGGGTTTCTTGACGATGGCGTAACGTTTCAGGGTTTTCTCCCGCGCCTCCTCGTGCATGACGAGGGGCGCGGGATAAGTCTTGCCCAGTTCCACGCCAGCTGCCAGCAAATCCATCGGCCGTGCTTTCCAGGGGGCGTGCAATGCGCTGTCGGGCAGCGCGGCAAGTGCCGGAAGGTAGCGCCGGATGAACTTGCCTCCGGCATCGAACTTCTCGCTTTGGCTGACCGGATTGAAGATGCGGAAGTAAGGCTGCGCGTCGCATCCGCTGGAACTGGACCATTGCCAGCCCCCGTTGTTCGCGGAAAGGTCGAAGTCATTGAGCTTCTCGGCGAAATAACGCTCGCCCCAGCGCCAGTCGATGCCCAGATCCTTGACCAGGAAACTGGCCACGACCATGCGCAGCCGGTTGTGCATGTAGCCCGTCTGGTTGATCTGCGCCATGGCGGCGTCCACGATCGGATAGCCCGTCCGCCCTTCGCACCATGCCGAAAAAAGCGACTCGGCATGTTTGCCGTGTTCCCAATGGATCGCGTCATATTCCGGCTTGAAGCTGCCCGTCGCCACGTGCGGGAAATTGGCCAGAACCTGGAAGTAAAAATCGCGCCAGATCAACTCGGCGAGCCAGACGCTCGCGCCCTGGCTGCCTCCCCGCGCCAGGCGATGGGCAGCGCCGGCGAGCTGGCGAATGGAGATGGTGCCAAACCGCAGGTGGACGCTGAGGTAACTCGGGCCCTTGATCGCGGGGAAATCGCGCGTTTCGTGGTAACGGTCAACACGTTCGAGGAAATCAGCGAAGAGGCGCTGGCCGCCGCTTGGGCCCACCGGGATTTTGAGCCCGGCAAGGTTGGTGGGCTCAAAGCCGATGTCTCCCAGGCGGGGCACCGGCAGGCCGTGCTCGGCGTGCCTTGGTGCCAGCGCATCAGCATGGCGCGCCACCGGGTAGGGTTTGAGATAGAAATCATCGAGCTTTTTCAGCCATGCGTTTTTGTAGGGCGTGAACACGCCATAGGGCCTGCCCTGCTGCGTCAAAACCTCATCGCGGTCGAAGATGGCCTGGTCCTTGTAGGTGTGAAGTGCAATGCCAACGCCGGCCAGCGCGCTGCGGACGGTGGCATCCCGGTCGATCGCCAGGGGCTCGTAGTCGTGGTTGGCGAAGACCGCCTGCACGCCCAGCCTGTGGGCCAGACGGGGCAGCTCCTGCCGGGCGACCCCATGGAGCACGATGAGCCCGGCGTCAGGGCGACCCGCCAGTTGGCGCAGGGCGGCATCGAGTTCCACCAGCGTCTCGCGGATGAATTCGACGCGGCGGTCCGCGCGCGGCAGGGTGTCAAGGATCTCCCGATCGAAAATGAACGCGCAGTGAACCTGCGCGCAACTCTTGAGTGCGTGGTACAGCGCGGCGTTGTCATCGGCCCGCAGATCGCGCCGGAACCACATCAGCCCGCTGTGGAATGGCTTGCCCATCTTCACCGGTAAAATTCCTCCATGTCTGCCGATTCTGCTCCCATCAACCTGACGCATCATTTCCTGATCGCCATGCCCGGGTTGGAGGACGAGTCCTTTGCCAGGAGCGTGGTCTATCTGTGCGAACACAGCCAGCGCGGCGCTTTGGGATTGATCATCAACAAGCCCAAAGACATCAACCTCAAGGGCCTGTTTGACAAGGTTGACCTGCCTTTGCGCCGTGCCGACCTGGTGGATGCGCCGGTGTTTCATGGCGGGCCGGTCCAGACCGAGCGCGGCTTCGTGCTGCATGACCCCATGATCGCCACAGGCGGCCGCCCCGAAGACTCGGTGTACGCATCCACGATGGTGATACCGGGCGGGCTGGAGATGACGACCTCCAAGGATGTGCTGGAAGCCCTGTCCACCGGCGCAGGCCCGCGGCGTGTGCTGGTGACGCTGGGTTATTCCGCCTGGGGTGAAGGCCAGCTGGAGTCCGAACTGGGTGAAAACAGCTGGTTGACCGTGGGGG
Organism: Comamonadaceae bacterium; assembly: GCA_023259355.1. Taxonomy (GTDB): domain Bacteria; phylum Pseudomonadota; class Gammaproteobacteria; order Burkholderiales; family Burkholderiaceae_C; genus JAHFQI01. The sequence goes on from JAHFQI010000058.1 coordinate 14,178, forward strand.
CCGATCCCGCCGTGATTTTCGAGACCCCTGTCGAGCAGCGTTATGACAAGGCGCTTGCCCTTCTGGGGCTTCAGGCCTGGATGCTGTCGCCGGACGCGGGGCACGCATGAGCACGCTGGCTGCGCCTGACGTGCCCCCCCATCTTCAAACCTTTTTGGCGCTCGATTTCGGCCTCAAGCGCACGGGGGTCGCGGTGGGCAACCGCCTGATGCGCAGTGCGACGCCTCAGGGCACGATCAAGGCCGAAGGCGACGCACGGTTCGATCAGATCGCTGCGCGCATCCGCGAGTGGCAGCCGGATGCGCTGGTGGTGGGCATTCCATTTCACCCGGATGGCGCGGCCCACGACAACACCCGCCTGGCGCAGCGTTTTTCGAGGCAGCTTCAGGGGCGCTTCAAATTGCCGGTGTTCGAGGTCGATGAGCGCTACAGCACCACCGAGGCACTGCAGGCCGGTGCGCGCGACGCAGATGCCGCCGCCGCCTGCATCATTCTTGAACAGTTTTTGAGGAACATTCCATGAGCACGCAGAGCGACGCCGGGCCGCCCCAAGGCGCGAAAGCCCCCTTGGGGGGCAGCGAGGACACGAAAGTGCCGAGCGTGGGGGCGCAACAGAACGACGCCGGGCCGCCCCAAGGCATGGGGGCCCTTTTCCTGGATGCCGAGGCCCTGTACCGCGAACTGCTGCGTGGCGTGCGCGGCCTGTGTACATCGCAGACCCGCCTCGTCGGCATCACTTCGGGGGGCGCCTGGCTGGCCGAACGCCTGCAGAAAGACCTGCAGCTGCCTGGGGATGCGGGCGCGATTTCGTCGGCCATGCACCGCGACGACTTTTCGAAGCGCGGCCTGTCCGCCGGTGGGCAGACGGTGCTGCCTTTCGACGTCAACGGCGCGGAGATCATCGTCCTGGACGATGTGCTCTACACCGGCCGGACGATCCGCGCCGTGCTCAACGAACTGTTCGATTACGGCCGGCCCGCGAGCGTGAAGCTGGCCGTGCTGGTGGACCGCGGCGGCCGCGAGTTGCCGGTGCAGGCAGACTTCGCGGCGGCGCGGGTTTTCCTGCCCGCCGCCCAGTCGCTGGCGCTGGCCCGCGATGCGGCCGGCGGATTCAGCTTTCACGTGGAAGGCCACTGACCATGCTTTACAAGCGCAACCCCCAGCTCAACAAGAACGGCGAGCTGATTCACTTGCTGTCCACCGAAGGTTTGTCCCGCGACATCCTGACCCACATCCTCGACACCGCCGCGAACTTCGTCAGCGTCAGTGACCGGGAGGTCAAGAAGGTGCCGCTGCTGCGTGGCAAGAGCGTGTTCAACCTGTTCTTCGAGAACTCCACGCGCACGCGCACGACCTTCGAGATCGCGGCCACGCGGCTGTCGGCCGACGTGATCAACCTCGATATTGCGCGCTCCTCGGCGTCCAAGGGCGAGTCGCTGCTCGACACCATCGCCAATCTCTCGGCCATGGCGGCCGATATTTTCGTGGTGCGCCACAGCGAGTCGGGCGCGCCCTACCTGATTGCCCAGCATGTCGCGCCGCACGTGCATGTGGTCAATGCCGGCGATGGCCGGCACGCCCACCCGACCCAGGGCCTGCTGGACATGTACACCATCCGGCACTACAAGAAGGATTTCTCGAACCTCACGGTGGCCATCGTGGGCGACGTGCTGCATTCGCGCGTGGCGCGCTCCGACATCCATGCGCTGACGACGCTCGGTTGCGCCGAGGTCCGCGTGGTGGGGCCCAAGACCCTGGTGCCGGGCGACATGGCCCACATGGGCGTGCGCGTGTGCCACACGCTGGAAGAGGGCATCAAGGGCTGTGACGTGGTGATCATGCTGCGCCTGCAAAACGAGCGTATGAGCGGCGCGCTGCTGCCGTCGAGCCAGGAGTTTTTCAAGAGCTTCGGGCTCACGCCCGAGAAGCTGCATCTGGCCAAGCCCGACGCCATCGTCATGCACCCGGGGCCGATCAACCGGGGTGTGGAAATCGACTCGGCCGTGGTGGACGGCAAACAAAGCGTGATCCTGCCGCAGGTCACTTTCGGCATCGCGGTGCGCATGGCGGTGATGAGCATCGTGGCCGGCAACGAGGCGTGAACATGGCCCCCACGCTTGTCACTTCGTGTACTGCGCTGTACGTGCCCTCGCCAGAGGCGATGGCTCTTCGGTCCGTCCAATCCTGCAGAGGCAGGCTTGGAGCCGCGGGCCTCAGCCCCTCGGGGGCTGGCCTTGCTTGGGGCGGCCCGGCGCTGCGGCCTTTTGCTTCCACGATTCCGTGAAAGATCAACAATGAAGATACTGATCAAGGGCGGCCGGGTCATCGACCCGGCCTCGAATTTCGACGAGATCTGCGACGTGGCCGTGGCGGCCGGGCGCATCATTTCCATCAAGCAGGTGCCGACGGACTTTGCTCCCAACAAGGTGATCGACGCCGCGGGCTGTGTCGTGACGCCGGGGCTGGTGGATTTGGCGGTGCGCCTGCGCGAGCCTGGCCATGAACATGAGGGCATGCTGGAGAGCGAGATGGCCGCCGCCGTCGCCGGTGGCGTGTCCAGCGTGGTCTGTCCCCCCGATACCGACCCGGTGCTCGACGAACCCGGTCTGGTCGAGATGCTCAAGTTCCGCGCCGAGAAGCTGCACCAGTCGCGCGTCTTCCCGCTGGGCGCGCTCACGCGCGGCATGCAGGGCGAGGTGCTCACCGAAATGGTCCAGCTGACCGAGGCCGGCTGCGTGGGTTTCAGCCAGGCCGAGGTGCCGCTGGGCAACACCCAGGTGCTGCAACGGGCCCTTCAATACGCCAGCACGTTTGGTTATGCGGTGTGGCTGCGCCCGCAGGAGCTGTACCTCGGGCGTGGCGTGGCTGCCAGCGGGCCGCTTGCCACGCGCATGGGCCTGTCCGGCGTGCCGGTTGCGGCCGAGACCATTGCGCTGCATGTCATTTTTGAACTCATGAAGTCCACCGGCGCCCGGGTCCACCTCTGCCGACTCAGCAGCGCCGCGGGGCTGGCGCTGGTGCGCCGCGCGAAAGACGAAGGCCTGGACCTGACGTGCGACATCAGCATCAATTCGCTGCATCTGACGGAGAACGACATCGGCTACTTCGACAGCCGCGCCCGGCTCAACCCGCCGCTGCGCCAGCAGCGCGACCGGGATGCCCTGCGAGAGGCCCTGGCCGATGGCACGATCGACGCCCTGGTGTCCGACCACACGCCGGTGGACGAAGACGCCAAGACCCTGCCGTTTGCCGAAGCCGAACCTGGCGCGACCGGCCTGGAACTGCTGCTGAGCCTGGCGCTCAAGTGGAGCCAGGAAAGCGGCACCGGGCTTGCACGCGCGCTGGCCGTGCTGACCCATGAACCGGCGCGGGTGCTGGGGGCCTCCCTGGGTACCCTGCAGGCGAGCGTGGGGCAGCTGGTGGAAGGCGGCGTGGCCGACGTCTGCATTTTCGATCCCGGGGCCGAATGGGTGGTGCAGCCGGCGGCCCTGCGCAGTCAGGGCAAGCACACGCCGTTTTCCGGCTACGCGTTGCCGGGTCGCGTGCGTTGCACCCTCGTGGGCGGGCATGTCGCCTACGACAAATTGGCCTGACGTCGGTCGGCACGCATGAACCCGTGGCGCGCGGTCGGCAAGCTGTTGCGTGGTCTGCTGCATATCGCGGTGGGCTTGTGGACCATCTACGCACGGTTTCCACAGCTGCCAGCCTCGCACCGGGAGGCGCGGATTCAGGCCTGGGCGCAGCGCATGTTGGCCATTTGGGGCATTCGCCTCGTGGTCCGGGGCGTGCCGCCGTATGACGGCCCCGTCTTGCTGGTGGCCAACCACATTTCGTGGCTTGATATCCTGGTCATGCACGCGGCGCGGCACTGCCGTTTTGTGTCCAAGTCGGACATCAAGCACTGGCCGCTGATCGGCACGCTCGCCACGGCAGCCGGCACCCTCTATATCGAACGCGCCTCGCGGCGCGACGCCATGCGCGTGGTGCACCGCATGGTCGATGCCTTGCGCGCCGGTGAGGTGGTGGCGGTCTTTCCCGAAGGCACGACCAGCGATGGCATCCACCTGCTGCCTTTTCATGCCAACCTGATGCAGGCCGCCATTGCCGCAGAGGCGCCGGTGGTGCCTGTGGCGCTGCAGTTTGTGGACCGGGCCAGCGGCGAAACCAGCCTGGCGCCGTGTTATGTCGGCGACGACACGCTGCTGGGCTCGATCTGGCGCACGCTCACGACGCCAGGCATCACGGCCGTGGTGAGTTTCGGCCCGCCCCAGCATGCCGAGGGCCGCGACCGCCGCGCCTGGGCGAGCGATCTGCGCGAAGCCATCAACTTGCTTCGCACATCTCGCGAATAGGTTCAGGACGCGGTGGTCAGCGGCGGCCAGCCAGGCGAAGGCCGGCCGGCTTTCAGCGCCAGCGCGACGGGCGATTCGCCGTTCTCGGTGCCAGGCTCGCCGCAGGGCTCCCCGCACGGCGTCGCGCAGGGCAGGTCGCACATGTTTCGCTTGTCCGGCGGGCAGGCCCGGTTGAAGGTGACCACGTGGTCCACCTGGGCCCGGATGCCGATCCATTCGCCGATCTTGTGGTCGTGGTGGCTCGGGACGTGCGCCAGCACGGTCTCGCCGCTGGCCAGCCGCAGGGTGTAGAGAAACTCGGAACCGCGGAACGCCTTGCGCACGATCTCCGCCTTGACCGGCGCGTCATCGTCGTGAACGATGTCATCGGCGCGCAGCAGCACGTCGCACTGGCCTTGCGCATACGCGCAGGGCAGGGGGCATTCGGCCATGTCGGTCAGTTCGCCCAAGGCGGTCTGCACCACCACCTGGTGGTCCACCTCGCGCAGCGTGGCCGGCGTGAACACCCCGTGACCGATGAAGTTGGCGACAAAGCGCGAGGCGGGACGGTGGTAGAGCGTGTAGGCGTCGTCCCATTGGTGCAACTGCCCTTCATGCATGACGCCGATCGCGTCGCCGATCGCAAAGGCTTCGAGCTGGTCGTGGGTGACGAACAGCGCCGTGGCCTGTGCGGCCTTGAGGATGGCGCGCACCTCGTGGGCCAGGCGTTCGCGCAGGTCCACGTCGAGGTTGGAGAACGGCTCGTCGAGCAGCAGCAGCTGCGGTCGGGGCGCCAGCGCGCGGGCCAGCGCCACGCGCTGCTGCTGCCCGCCCGAGAGCTCGTGCGGGTAACGCCGCTCGGCACCGCCCAGGCCCACGAGTTCCAGCACCTCGGCCACGCGGGCGGCACGCTGGGCCTTGGGCAGGGTGTGGATGCCAAAACCCACGTTCTGGCCCACGTCCAGGTGCGGGAACAGCGCGTAGTCCTGAAACACCATGCCGATGCGGCGCGCTTCCGGCGCCACGGTTTTCGTGGCGCTGCTGACCACCGCGCCCGAGAGGCGGATTTCCCCGGCCGTCACGGCTTCCAGCCCCGCGACGGCGCGCAGCAGGGTCGTCTTGCCGCAGCCCGAGGGGCCGATCAGCACGCCGATTTCGCCGGCGTGCAGGCCGAACGACACGCCCCGCACCGCCGCCTGCGGGCGTCCCGGGTAATGCACGTCGAGTTGCGAGACTTCGAGAAACATGAGAGTCATTGTAGATGCTTACAATTCTCATTTACATCACCCTGATTGCCCGCCTTCATGCCGTTGCACCGGCTCCGTCTGATCTTCCTGCCGCTGCTGGCCCTGGCCCTTTCCGTGCCGGTGCTGGCGGTGCTGGGCTCCTGGCTGCAATGGGACGCCGCCACCGCTGACATCCTGCTGGAAATGGGGCGCACGGTGCTGCCGGACTACGTCTGGACCACGCTGCGGCTGTGCGTGATGGTGGCTGTGGGCGTGGTGCTGGTGGGCACTGCGGGCGCGGCGGCCGTGACGCTGTTCGAGTTTCCGGGACGCCGGGTGGCGGAGTGGGCCCTGCTGCTGCCCCTGGCCATGCCCGCCTACGTGGTGGCCTATGCCTACACCGACTTCCTGCAGTTCAGCGGACCGCTGCAGTCGTGGATGCGTGGCGCATTCGGCCTTGAAGGCCGGGTGTTCCCGGAGGTGCGCAGCGTGGAGGGCGCGGCCTGGGTGTTCACGTTTTCGCTGTACCCGTACGTGTACCTGCTGGCGCGCACCGCCCTGAGCGAGCGCGCGACGCACCTGATGGAGGCGGCACGCCTGCTGGGCGCACCGCTGTCGCGGCGCATCCGAGAGGTGGCGCTGCCGCTGGCGCGTCCGGCCGTCGCGGCCGGTGTGGCGCTGGCGCTGATGGAGACGCTGGCGGATTTCGGGGTGTCAAGCTACTTCGGCATCCAGACCTTCACTGCCGGGATCTACAAGGCTTGGCTGTCCATGGACAACCGCGTCGCCGCGGCGCAACTGGCCACGCTGCTGCTCATCGTCGTGATGGTGCTGCTGCGGCTGGAACACAACGCGCAGAAGCGCATGCGCTTCGTCACCGGGCGTGGCGGACGGGGGGGCTCGGCCGAGGCGCAGCCAGTGCCGCTCAGGGGCCGGCGGCTGGCGGCCGCGTGGGCGGTGTGCGGGTTGCCGGTGCTGGCGGGGTTCGTGTTGCCGGTGGTCTTCATGTTGCGGCCTCTCGCGGCGGACTGGTCGGTCCTGCCCTGGGACCGTTTCGTGGCCTGGTCGTTCAACAGCGTGCGGCTGGGCGTGATCACGGCCATGCTGGCGGTGGCCGTGGCGGCGTTGCTGGCCTTCAATTCGCGGCGCCAGTCCGACCGCCTGACGCGGGGCGTGGTCCAACTGGTGGGTCTGGGTTACGCGATACCGGGCGCCGTCATCGTGGTGGGCCTGTTGCTGCCGGTGGGCTGGCTGCAGGCGGCAGCGCCGCAGACCAGCGTGGGGTATTACATGACGGCCACGGTGCTGGGCATTGTCTGGGCCTACCTGGTGCGCTTTTGCGCGGTCGCGCTGCAATCGGTGCAGAGCGGCTACGCGCGCATTCCCGCGAGCCTGGACGATTCCGCCCGCATGCTCGGGGCGGGCGGCATGGGGCTGCTGTGGCGGGTGCACTGGCCGCTGCTGCGGCGTTCCACGGCGGCGGCGGCCTTGCTGGTCTTCGTGGACGTGATGAAGGAGCTGCCCGCGACCATGGTGCTGCGCCCCTTCAACACCGATACGCTGGCGGTCGTGGCCTACCAGCTGGCGCGTGACGAACGCCTGGGCGAAGCGGCACTGCCCTCCCTGGCGCTGGTGCTCGTGGGATTGATTCCGGTGGTGCTGCTGAGCCGGACCTTGCGGTCAGGCGCATCGCGCTGATTCCGGGCCATTTTCGCGGGTGACGCAACCCGCTTCCTGTTGCAGAATAAGCGTATATTCGCATCTACCGATCAACACCGCCAACCGAAAAACAGCGTTCATGGGCAACACCACGGCCAAGCCGGCGACACCGTCCTTCACCGAATCAGACCAGGTTTTCGAGCTGGCTGCCGAGGTGTTTCGCGTCATGTCCGCGCCCATGCGGCTCAAGATCATCAGCAGCCTGTGCAACGGCGAGAAGAACGTGGGCGAGCTGCTGCGTGAGATCGACACCACGCAACCCAACATG
>JAHFQI010000211.1 GCA_023259355.1 Comamonadaceae bacterium
GATATAGCGCTCGACCAACGCTTTCAATAACAACTTCGCACGATCATCCAGCATGAAATCATTTTAATGATGTAATTTGTAAATGAAATCTAAATTCCGCCACGTGGCGCTGATCGGGAAATACCACGCCAATGTGTCGCGTGGTCAGTCCGATTTGCTGCGCCGCGTGCTGGAGGACATCGCCCATTTCCTGAGTGGCCAGGGCTGCGATGTGATGATCGAGCGCGAAACCGCCGCCAACGCGAGCATCAGCGGCTACCCCATGCTGGATGTCGCCGGCATCGGGACCCAGTGCGACCTCGGCCTGGTGGTGGGCGGCGACGGCACCATGCTGGGCATTGGCCGCCAGTTGGCGCCTTTTGGCGTGCCGCTCATCGGCATCAACCAGGGGCGGCTGGGCTTCATCACCGACATCCCCCTTGAAAACTTTCGCGCGACGCTCACACCGATGCTGCGCGGCGACTACGAGGAAGATCACCGCAGCCTGATGCACGCCAAGGTCATGCGCGACGGGCACTGCGTGTTCGATGCGTTGGCGATGAATGACGTGGTGGTCAACCGCGGCGCCATCTCCGGCATGGTGGAACTGCGCGTGGAGGTCAACGGCCATTTCGTGGCCAACCAGCGGGCGGATGGCCTGATCATCTCCACGCCAACCGGCGCAACGGCGTATTCCCTCTCGGCCGGCGGCCCTCTGCTGCACCCGTCCATTCCGGGCTGGGTTCTGGTGCCGATTGCCCCCCATACCTTGTCAAACCGCCCGATCGTGCTGTCCGATCAGACGGAAGTGGCCATTGAGATTGTGTCGGGCCGCGACGCGAGTGCGAACTTTGACATGCAGTCGCTGGCCTCGCTGCTGCATGGCGACCGGATCATTGTGCGGCGCTCCGCCCACAGCGTGCGGTTCCTTCACCCGCGCGGCTGGAGCTACTTCGACACCTTGCGCAAGAAACTGCACTGGAATGAGGGAGGTTCCTGAAAGTGGCGCTCAGAAGCATCAGCCTGCGTGATTTTGTGATCGTGCGCGAAATGACGCTCGATCTCCCGGACGGCTTCACCGTCCTGACCGGTGAAACCGGGGCCGGCAAATCCATCCTGATTGACGCCCTTCAGTTGGCCCTGGGTGCCCGGGCCGACACCGCCGTGATCCGTGAAGGCGCCTCGCGCACCGAGGTGTGCGCGGAATTTGACTGCCCTCCGTCGTGCCATGCCTGGCTCCAGGACGCCGGCTTCGACGCGACCGACACCCTGTTGCTGCGACGAACCGTCGATGCACAGGGCAAGAGCCGGGCATGGATCAACGGCAGCGTGGCGACAGCCACCCAGTTGCGGGAGATCGGCGAATCCCTGCTCGACATCCATGGTCAGCACGCGTGGCAAAGCCTGACCCGGCCCGAAGCCGTACGGACCCTGCTGGACGCGTATGCGGGTGTCGAAACCGGCACGCTGACCAGCCTGTGGCAACAATGGCGAAAGACCCAGAAAGCCGTGCTGGACGCCCGAGCTGCCCAGGATTCCCTCCAGCGCGAGCGTGAGCGCCTGAGCTGGCAGATCGGCGAGCTGGAGAAACTGGCGCCCGGCGACGAGGAGTGGGAAGAACTCAACGCCAGCCACTCGCGGCTGTCCCACGCGCAGGCCTTGATCACCGCGGCCCAGGCCGCGATCGAGGCGCTCGACAGCGACGAAACCGGGGCGCTTGCCGGTCTTTCACGCGCCACGTCCATGCTGGAAAGCCAGGCGCATGTCGAGGCGGAATTCCGCGGAATTTCAGAGGTCTTGAATTCCAGCCTCGCGCAGGCGGAGGATGCCGTTCACTCCCTTCACGCTTACCTGCGCAGGACCAACCCCGACCCCGAGCGTTTGGCGGAACTTGACGAGCGCATGACGCTGTGGGTGTCGCTGTCGCGCCGGTACCGGCGCGCGCCCCACGAGCTGCCCGGCCTGCTCGCCGGCTGGCGGGAAGAAATTTCCCGGCTCGATGCGGCCGCCAACCTGGAGGCGCTGGAGTCGGCGGAGCGGGCGGCCGGCAAGGCTTACATGGTCGAGGCGCTTCGCCTGTCCAAGCTTCGCCACCTCGCCGCCCCCAAGCTGGCACGCGCGGTGACCACCGCCATGCAGGAGCTTGGCATGCAGGGCGGCCGCTTCGAGGTCGCCGTGGAGAAGGCCGATCAGCCGGCCCAGAGCGGGTTGGAGGAGATCGCTTTTCTGGTTGCGGGACACGCGGGCAGCACCCCCCGCCCGGTGGGCAAAGTCGCTTCCGGCGGCGAGCTGTCGCGCATTGCACTGGCCATTGCCGTGACCACCAGCCAGCTGGGCGCGGCCCAGACACTGATCTTTGACGAGGTGGACGCCGGCGTGGGCGGCGCCGTCGCGGAAACCGTGGGACGATTGATGAAGCAGCTTGGCAAGGACCGTCAGGTGCTGGCCGTCACGCACCTGCCGCAGGTGGCGTCCTGCGCCGACCACCATCTGGTGGTCGCAAAGCAGTCGCAAGCCGGCGCCACCGTCAGCTCGGTCACGCCGGTTCAGGGAGCCCAGCGCGTCACGGAAGTGGCCCGGATGCTCGGCGGCGAACGTCTTTCAGACACCACGCTGGCGCACGCCCGTGAGATGCTGGACGGCGGTGGCCGTGACATGGCCCGGCGCGCAGGCGCGGCGATATGACGCTGGAAATCGTGCTGATCACCGGCATGTCCGGGTCCGGCAAGTCCGTCGCCCTGCACGCGCTGGAAGACGCCGGCTACTACTGCGTGGACAACCTGCCGCCGGAACTGTTGCAGTCCTTCGTGGCACTGGAGCAGCATCACCGGGCCAGCAAGGTCGCCATCGCGATGGATGTGCGCAGTGCCACGTCGTTGCCGCTCGTTCCGGCGCAGCTGGCAACGCTGCGCACCCAGGGCGTGGCGATCAAATCGCTGTTTCTCGATGCCACCACCGACACGCTGGTGCGCCGCTATTCGGAAACGCGGCGCAGGCATCCGCTGTCCCGAAGCGACGACCCGGACCAGCAGCACGCGCTCGTGGACGCGATCGAGCTGGAGCGGGAGCTGCTGGCGGATCTGCGCGAGAACACCCATGTCATCGACACCAGCATCATCCGCTCGTCGCAATTGCAGGGCTACATCAAGTCGTTGATCTCCGCGCCGGCCGCGCAGCTGACCCTGGTTTTTGAGTCGTTCGCTTTCAAGCGGGGCATTCCGGTGGATGCCGACTACGTGTTCGATGTCCGCATGCTGCCCAACCCCCATTACGAAACCAGCTTGCGCGCCCTGACCGGCCGCGACGAGCCGGTTGCGGCGTACCTGCGCCAGCACGACGACGTGGAACAGATGGAAAAACACATCCGGGAATTCCTGGATTTCTGGCTGGGTGCGCTGGCGCGGGATCATCGCAGCTATGTCACGGTGGCCGTCGGCTGCACCGGCGGGCAGCATCGCTCGGTGTACCTGGTCGAGCAACTCGCGCGCTTTTTTGGCCCCCGATGGACCACGCTGAAGCGCCACCGGGAACTCGACGCCATTTGAAACGGCGCAGGCCTTCAGGCAAGGTTAAAGAGGCGCCCCCAGCAGGGTCCTGACAGGCGCGGGCAAGCCCAGTTTCGGCCATTGCGCCGGTCCAAACCAGGCACCGCCGTCACCCTGCGTGAGGGTCTTGACAGGCAGTGTGAGCCTGACCGGATGCAGATGCAGATCCTTGTGCGTGAGCGCGTGGACCGACACCGGCAGCGATTCCAGTCCGGACTGCTCATGCGCCGGCACCACGGCACCAAGGGCTTCATGGCTGGCAAACACCGGCAAGCAGAACAGGCCGGCCCAAACGCCCGGTGTGGGCCGGCGCTCCAGCCAGATGGCCCCTTCATGGTTCCGGGCCCATAGCAGCCAGAGCGATTCGGCGCTGCGTTTGAGTTTTCGGGTCTTCACGGGATAGGCCTGCGGCCGCCCCTCACGCCGCGCCACGCACAGAGGCGCGAGCGGACAGGCATCACAGACCGGGTTGCGTGAAAGGCACACCGTTGCGCCAAGGTCCATCAGGCCCTGGGTGTAGCGGGGCATGTTGTCCGCTGGCCGGTCGTGCGGCAAAAGCGCCTCGGCCCGGGCCCAGAGGACACGCTCGTTGGCGATCAGGGAAAGGTCCGCATCGAAACCCAGCGCCCGCGTCAGGACTCGCTTGACGTTGCCGTCCAGGATGGCCGCACGCTCGCCAAAACAGAATGAAGCAATGGCCGCCGCCGTGGAGCGGCCGATGCCCGGCAAAGTCTGCAGCAACGCCGCCGCGGCCGGGAAACGCCCGTCAAATCGGCCCATCACCTCCTGCGCGCAGCGATGCAGGTTGCGCGCCCGGCTGTAATAGCCCAGGCCGCTCCACAGCGCCAGCACGTCATCCAGTTCCGCCACGGCAAGACTGGCAACATCGGGGAATTTCGCCAGAAATTTCCCGTAGTACTGCCCAACCGTGCTGACCTGCGTCTGCTGGAGCATGATCTCGGACAGCCACACGCGGTAGGGGTCCCGGGTCCGCTGCCAGGGGAGATCATGGCGTCCATGCGCTGTCTGCCACTGCACCACCCGCAGGGCGAAATCGGTAGCTTCAACCGTCATTCGGCGGAACGGCGATGCGGCGACGCTGCCAGGTCGGGCGCCGGCTCGCTGACAAACTGGGCAACCAGCTCCTGAAGCCGCGTGTCCAGCTGGGACAAAGAGGCTTCCTGAAGACGGATCTCGACGATACGTTCTTCCAGCCCACCGGCCGCCTGCTGGATGCGCTCAATCGCTTCGATCCGGCGCTCGAAATTCCGCCGGCGTTCGCGCAACTGCACGTCGAGCTGGGCCATCGCCGACTTGTTCCACATCTCCACCTCGGTCTGAAGCGCTTCAAAGATGGAGCGCACGCGCGCGGCAAGCGCACGCACCAGACGATCGCAGAACTCGGGCTGGGCCAGCCTGATGACATTGCCGACCGCGAGATATTGCAAATGGCCGCGCTCCACGCTGTCGAGATCCCGAAAGTGGCGCGCCATCTCAGGAAATTTCGGCGCCTGAAGCGAAAAGCCGAATTCCGTATTCAGCTTCTGGAATGTCCCGCCCAGCATGGCCTGGATTTCATCGCTGGCGCCCTGAACCTGGCGAATGACCTCGCGCAAACGCTCGAAAGTCTGTGCATAGGCTTTTTTCACGCCGAACTTGATGCCGGGCTGTCGCAGCGCCCGGCTCAACTCGGCAAGCTCCGTTTTCAGTGAACTGGTGCCGAGCCACTCGAAAATCTCCCGCAACAGCTTCACATGCACCGACCTGACCG
>JAHFQI010000059.1 GCA_023259355.1 Comamonadaceae bacterium
GGTATGAGCTACGTCAGTGCGGCCAACCTGGAAACCTGCCATACGATTGCCAAATAAGTTCATGTGAATGCGAGCCCGCGTACCGAGATGCGGTCGTGAAGTCCATTCAAACCAACCCAAGGAGCCATGAAGATGTCTGCAAACCCATCCAAGTTTGTCTGGTACGACGTGATGACCAGCGACACCCAAGCCGCCGAGTCTTTCTACACCCAGGTCATCGGTTGGTCGGCCAAGGATGCCGGCATGCCCGATGGCGGCTACACCATTTTTTCAGCCGGGCCGACGATGATTGGCGGGCTGATGCCCATCACACCGGAAGCGGCCGCCATGGGCGCCAGGCCCTGCTGGTCGGGCTACATCGGCGTGGACGACGTGGACGCCTATGCCGAACGCGTCAAGGCGGCGGGCGGCGCCGTTCACCGCCCGCCCACGGACATTCCCGGCGTGGGCCGTTTCGCCGTGGTGGCCGATCCGCACGGCGCTGTGTTCATCCTGTTCAAGGGCAATGGCGAACCCGATCAAACGCCCCCGGCGCCCGGTACCCCCGGCACGGTGGGATGGCACGAACTGCACGCGGGCGACGGCGCCAGCGCGTTCGCGTTCTACTCGGGCCTGTTCGGCTGGACCAAGGACCAGGCCATGGACATGGGGCCGATGGGCGTGTACCAGCTGTTTGCCACCGGTGGCGAGGCCGTGGGCGGCATGATGACCAAGATGCCTGAAATGCCCGTGCCCTGTTGGCTCTATTACTTCAACGTCGAGGCCATCGACGCCGCCATGGGGCGCGTCACGAAACACGGTGGCAAGGTGCTGATGGGCCCGCACGAGGTGCCCGGCGGGCAGTGGATCCTCCAGTGCCTGGACCCACAAGGCGCCATGTTTGCCATGGTGGCTCCCAAACGCTGATCGAACACCGGTGCCGTGACGCACCGGTGCACAACTGCCGTACACAGGTTGCGGTTTTCCTCAACGTCGTTCCCTTGCCCCGTTGCCCGCCCGTGTCTCATGGACTGGCGACGCGAGCGCATGACGGCCCGAAAAATCCCGGTTCTCAGGGTATTTACTTAAAGTAACTATTACTGATAGTAACTATTATCCGGGGACCCTTATTTCTCGGAGCAAGACATGCGGCTTTCCTTCAGACCACCAACGCCAGGGCTTTTGATCATGGGACTGCCATTGGCGCTGGTCCTTTCCGCATGCGGTGGGGGATCGAGCGATCTCCCCGCCTTGACTGCCGCCGTGTCGTCGAGCTTCACCGGTGATTGCGCCACCTTGCCGGCTGCATTGACCGGGCTGCCGAACACGACGATCACATCGGCCACCACGGTGGCGGCCGGCACCGTTTCCAACGTCGCAACGGCTGAACACTGCCGCGTGGTCGGGAAGATGAACGAACGTGTCAGCCCCGTGGATGGCGCCACCTACTACATCGGCTTCGAGATGCGGATGCCCAAGCAGTGGAATGGGCGCTTCTTTTACCAGGCCAACGGCGGGACCGATGGCGCCATCGGCACCGCATCGGGCGGGATCGGCGGCGGCGGGCCGCTGTCCACGGCGCTCAGCAAGGGCTTCGCGGTGCTCAGTTCCGATGCCGGGCACCAGTCCCAGACGACCCCCTTCTTCGGCCTGGATCCACAGGCCCGGCTGGACTACGGCTACAACGCCGTCGGGCAGCTGACCCCGATGGCGAAAAACCTGATCAAGGCGGTGTACGGCCGTGCGCCAGACCGCTCCTACCTGGGCGGATGCTCCAATGGCGGGCGCCATGCACTGGTTGCGGCCAGCCGGTATGCCGATCAGTACGACGGCATCCTGGCCGGCGCGCCCGGGTACAACCTGCCCAAGGCGGCTGTCGCGCAGCTGTGGGGTGTGCAGCAATATGCCCCCCTGGCCACGGGCCTCGTGACAACGGTTTCCACGGCGGCCGGTGTCACGTCAACGGTGTCCCTGCCCGACGTGACGACGGCTTTTACCCCGACCGAACTCAACATGGTGTCGGCCAAGATCCTGGCCAAGTGCGATGCGCTGGATGGCGTCGCCGACGGCTGGGTCGGGGATATCGCTGGCTGCCAGAGCGCGTTCAGTGTCTCGGCTGATATCCCGTCATGCTCCGGCTCGCGGGACGGAACCTGTTTGACGCCGGCGCAAAAAACCGTCCTGGCCAATGTCCATGCCGGTGCCAAGAACAGCAGCGGCGCGGCGCTCTACAGCAGCTTCCCCTATGACCGGAGCATCAACAGCACGGCCAGCTCGGGCTGGGCCGCCTGGAAATACGGCAACGCGACCAGTGTGGGACGAGACCCCGGTGCGACGGCATTCATCTTCACGACGCCGCCGCAAACCAACACCACGACGTTCACCGGCCTGCCGTATGCCCTGTCGTTCAACGTTGACACGGACGCGCCCAAGATTTTTGCGACCAGCGGCGTCTACACCGAATCGGCAATGTCATTCATGACGCCGCCCAATCCGTCGGACCTCTCCAAGCTGCGTGACCGCGGTGCCAAGATCATCGTGTACCACGGCACGAGCGATCCGATCTTTTCGTTCAATGACACGGTGACCTGGTTCCAGGGTGTCACTGCCGCGAACAACGGCGACGCGAGCAAGTTTGCACGCCTCTACGCTGTCCAGGGCATGAACCACTGCAGCGGCGGCGCCACCGTCGATCAATTCGACCTGCTCGATCCGCTGGTGAACTGGGTGGAAAAGCAGTCCGCACCGGCCAGCGTGACCGCGGCTGCGCGCGGCACCGGGACCAGCAGCATTCCCGCGCTGGTCAACGCGGAAGTTCCCGCGACATGGACGCCTGGCCGAACCCGCCCGCTGTGCCCCTGGCCCACCGTGCCGCGTTACAACGGCACCGGGGACATGGAGCTGGCGTCCAGCTTCAGCTGCAAATCCTGAGCGGGCTTTCCGCCAACAGCAGAACGGGACCTCCAGGGTCCCGTTTTTCATGGTGGGCCGCTGCCTCGTCAAACGCGGCGATGGACAGCCACCTTCTTCAGCAGCTCAAACAGCATGCCGCACTCTGCCTCGGTCAGGTGGCTCAGGAGGTCCTGCTCCATCACATCCGACAGTTGATCGATCTCGCGGGCCATGGCCAGCCCCTGGGGCGTCAGCTGGACATGCTGGACCCGTCGGTCGGCTTGGCTGCGCGTGCGGGCCAGCAGTTCACGTTTCTCCAGGCGGTCCAGAATGACGGTGAGATTGGGCGCCGGGATGTTGATCGCCGTGGAGAGCCGTTTGGGCGTGACCTCGTCATTCGACAGCAGCAGCATCAGGATCGTGAACTCCAGCTTGTTGAGCTGGAATTCCTGGCCGATCTTGTTCTTGAACAGGTTGTTG
Organism: Comamonadaceae bacterium; assembly: GCA_023259355.1. Lineage (GTDB taxonomy): Bacteria > Pseudomonadota > Gammaproteobacteria > Burkholderiales > Burkholderiaceae_C > JAHFQI01. The sequence goes on from JAHFQI010000059.1 coordinate 3,352, forward strand.
GTCGGAATGCTCGCCTGGGCCAGGTGGTACCCGAGAAGCTTCATCATCTTGCTGTGGTCAAGATGCCCGGGCAGTCTGGGTTCATTCGGTCGTGAACTGGTCATGGCACGGAAGTCCAATGGGGCGGGTCGTCAGGCTTCCTCGCTGATCGGCACGCAACTGCAGAACAGATTCCGGTCCCCGTACACGTTGTCCACCCGCCCAACCGGTGGCCAGTACTTGGCATGCTGGCGACGCGCGCCCGTGGCGGCGCCGATGTCGCGCGCGTAGGGGCGCGTCCACTCGGCGGCCATCAGGCTTTCGGCGGTGTGGGGGGCGTTCTTGAGCGGGTTGCTGTCCTGCGGCCAATTGCCGTTTTCCACCAGACGGATTTCCTCGCGGATGGCGATCATCGCGTCGATGAAGCGGTCCAGCTCTTCGAGCGTTTCGCTTTCCGTGGGCTCGACCATCAGGGTGTTGACGACGGGGAAGCTCAGAGTGGGCGCGTGAAAACCATAGTCCGTCAGGCGCTTGGCCACGTCCTCGGCCATGACGCCGCTGGTTTCCTTGAAGCCGCGCAGGTCCAGGATGCACTCGTGGGCGACATGGCCGTTTTCACTCGCATAGAGCGTGGGGTAGTGCGGCGCAAGGCGCTTGCTGATGTAGTTGGCGGCCAGGATGGCGGCCTCGGTCGCGTGCTGCAGGCCTTCCGCGCCCATCATGCGGCAGTACATCCAGGAGATCGGCAACACGGCGGCGTTGCCCAGCGGCGCTGCGCTGACGGCGCCGACGCCGTGGCTCTTCACGCCGCCGGCCACATGGCCCGGCAGGTAAGGCACCAGATCCTGCACCACGCAGACCGGCCCGACGCCGGGGCCGCCGCCGCCGTGCGGGATGCAGAACGTCTTGTGCAGGTTCAGGTGGCTCACGTCGCCGCCGAACTCGCCGGGCGCGGCCACGCCGACCAGGGCATTCATGTTGGCGCCGTCCACATAGACGCGGCCGCCGTGGCGGTGCACCAGCGCGCAGAGGTCTTTCACCTGGGTCTCGAACACGCCGTGCGTGCTGGGGTAGGTGATCATGACGCAGGCCAATCGGTCGCTGTGCTGTTCGCACTTGGCTTGCAGGTCGGCCATGTCCACGTTGCCGTTCTCGTCACATCGCGTGACGACGACTTGCAGTCCCACCATCTGGGCGCTGGCCGGGTTGGTGCCGTGGGCGCTGGAAGGGATCAGGCAGATCGTGCGGTGGCCCTGGCCGTGGGCCTCGTGGTAGGCCTTGATGGCGAGCAGGCCGGCGTATTCACCCTGGCTGCCGGCGTTGGGCTGCAGGCTGATGCCGGCGTAGCCCGTGGCCTGGCAGAGCCAGGCGCGCAGCTGCTCGTCGAGTTCCTTGTAGCCCTCCAGCTGCTCGGCCGGTGCGAAGGGGTGAACGTTCGCGAACTCCGGCCAGGTGATGGGGATCATTTCGCTGGTGGCGTTGAGCTTCATGGTGCAGGAGCCCAGCGGGATCATGCTGCGGTCCAGCGCCAGGTCCTTGTCGGCCAGCGCGCGGATGTAGCGCAGCATGCCGGTTTCCGAGTGGTAGCGGTTGAACACCGGGTGGGTGAGGAAATCGCTGGTGCGGCACAACTCGGGCGGAATCAGCGGCTCCACGCCCATTTCGAAGGCTTCGACGCTGGGCAGGGCCTGGCCGGGCTGGGCGAACAGTTGCCACAGGCGCGCCAGGTCGTCGCGCGTGGTGGTCTCGTCGATCGAGATGCCCAGCGAAGTTTCCGAGTTCAGCCGCAGGTTGATCCGCGCCGCATGGGCAGACGCCGCAATGGCGCGCGTGGCATCACCGGTATTGACGGTGAGGGTGTCGAACGCCGTGGCGTGGGCCAGCGTGTGGCCCAGTTGCTGCAGGCCCTGGGCCAGGATGGCGGTGTAGCTCGCCACGCGCCGGGCGATGCGCCTGAGGCCTTGCGGGCCGTGGTAGACCGCGTACATGCTGGCGACGACGGCCGGCAGCACCTGGGCGGTGCAGATGTTGGAGGTCGCCTTCTCGCGGCGGATGTGCTGCTCGCGCGTCTGCAGCGCCAGGCGGTAGGCCGGGTGGCCGTGCGTGTCCACGCTCACGCCGACCAGTCGGCCCGGCATGGAGCGTTTGTAGTCGTCGCGGCAGGCCAGGTAGGCGGCGTGCGGGCCGCCGGCGCCCATGGGCATGCCCAGGCGCTGCGTGGTGCCGACCACGATGTCGGCGCCGAGTTCGCCGGGCGGCACCAGCAGGGTCAGCGCCAGCAGGTCGGCCGCCATGATGACCACGCCGCCGCGCGCCTTGTAGGCCTGAATCCACTCGCGGTCGTCGCGCACCACGCCGCTCACGCCGGGGTATTGCAGCAGCATGGCGAAGCTGTCGCTGTCCAGCGGCTGCGGGCCGTTGACGGTGCGCACCTCGATGCCCAGCGGGCGGGCGCGGGTCTGGATGACTTCCAGCGTCTGCGGCAGCACTTGTTCGTCCACATAAAACACGCTGGATTTGGACTTGCCCATTCGCGCGGCCAGCGTCATGGCCTCGGCCGCGGCGGTGGCTTCATCGAGCATGGAGGCGTTGGCGATGGGCATGCCGGTCAGGTCGCAGACCAGGGTCTGGAAGTTGACCAGCGCTTCCATGCGGCCTTGCGAGATCTCGGCCTGGTAGGGCGTGTAGGCGGTGTACCAGGCGGGGTTTTCCAGGATGTTGCGCAGGATGACGCCCGGCGTGTGCGTGCCGTGGTAGCCCTGGCCGATGAAGTTCTTGAAAACCTGGTTCTTTTGCGCCATGGCTTTCAGCTCGGCCAGCGCGGCGGCCTCGGTCACGGGCGCGGGCAATTCCATGGTTTTGGTGCGCGCGATGGCGCGCGGCACGATGGAGTCGATCAGCGCGCGGCGCGAGGCCTCGCCGATCACCGACAGCATCATCCGCTCGTCGGCCTCGCTGATGCCGATGTGGCGCGCGATGAATTCAGTGGGGTTTTCGAGTTCGCCCAGGGGCAGGGTGGATGGCGTCAGCATGGCAGTGTCCGGGGAAAAGGGGCGGGAGGCGGCGCGCGGCGGCGCCATCGCGAGGCGGTACGCCGTGGCGATCCAGACGTTGGACGGCCCGGCCCCCGGCCTCGCGATGGCGAGTTCGTTACTGGGCGGCGAAGGCGGTGTAGGCGGCTTCGTCGAGCAGCGCGGCCAGTTCGTCGGGCTTGGCAAGCTTGACCTTGAAGAACCAGCCGGCGCCCATCGGGTCGCTGTTGGCCAGCGACGGGTCGGCGCGCAGGGCCTCGTTGACTTCGGTGACTTCGCCGCTGACCGGCATGTACACGTCGGCCGCGGCCTTGACGGACTCCACCACGCCGGCCACGTCCTTCTGGGCGAAGGTCTTGCCGACTTCGGGCAGGTCCACGAAGACCACGTCGCCGAGGGCGTCCTGGGCGTGGACGGTGATGCCGACGACGGCGGTCTCGCCGTCGATCCTGATCCACTCGTGGTCTTCGGTGTATTTGAGGCTCATGGGTTTCTCCTGTTGTGTTGCAACTTCAAGCGTCCGTCCCGGGCTTGTCGAAGGACTTCGACGGACCCGGCCCGAACGGGGGTTATCCGCGGTGATAGCGGGTCGGGACAAAGGGCATGGCGGCCACCTCCATCGGCACGGCCTTGCCGCGCACGATGGCGTTCACGCGCGTGCCCATCGCCGCATATTCTGCGCTGAGATAGGCCATGGCCACGGGCTGGTCGATGGTGGGGCCGAGCAGTCCGCTGGTCACTTCGCCAATGCGCCGGCCGTCGGTGCTCTGCAGCTCGACGTGCTCGCGCACCGGCACGCGCTCCAGCGCGATCAGGCCGACGCGCTTGCGTGCCGGGGCCCGGGTGCCATCGAGCTGCGCCAGCACCGCGTCGGCGCCGGGGAAGCCGCCGGCGCGCGCGCCGCCGGTGCGGCGCACCTTCTGCACGGCCCAGTTCAGCGCGGCTTCCACCGGGGTGGTGGTGGTGTCGATGTCGTTGCCATAGAGGCACAGGCCGGCTTCCAGGCGCAGCGAATTGCGCGCGCCCAGGCCGACGGGTTTGACTTCGGGTTGGTCCAGCAGGGTGCGGGCCAGCGCCTCGGCGTGGTCGTTGTGCACGGAAATCTCGAAGCCGTCCTCGCCGGTGTAGCCGCTGCGCGTGACGAACAGCTCGGTGCTGTTCCAGGGGAAGCTGCCGCCGGTCATGAACACCAGCTTTTCGACGCCGGGCACCAGGCGCGCCAGCGCCGCCACCGCCTGCGGGCCCTGCAGCGCGAGCAGCGCGCGTTCGGGCATGGGAACGACCTGGCAGCGGTGGCCGATCTTCGCCTGGATGTGGGCGATGTCGCCGACCTTGCAGGCGCCATTGACAATCACAAAAAGGTCAAGGCCGCGGTTCACGAACATCAGGTCGTCGATGATGCCGCCCACGTCGGTCAGCAGCAGGCCGTAGCGCTGCTTGCCCACCGGCAGGTCGATCACGTCCACCGGCATCAGGGTTTCGAACGCGGCGGCGGCGTCCGGGCCGACCAGACGCAGCTGGCCCATGTGCGAGACATCGAACAGGCCGGCGGCGGTGCGTGTGTGGTGGTGCTCGGCCATCAGGCCGGCGGGGTACTGCACCGGCATCGAGTAGCCGGCGAACGGCACCATGCGGGCGCCGAGCTCGAGGTGCAGCGCGTTCAGCGGGGTGGTGAGCAAAGAGGCGTCGGATGCGGACAAGCAATTCTCCTGAAGGGCACAAAAACACCAAGGCACGGATGCCGTGGGCTGCCCTCCCTGTCCGCTTTACCTGAGAGATTCGCCGGGCCTGCGTTACCGTGCGTTGGGCGCGGCGGCAGGCTGCGGGTTGCTCCTTCGGTGGACTTCGCCAGGCACTGGCCTTGCGAAGCCTCTCTCCAGTGAGGAAACGTCCTTGCGGACGGTTGTCAGTCCTTTTGCCTGAGCGTTCAGGGCCCCTTGCGGAACCTCCTGCGCCTTCGGCGGCCACACCCGGCTGGGGTGGCTCTCTCCTGACAGGGCGTGAGTATAAGCGGCCGGACGGCTACTTGAATCCCATCACGTGCGGCAGCCAGTTGCTGAGTGCCGGCACGAAGGTCAGGATGACGAGCACCGCGCCGTGTGCGTAAAGGAACGGAACCAGCTCCCGCGTGAGGGCCGACATGGGCACGCGCGACACGTTCGATGTGACGAACAGCAACCCGCCGACAGGGGGCGTGATCATGCCCAGCGTCAGGTTGTAGATCACGATCATGGCGAAGTGGATGGGGTCCACGCCGATCTTGGCGGCGACGGGCGCCAGAATGGGCACGAGCACCATGACCCCCGGCAACGGTTCGATGAAGATACCGAACAGTAGCAGGAAGACGTTGAGCACGATGAGGAAGGTCCACACCCCCAGGTGCATGTCCACGACCCAGTTGGCAACAATCTGCGGCACGCCTTGAATCGTCAGGATCCAGGCGAATGAGGCGGACATGCCGATGATGATGAGGACGGAGGCCGTCAACAGGGCCGAGCGAGACAGGATGTTCGGGACCGCTTTCCACTCCAGCGTGCGGTAAACGTATTTGCCGCAGAGCAATGCGTAGAAGACAGCGACGACGGAGGCTTCGGTCGGCGTGAACCAGCCTGCGCGCATGCCACCCAGGATCAGCACCGGCAGCAGGATGGCGGGCAGGGCTTTCCAGGTGGTACGCAGGATTTCAGACAGGGGCGGTGTTTCGCCATCGCCACGGTAATTGCGCTTCTTGGAAATGTGCCAGTTCACGACGCACATGGCCACGGCGATCAGGATGCCTGGAATGATGCCGGCAACGAAAAGCGCGCCCACGGACACGTTGTCGTCCGCCAGCGCGTAGATGATCATGATGATCGAGGGCGGAATGATGGGCCCGACGATGGCCGTCGAGGCGGTCAGCGCCGCCGCATAGGCCCGGTCGTAGCCGGCCTTGTCCATCATGCGGATCAACATCGAGCCAGGACCCGCGGCGTCGGCCAGCGCGGAGCCCGAGATGCCGGAGAAGAAGGTGAGCGACACCACATTGGTGTAGCCCAATCCGCCCCGCTTGTGACCGACGAACTGGCCCGCGAAGCGCAGCAGCACCTCGGTGAGCGATCCGCCGCTCATCAGCTCCGCCGCAAGGATGAAAAACGGCACCGCCATCAACGGAAAACTGTCGATGCCGGTGAAGGTTTCCTTCAGCAGGGCGAGCATGGGGTAGTTGCCCATGACCAGCAGGGCCGTCACGGTCGAGAGTCCCAGCGCGAATGCCACGGGAACCCCGATGGCGAGGTAAATGCAGACCGAGATCAGCAGGATGGCACTGGCGTTCATAGGGAGGCGCTCGCGGTGGCGTCGAAGTGTTCGTCGGAGGCGAATTCGCGACGCAGGATGTAGTCACGCGCGATCAGCAGCAAGTGGATGGCGCTGAGCGCCATGCCAATCGGCAGGGCGACGTAAATGTAGGCAAATGAAATCTGGGTCGCCGGAGTCTGCTGGAATTGGGTGCGATCGGCGTAGTCAATGCCGAACCAGACGAAGAAGGCAAAAAAGGCCAGCAACAGCAGGGCGATCACGGCCCTCAAAGCCACAGCGGCTTTCGCAGGCAGTGCATCCTGCAGGTTTTCCACTGCAATATGGCCGCCGTACCTGAGCACCGGCCCGCAGCCGATGAAGGTCATCCAGATCATCAGGTGGCGGGCGACTTCCTCGGCCCATTCGATTGACTGATTCGTCAGGTAGCGCAGGCAGACGTTGGCGAAGATGATCACGGCCATGACGGCCAGCATCACGATCAGCGACCAGCGATTGGCGGCCAGGAAATACTCTTCAAATTTTTTCACATGGATCTTTCGCGCAGCCACAGGAAATCAGCCACCGCGTCGGGTGGCTGATGGAACGCAATCAAGACCGATTAACGAACGTCCTGGATGCGACGGATGTTGTCGGCGCCGAATTCCTTGGCATAGCTGGCGTAGGCTGGCTTGAGCGCATCACGGAAGCCTTGTCCGTCGACGGTCTTGACGACGCTCATGCCTTCCTTTTCAAGCTGGGCGATGCCGTTGGCCTCGTCCTCGTTGACCTTCTTGCGCTGAGCGACGGTCGCTTTCTTCGCGGCCTCGTAGAACGCCTTCTTGTCGGCATCGCTGAGCTTGTTCATCAGGCGCGGCGAGGTGATGATGAGGGCGGGTGAATACACGTGGCCCGTCAGCGAGAGGTGCTTCTGGACTTGCGAGAACTTGGACGCCAGGATCACCGGAATCGGATTTTCCTGCCCATCAACCGTGCCTTGCTGCAAGGCACCGAACACTTCTGGGAAGGCCATGGGCGTGGGCTGGATACCGAAGGTGCGGTAGCCCTCCATGTGCACCTTGTTTTCCATGGTGCGCATCTTCAGGCCGGCCGCGTCGGCAGGCTTGACGATGGCGCGCTTGCTGTTGGTCATGTGCCGGAAGCCGTTTTCGGTCCAGGACAGGGCGACCAGGCCCTTGGCGGGAAACTTGGTCAGGATGTCCTGGCCCACGGGGCCGTCCAGCACTTTGCGGGCGTGGTCGTAATCACGGAACAGGAAGGGGATGTCCACGATCTTGACCTCGGGGACGAAGTTGCCCACCGGCCCCGTGGAGGTGTTGACCAGATCCAGCGTGCCAAGTTGCACGGCCTCGATCATTTCGCGCTCGCCGCCCAGGGCACTGTTGGGAAATTGCTGGCATTTGTAGCGACCTTGCGTGCCCTTCTCCATCTCCTCGCAGAAGACGTTGGAGCCCACGCCATAGTGCGAGGTGGCGGTGGTGGCGTAGCCAATTTTCACGGTGGTCTGGGCGACCGCGGCGGCCACAAAACCCATGCTCACGGACAGGCCGATTACCAGTTTGCTCAATTTCATTCAGGTCTCCTTGGTTTGAAGGGGGCGGGCTGCCCGGCTTTGATCCCACGGCGGGGATCAAAGTTGTCATACAACTTTCGATTATGGCTGTACGGGCAGCTTGATGGCATCGGGGTTTTCGCGAATGTAGTCGCGAATCACCGCTTCGAAATCGGTGTCGGGCGCCAGGCCCAGGGTCTTGGCCCGCGTGGATGCCACATTGCCCGGCCAGGTCTTGACCAGGCGCAGGATGGCCGGGTCGGGCGTCCAGTCCAGCAGGTCGGTGGCGGCCGGGCCGGCCACGCGGCCGAGCGCCGCCGCCATGTCGCCCACGCTGGCGCGCAGGGCGGGCAGGTTGACGGCTGTCAGCGGGCCCCACTCGGCATCGCCGGCCTGCGCCGCGCGGATCAGGCCCTCGACCGTGCGGGCCGGGGAGGACAACGCCACCGGGATGTCCGCCGGTACCGGGCAGGCTGCTTTCACGCCGGCCAGCGGCTCGCGGATCATGCCGCTCAGAAAGCTTGACGCGGCGCCGTTGGGGCGGCCGGGGCGCACACTCACGGTCATCAGGCGCACGTTGCGGCCGCGCACGAAGCCCTTGCGCGCATAGTCGGCCACGAGCTGCTCGCCGATGAATTTCTGGATGCCGTAGCTGCTTTGCGGCGTTGGCAGCGTGTCGTCCTCGATCACCTCGGGCAGGGCCTGCCCGGGCGGGTTGCCGAACACCGCCAGCGAGCTGGCAAACACCACGGTGGGGCGGGTTTTCAGCGCGCGGCAGGCCTCCAGCAGCGCGCGGGTGGCGTCCAGGTTGCTGCGCATGCCGAGGTCGAAATCCGCCTCGCATTCGCCGCTGACGGCTGCGGCCAGGTGGAACACCAGCTGGGTGTCCGCGGGCACGGCGGCGGCACCGGCCGGTCCCGGCGTCAACAGCGCATTGAGGTCGCCCACCACGGCCGCGATGCGCGGGTCGGCCAGCAGGTCGGCGGGCGGCTGGGCGCGGTCAACCAGGGTGATGCGGGCGATGGGCTGGGGCGCTGCGCCCGCGAGCGAGAGCTGTTTTTGCGCGAGCAGGGTGCGCGCAAGCCGCGCGCCCAGAAACCCGGCGCCGCCGGTGATGACGATGTTCATGGGGCTGTTGTCTCCGTGGGTTTGATTTGTCCAATAAGAATATCATCATACGAATCTGGACGCGCTTCGGCACGGCATGAAAGGTGCCGCGGAGGCTTGAAGTGAATGACGGCGGGCACATGCGGAAACACCCAGCTTTCAGATTCTGGACTGGTCAAGAGGTTTTGCCAGGTCCATACTGAGCGGGCCAATTTGTGGATGACACCGGAGAACACCATGACAACCGTGGCCATCATCCAGCGAGCGCCCGTGTTGCTTGACCGCGAGGCAACCATCGCCCGGGCCGTGCAATGGGTTGCCGAAGCAGCGGCGGCCGGCGCGTCGTTGATCGTCTTGCCGGAGTCGTTCATCCCAGGTTACCCGTCCTGGGTCTGGCGGCTGGCGCCCGGGCGGGACGGCGTGGTCATGGGGCAAATTCACGCACGCCTGCAGGCCAATGCGGTTGATGTCGAAGGCGGTGACCTCGCCGAACTGTGCGAGGCGGCCCGGGCTCACCAGGTCACGGTCGTTTGCGGCGTCAATGAAAGGGATCGGGCCCATGGCGGCGCGACGCTCTACAACTCAGTTGTTGTTCTGGGTGCAGACGGCACGGTGCAAAACCGGCATCGCAAGCTGATGCCGACCAATCCCGAGCGGATGGTGCATGGATTCGGCGACGCTTCCGGGCTGCGCGTGGTCGATACGCCCGCCGGCCGCGTCGGCACACTCATCTGCTGGGAGAACTACATGCCGTTGGCGCGTTACGCGCTCTACGCCCAGGGCGTGGAGGTCTACGTCGCGCCCACCTACGACAGCGGCGATGGCTGGATCAGCACGATGCGCCACATCGCGCTCGAAGGCCGGTGCTGGGTGGTCGGCAGCGGCACGGTGCTGCGCGCCAGCGACATTCCGGATGACTTCCCGGCTCGCGCCCAGTTGTTTCCCGATCCGGACGAGTGGATCAACGACGGCGACTCCGTGGTGATCAACCCCCAGGGCAAGGTGGTGGCTGGCCCCCTGCATCGGGAGGCCGGCATCCTGTACGCGGAGATCGACCTTGCACGCGTGGCTCCGGCGCGCCGCACCTTGGACGTCGCCGGTCATTACGCGCGCCCGGATATTTTTGACTTGCAGGTGAACCGGAACCCCGCGGCACCGGTGCGCTTCGTCGATCCTGAGTGATCGGCCCTGAAACTCAGCTGGACGGGCTGGCACGAGTTCAGTGCCGCGGCGCCAAGCGTGTCTCTGGCTGACGCAGTGCGCCGGTCGTCCCGGACGTTGGCTACATCCCCGCGTAGTTCGGCCCGCCGCCACCTTCGGGCGTGACCCACACGATGTTCTGCGTCGGGTCCTTGATGTCGCAGGTCTTGCAATGCACGCAGTTCTGCGCATTGATCTGCAGCCGGTCCGAGTTGTCCGGGTTTTTCACGAACTCGTAGACGCCGGCCGGGCAGTAGCGGCTCTCCGGCCCCGCGAACTTCGCCAGATTGAGGTTCACCGGCACCGACGCGTCTTTCAGCGTCAAGTGCGCCGGCTGCTGCTCCTCATGGTTGGTGTTGCTGATGAACACGCTGGAGAGGCGGTCGAAGGTCAGCTTGCCATCGGGCTTGGGGTAGACGATGGGCTGGCACTCGGCTGCCGGTTTCAGATACACATGGTCCGGCTGTTCGCGGTGCACCGTCCAGGGAATGGCGCCCTTGAGCACGAACTGCTCGATGCCCGTCATCAGCGTGCCCACCGTGCGGCCCTTCTTGAACCACTGCTTGAAGTTGCGTGCCTTGTTCAACTCGGTGTAGAGCCAGGAGGCCTCGAAGGCCTCGGGGTAGGCCGTGAGTTCGTCGTGCGAGCGGCCGGCCACCAGCGCGTCGTAGGCGGCCTCGGCGGCCAGCATGCCGGTCTTGATGGCGGCGTGGCTGCCCTTGATGCGGCTGGCGTTCAGGTAGCCGGCCTCGCAGCCCACCAGCGCGCCGCCCGGGAACACGGTCTTGGGCAGGCTCAGCAGGCCGCCGGCCGTGATGGCACGCGCGCCGTAGGAGATGCGCTTGGCGGGTTTGGCGCCGGCATCGCCCTCGAAGTACCAGCGGATGTTGGGGTGGGTCTTGAAACGCTGGAATTCCTCGAACGGGCTCAGGTAGGGGTTCTGGTAGTCCAGTCCCACCACGAAGCCGACCACGACCTTGTTGTCTTCCATGTGGTACAGGAAGGAGCCGCCGTAGGTGGCTTCGTCGAGCGGCCAGCCCGCGCTGTGCAGGGCCAGGCCCGGTTTGTGGCGCGCCGGGTCGATTTCCCAGAGTTCCTTGATGCCGATGCCGTAGCTTTGCGGGTCGCACTCGGCGTCGAGCTTGAACTTGGCGATCACCTGCTTGCCCAGGTGGCCGCGCGCGCCTTCGGCGAAGACGGTGTACTTGGCGTGCAGCTCCATGCCGAGCTGGAAGTTTTCGGTGGGCTCACCGTCCTTGCCGATGCCGAGGTTGCCGGTGGCCACGCCCTTGACCGAACCATCGTCGTTGTAGAGCACTTCGGCGGCGGCAAAGCCGGGGAAGATTTCCACGCCGAGGTTCTCGGCCTGCTGGGCCATCCAGCGCGTGACGTTGCCCAGGCTGACGATGTAGTTGCCGTGGTTGTCGAAGCACTTGGGCAGGAACAGGTTGGGCACGCGGGTGGCGCCGTCTTCCTTGGTCATGAGGAAGATGTCCTCGGTGACGGGCTGGTTCAGCGGGGCGCCCAGCGCCTTCCAGTCGGGGAAAAGCTCGTCGATGGCGCGCGGGTCCATGATGGCGCCCGAGAGGATGTGGGCGCCGGGCTCGGAGCCTTTCTCGAGCACCACGACGGAGACGTCCTGGCCTTTTTCCGCAGCCAGCTGCTTCAGGCGGATCGCGGTGGCCAGGCCCCCGGGGCCCCCGCCGACCACGACGACGTCGTATTCCATTGCTTCGCGCGGGCCGAACTGGGCCAGTATTTCCTGGTTTGTCATGGAGTCTCTCGTTTGATCTAATGGGCCGTATCTTGAGTCAAGACAGGCGTGCGGGTCTGTCGGTTGGGCGACTGATTTTATTCGGATCGCAGGCACAATCGAATCGGCGCATTTTTCGTCCAGTGGAGGTTCTCACCATGGCTTACAACATCGATCTTTCCGGCCGTGTGGCCTTTGTCACCGGCGCGTCGGGCGGTCTGGGCGCCCAGTTCGCCCGCACGCTGGCCCGCGCCGGCGCTGGCGTGGTGCTGGCCAGCCGCCGTATCGACAAGCTCAAGGAACTGCGCGCGCGCATTGAAGGCGAGGGCGGCGACGCGCGCGTGATCGAACTGGATGTGACCGACACCGACTCCGTCAAATCCGCCGTGGCCCACGCCGAAACCGAGATGGGCTCCATCGACATCCTGGTCAACAACTCGGGTGTCAGCACCACGCAGCGCATCCAGGACGTGACTGAGGACGACTACGACTTCATCTTCGACACCAACGTCAAGGGTGCCTTCTTTGTTGCGCAGGAGGTGGGCAAGCGCATGCTGGCACGCGCCCGCGGCGCGGCGCCGGGCAGCTTCACGGGTGGGCGCATCATCAATATCGCCTCCATGGCCGGCCTCAAGGTGCTGCCGCAGATCGGCGTGTACTGCATGAGCAAGGCCGCCGTGGTGCAGATGACCAAGGCCATGGCGCTGGAGTGGGGCAAGTTCGACATCAACGTCAACGCCATCTGCCCCGGCTACATCGACACCGAGATCAACCACCACCACTGGCAGACCGAGCAGGGCCAGAAGCTCATGCAGATGCTGCCGCGCAAGCGCGTGGGCCAGCCGCAGGATCTGGACGGGCTGTTGCTCATGCTCGCCAGCGACCAGAGCCATTTCATCAACGGCGCGGTGATTGCCGCCGACGACGGCTTCGGGGTCTAGCCAGGGCATGGCCGCTGGCATCCTGGCGGGCCTGCTCGCGGGGGCACTCTGGGGGCTGGTGTTCGTGGCGCCGCGCATGACGCCCGGTCTCTCGTCGGTGGACTTGGCGGCGGGCCGCTTCATGGCCTACGGCGCGATGGCGGCACTGGTGCTGCTGCTGGCGCCGGGACGCCGACGCCGGCCGACGGCCTCGCAGATGGGCTGGGCGCTGGGCCTGAGCGTGCTGGGCTTCAGCGGTTACTACTGGCTGCTGGTGCTGGCCATCCGCGATGCCGGCACCGAGGTGCCCACGCTCATCATCGGCACCATCCCGCTGTGGGTCATGTTGCTGGGCAAACCCCTGGGTCTGCGCTGGGCGGCGTTGCTGCCGGGCCTGTTGCTCACGGCGGCGGGCCTCGCGCTGATGGTGGGGGTGACGCAGAACCCTGGAGCGGCGCAGGCCGCGCACCACCCTGATTTCGCACGCGGCGTGGGTTATGCCGTGGCGGCCATGGCGAGCTGGACCGCCTTTGGCCTGCTCAATGCGGCCTGGCTGCACCGGCACCGCGAAGTGTCCGCCACCGACTGGGCGAACTGGCTGGGCCTGGCCACGGGCGGCGGTGCGCTGCTGATGTGGCTGGCGCTCGGCACGCCGGCACGCGAACTGGCCGACCGGGCCGGTTTCACATCGGCTGTCGCCGTCTGTGTGGCCACCGGGCTGGGTTCGGCCTGGCTGGCCACCATCCTGTGGAACGTTGCGAGCCAGCGCCTGTCGGCCAGCCTGTGCGGCCAGCTCATCGTGAGCGAGACCGTGTTCGCGCTGGTTTACTCCTTTGCGTGGGACGGCCAGTGGCCGTCCGCCGCGCAACTCGCCGCCTGCGTGCTGTTCACGCTGGGCATTCTTTTCTCGATCCGGGCGCACCGGTGAAGCCGGGGGACCCTGGCGCGCCGCCGGCTTTCAGTCGAGCTTGATGCCTTTTTTCGCGATCACGTCGGCGTAGGTGGCGGTGTCGCTCTTGATGCGCTGCGCCAGCGCGGCCGCGGAGGTGTCTTCCACTTTCCAGCCTTGCAGGAACAGCTTTTGCCGGATCTCGCGCGAACCGAGGATCTTGCCCAGCTCGGCGCTCAGGCGGGCCTGGTGGGCCGCCGGCATCCTGGCGGGGGCCATGACGGCATTCCACACTTCGATGTTGGTGGCTTTGGCGCCGATGTCCTGCATCGAGGGCAGGTCGGGCGCCAGCGGGCTGCGCTTGGCGGAGGTCACGGCCACGGCCGCGAGTTTGCCCGCCTGCACCAGCGGCATGACGGTGGCCGCCGGCAGCAAGGTCATGTGGACCTGCCCGCCCATGATGGCGTTGAGGATGGGCGGGCCGCCGTTGAAGGGCACATGCAGCGGGTTGAGCCCGAGCTGCGCCTTGACCAGTTCCATGCCGAGGTGGCCGCCCGAGCCGGGGCCGACGGAGCCGTAGGCGAGCTTGTCGCCGCTGGCGCGAACCTGCTTGATGTAGTCGTCCACCGAACCCGTGACGGCCGACTTGGGCGCCACCCAGATCAACGGCGCCGCGCCGATCAGGGCGATCGGTGCCAGGTCCTTCTGGGGGTCGTAGGGCAGCTTGGCGTAAAGGAATTTCGAACTTGTCAGCGGGCCGTTGCCGATCACGCCGATGGTGTGGCCGTCGTCGGCCTTGGCCGTGGTGTCGGCGCCGATGTTGCCGCTGGCACCCGGCTTGTTTTCCACGATGACGGGCTGGCCCAGCGCCTTCGACAGCGGCTCGGCCAGCATGCGCGCCTGGATGTCGGGCGAGGAGCCGCTGGGGTAGCCCACGATGATGCGCACGGCCTTGGTCGGCCAGGCGTCCTGGGCGTTCGCGGCCAGCGGCAGCAGTGCGAGGCCGAGGCTGCCCAGGGCGGCGCGGGCGAGAAATGAGCGTTTGGTACGGGTCATGGCATGTCTCCTGATGATAGGAAGGATCGGTGCAGGTCCGGGCGCGCGGGTTGGCGCGAGCCCAGGGGGCCGGCCAGTTCGTCCTGGCGGACCTGGCTCAGCAGTTCGAAAAATGCGGGCGCTGACGCCGCCGTGGCGACGGGCGAGAGGGCCTGCACCAGCGCAAGGGTGTGGTCGCGCAGCGTGGCGCGGTCGATGCCCTGAAGCATCACGACAAAGTCCGTGTCCGCGCTGGCGGGCAGGGCGGCGACCGCCTCATTGGCAATCGGGAATTCCGCGGTGGCCGCGGCCGTGCCCCAGTGGGCGCAGACCACGGCGGCCTGGTCCACCAGCGCCGAGAGCCGGGCGTTCGCCTGTGCGCCAAAGTGGGCCGGGTTGCCGCGCAGGTGCAGGGTCGCCAGCTGGCTTGCGGTGGAAACGCCATGCGCCCCCGACAGCGTGCAGGGCAGCCGGAAGAAGTCGCGCAGCCCGGTCCGCATGCGGGCCGACCAAGGCGTGGGATGGGTGAACACGTCCCGGTACCGGGGCGTGTTCAGCGCCTCGGCGGACGCCAGCCAGTAGCATGTGAAGTAGCGCGGCGGCTGCCCCGAAGCTTCGCTGTGCGAGCGGTAGCGCCGCGCTTCGATGAAGCCGGGCAGGCCGACACGCTCGGGCACGTGCTCGAAGGTGTGCCAGGTTTCGTACTCGGGCTGCAGCGGCGCGCTGGCGATGCTGTTCCACAGGGCCAGGAAGGCCCGGGCGGCGGGCTGGGTCACGGGTGTACCTTCGTGCTGCGCACTGCGGTGCGAGCTGCCTTGGGGCGGCCCGGCGCGGCGCTCATGCGGCCTCCAGCTGCGGCTGCACCATCACCTTGGTCGCAACCTTGTCGCGGGCCAGCGCGAATCCTTCGGCGGCGCGCGACAGCGGCACGCGGTGCGTGATCATGTGGCGCAGCGTTTCCTGATGGCCGCGCATGAAGTCCGCCACCTCCGGCCAGGCCCGCTCCGGGGCGCGGTAGGACCCGCGGATCTGCTGGTGCTGGCGGACCATGGCCGTCAGGTCGATGGGCACGGGCGCGGCGTGGATGCCGGTGATGACCAGCACGCCGTGGGTCTTGAGGGCGCGCAGGGCCGGCGCGATCACGGCGTCGGCGCCGGTGGCCTCGATCACCACGTCGAACTTGCCTTCCTGCAGGTAGGGCGCCAGGCCGGCCTCCATGCCCGTGCCGGCGAAGTCGATCAGGTCGTTGAAACCCATCCTGCGCAGCACGTCGAGCCGCGCCGCATCGCCATGGCCCGCCACCACGACCTGGCGCGCGCCGGCGGCACGGGCAAAGATGGCGATGCCCTGGCCGATGTTGCCCGGGCCGAGCACCAGCACGCGGTCGCCCGGCTGGACGTTGCCAGTGCGCACCGCCTCGTGGCTGACGGTCAGGGGTTCGGTGAGCGCGGCCACCTCGGCGTCCACGCCCGGGGGGATCGGCACGCAGTTGCGCGCCGGCACCACCACCCAGGGGGCAAACCCGCCGTCGCGCATCACGCCGATGCCGCGCCGTGTGACGCAGGCGTCCGGATCGCCTGCCAGACAGGCCTCGCACCGGCCACACACCACCGAGGGCCGGACCGCGACCAGCTGGCCCGGTGCCAGGCCGGTGACGCCGGCGCCCTGCGCCGCGACCTCGCCGCTGAATTCGTGGCCCACCGTGACGGGCAGCGCCGCGCTCACGAAGTGGTAGCTCGGCGTCCATTCGTCGATGTGGAGGTCGGTGCCGCAGACGCCGGTGGATTGCACCTTCAGCAGCACCTCGCCGGCGCCGGGTGCCGGGGGTTGCGGGACGGTCTGGAGTTCGAGGCCGGGGCCGGCGTTGACTTTGCGCAATGCGTTCATGGATTCAGGCTCGGTGAAGAAGAAGTGGGCGAAGTGTGGCGCCCGTCGATGCATACGTAAAAGACTGTTTTTGTATTGAATGTATATTTATAAAATATCGCATCAGGGTTTGCGGATGGAGCGGGCATGGAACTGAGGCA
Source organism: Comamonadaceae bacterium (assembly GCA_023259355.1). Lineage (GTDB taxonomy): Bacteria > Pseudomonadota > Gammaproteobacteria > Burkholderiales > Burkholderiaceae_C > JAHFQI01. The sequence goes on from JAHFQI010000059.1 coordinate 20,140, forward strand.
TTTGCGCTATTTCGTCGGCGTCGCGGAGCTGGGCAGCGTGAGCCGGGCGTCGGAGAAGCTGTTCATCGCGCAGCCGGCGTTGTCGGCGCAGATCAGGCAGCTGGAGGAGGAGGTTGGTGTCAGCCTGTTCGTGCGGCTGCCCCGTGGCGTCCGGCTCACCCAGGCCGGCGCGTCGTTCCTGGAGGATGCGCGGGCGATCCTGGCGCGTGCGCAGCAGGCGACGGTGCGCGCGCGGGAGCGGCAGTCCGGCCAGCGCATGACGCTGCGGCTGGGGCTGGTGCCGTCAACGACCCACTCGGTGCTGCCGGGACTGCTCCAGCGTGTGCGCAACTCGGGCCTGGCGGCGCGCATCGAGGTCCGGGAGATGATCACCTCGCGGCAACTGGAGGCCCTGCGCAACGACGAGATCGACCTGGGGCTGGCGCGTCCGGGCGAGGGGCCCATGCCCGCCGAGGTGGTCGCCGCCATCGACGACCCCTATTGCCTGGCGCTGCCCACGGACAACCCCCTGGCCGGCGATACCGCGCCGCTGGCCCTGAAACTCGCCAGCCAGGAGCATTTCGTGAGTTTCTCGCGCTACCAGGCCGCCGACTACTTTGACCGCACGGCCGCGCTGTGCCTGGAAGCCGGGTTCACCCCGGACATCCGCCACGAGGCCGGCCAGTTCGTGAACGTGCTCGCGCTGGTCGGCTGCGGCCTCGGCGTGGCCATCGTGCCGGCTTCGTTCGCCACGCTGCCACTGGGGCGGGTGGTGTTCCGGCGGCTGGCCGCGTCGCGTTTCAAGAGCCAGCTGGTGATCCTGCGCTCACCGCGCCAGATGCAGGACGACTGGTCCGCCAGCGTGACGCAGCAGGCGGTGGACGAACTCGACAGCCTGGCGGGCAGGCTGGAAAGCGGACGTTCCGGCCCGTAGGCTCACTTGGGCTTGGGCACCCGGCCCATCAGGTAGAACTCCGGGTTCGGCATCATGCCGCTGAAGCTGGCCATGCGGTTGGAGAGGCCGAAGAAGGCGGTGATGGCGGCGATGTCCCAGGCGTCCTCGTCGCTGAAGCCGTGCGCGTGCAGCGCGTCGAAGTCGGTGTCGGCGATCTCATCCGAATGCAGGCAGACCTTCATCGCGAAATCGAGCATGGCGCGCTGGCGCGGCGGGATGTCGGCCTTCAGGTAATTCACCGCCACCTGGTCGGCCACCAGCGGCTTCTTCTCGTAGATGCGCAGGATGGCGCCATGGGCGACCACGCAGTAGAGGCAGTGGTTGGCGGCGCTGGTGGTGGTGACGATCATCTCGCGGTCGCCCTTTGTCAGGCCGCTTTCGCGGC
>JAHFQI010000212.1 GCA_023259355.1 Comamonadaceae bacterium
AAAGCGTGTCATCCCGTGTCACTGCGGTTTGCGAAGCGTCCGGCTGCCCCGCGAACAGGCGCACCACCGCCTGAATCGCTTCGAGCTGGTAGTCCTGATGGGCGTCGAATTGCAGCTTCATAGTTCGGCCAGGCGGTTCTCATTCATACCGGCTGCGCCTCCACCAGCACCTGCTGGCGAAATTTCGCTGGCAGGTCGCCCGGCGTCAGCACATCGACCCGAACACCCAGCAGCGCTTCCAGTTCGACTTGCAAACCGCCCAGATCAAACAACGTCGCACCGGGGAGCGCGTCTACCAGCAGATCGAGGTCGCTGCCGTCCTCGTCAGCGCCATGCAGCACCGAGCCAAAAATGCGCGGGTTTACCGTGTGAAAACGGCTTGCCGCTTCGCGCACGGCGGCGCGTTTCAGATCAAGCGCAACAGAGGGTTTCATCGACTTGTCCCATCATAAACACGTGAACTTGATGCCCGCGTCGCGGCACTGCAAGTCCAGGTTGCTTTTGAGCATGTCCGAGTCCTTGAACACCCCGTCGATGACGATGATCTCGCGCGGCTTCAAAGCGACCAGCGGGTCGATCATCGCCTCGCTGAACGACTCCAGCACGAACAGCATCCGGCGGTCATGAATGGCGAACACCGTGCCGCCCGCCACCTCCAGCGTCTCGACCGGCGTCGTCAGCTCCTGGCCGAACTTCAGCAGCAGCTCATAGAGCATGTCCTCGACCTGTGCGTCTTCCTTCTCGCCCTTGGCGAACAACTGGATTTGTTCGGCCAGTTGCTCGGCGGTGTCGATGAAGTCGCCGCGCCATTGCTTGAAGTTGGAGGGGGTGAGGAGGAAGGATTTGAAGCCCACTACATTCGATTCCGGAGAGGCCAAATCTGACGTATTCGCGATATTGGCGATGACTCTTTTCATCCGTTCGCGAGCAATATCTGCGATGGTCGAGAAGCCACGCTTTGCCGCTTCGCTGCCATCGATGACGGCCTCTGGTAGCTGTACCAGGATCGCATAGCGGGTAACGCCATTACGGGCGTTCAAACGAGCGATAGCATCGAAGCTCGATGCTGAACCTGCAAAGAAATCCAGAAAAATATCTTGGTCTTCAAGAATTTGATCTGCAATTCGCGCGATCAATTCTGAGGGTTTTGGGAACGAGAACACTTCGGCACCAAATAACGTGCGCACTTCTTGCGTTCCATCCGCCGTATGTATTCCGTCGATGATGGTGCGAAACGAAATGAACTCAGACTGCATCTCTTGCCTGAATTTCTTTTCGCGTGGACGCCCATCGTCTTTTGCCGGAAACAGAACACGACCTTCGGAAATCATCGCCTTCATTTTTTCTGGCGCATAGCGCCAGCCGGTTGCAGGGTTGGGAGGGAATCTACGCCCGGTGTTGGGTTCAACGATGTCGTAGTGAAGATTTGGGCGCAAATCCTTGGTCGCCAAACCCAGCATACTGCGACTCATCCAGTCACCACGCGGGTCTGCATCTGGGTTGGTGAATTTTGATTCGTCGCGTTCAATCCCCCGCAGAGCGAAGCCCGGCGTGCGCGAGTACGCAATCAGATATTCGTGGTCAGTCGATACGTTGGTCGTGGCTCGCGCATCGGTAAATTGTCTGGCTTTCCATACGAATTGGGCAACGAAATTCTCCTCTCCAAACACCTCGTTCATCACCCCCCGCAGGTTATGCACCTCGTTGTCGTCGCACGAGACGAAAATCACCCCATCCTCGCGCAGCAGGTTGCGCGCGATGTACAGCCTCGGCAGCATCATCGACAGCCAGTTGCTGTGATAGTGACCGTTCTCTTTGCTGTTCTTGCGGAAGAAGCCTTCGCGCATCAGGGTGCCGTCGTCGTCGAGTTCGTTGATACGGCGCAGATAGTCTTCCTTGCTTTCCTGAAAACGGTCGGGATAGATGAAACTGTCCGAACCCGTGTTGTAGGGCGGGTCGATGTAGATGAGCTTGACCTTGCCGAAGTAAGCCTTTTGCAAAACCTTGAGCACTTCGAGATTTTCGCCTTCGATGAAAACATGCTGCGCGGCGTCGAAGTTCACCGACTTGTCGCGCTCGGGCCGCAGTGTGGCGGTAGACGGCGTTTGCAGCACTTTGTAGGCGTTGGCCTTGCCCGCCCAGGTCAACGCGTAGCGTTCGCCGCTTTCCACCACGGCGGCTTCGCCCAGCACGCGTTTGAGCGCGGCCACGTCGAGCTTGCCCTCGGTGAAGGCTTCGGGAATCAGCGCGGCCAGTTGCGCGCGGCGCTCATCGGCGGGGTTGGCGGAGGCGGCCAGGTTGGTATCGTTCTGTGGGTCGCTCATGTTCTGTCCTGCGCCTTGTCGGCAATCTGCGCCGCTATCCAGCGATCCAGCTCGGTGCGGCGAAACCGCCAGGTTCCGCCCAGCTTGAAGCCAGGAATCTGGCCTTGCTGCACCAGCCGGTAGACGGTTTTTTTGCCTGCCTTCAGGTAGGCAGCTACTTCGTCCAGCGTGAGAATTTCGCCATCGGCTTCGGTCATGGTCTGGCAGCTTGGTAGGTATAAAGTGGCGGAATATTCCAAAGTCTGGCCAATTCTGCCATATTCGAGCGAACAGAGAAATTCAATACGGCGCAAAATATGATTGACCGAAAATCCTCGTGGCCATTGGCTTTTCCGCGCGGCGCGACTACATTGACCGGTCACTTCACGCAACCGGGGCACCGATGAGCGCCGACCTCGAATCCGCTGCCAATCCGCCAGGCCTGCGCCGCGTGGCGATCGATCCGGTCTCGCGCGTCGAGGGCCATGGCAAGGTCACGCTGCTGCTCGATGAGAACAACCGGGTCCAGCAGGCCCGGCTGCACATCGTCGAGTTCCGCGGCTTCGAGAAATTCATCGAGGGCCGGCCCTACTGGGAAGTGCCGGTGATGGTGCAGCGGCTGTGCGGCATCTGTCCGGTGTCGCACCACCTGGCGGCCTGCAAGGCGCTGGACCTGGTGGTGGGGGCGACGCCCACCCCTTCCGCTGACAAGATACGCCGCTTGATGCACTACGGCCAGGTGATGCAGAGCAACGCGCTGCACTTCTTTCACCTCTCGTCACCCGACCTGCTGTTCGGCTTCGATTCTGATTTGAACCGGCGCAACATCGTCGGCGTGGCCGAGAGGCACCCCGACATCGCGAAAAAAGGCGTGCTGCTGCGCAAGTTCGGCCAGGAGGTGATCCGCGCCACCGCCGGCAAGCGCGTGCATGGCACCGGCTCGGTGCCCGGCGGCATGAACAAGCACGTGAGCTTTGAGGACCGTGCGCTGCTGCGGCGCGACGTGGCCCGGATGATCGAGTGGGCGCAGGATGCGGTGAACATCGCCAAACAGTTGCACGCGCAGAATCCCGCGCTCTATGACAGCTTCGGCAGCGTCCCGGCCAACATGCTGTCGCTGGTGCGCGCCGACGGGGCGCTGGACCTTTTCGATGGCGTGCTGCGCGTTCGCGATGCGGGGGGCCGCATCATCCTGGACGGTGCCAGCGACCAGCGCTACCTCGACCTGATCGAAGAGGAGGTCAAACCCTGGACCTACATGAAGTTCCCCTACCTGAGGAGCCTTGGGGCCCAGCTCGGCTGGTATCGGGTCGGGCCGTTGGCGCGCATCCAGAACTGCGACTTCATCCCGAGCCCGCTGGCCGAAGCGCAACGGCGCGAGTTCCTGGCCTGGGGCCGGGGCTTGCCCATCCACGCCGCGCTAGCCTACCACTGGGCGCGCATGATCGAGGTGCTGCACGCGATGGAAGTCATCGCCGAGTTGCTCGACGACCCGGACATTCTGGCCGGTGAGCTGATGTCATCGGGCACGCGCCAAAGAGAAGGCATCGGCGCGATCGAGGCGCCGCGCGGCACCCTGCTCCACCACTACCGCGTCGGCGACGACGATCTGGTGACGATGTGCAACCTGATCGTTGCCACCACCCACAACAACCAGGCCATGAACGAAGCCGTGCGCTCGGTCGCGCGCCAGTACTTCGACGGCCGTGAGATCACCGAGGGCCTGCTCAACCACATCGAAGTCGCGATCCGGGCCTACGACCCCTGCCTGTCCTGCGCCACCCATGCGCTGGGGCAGATGCCGCTGGACGTGGCGCTGGTCGGGCCGCAGGGCGAGTTGCTCGACCGCGTCGTGCAGTCGCAGCGCGGCGAGTTGCGGCGCGACCTGGGTGCAGCCGGGGGAGCGCCGCCATGAGGCCGCAGCCCGAGCCCGTGGCGCCTGTGCTGGTGTTCGGCAGGGGCAACCCGAGCCGCGGCGACGACGCGCTCGGGCCGATGTTGCTTGAGCAACTGGACGCGCTGCTCGCCGCCACGCCGCCGAGGGGTGTTGAGCTGCTGACCGACTTCCAGTTGCAGGTGGAGCACGCGCTGGATCTGGCCGGCCGCCAATGCGTGCTGTTCGTCGATGCCAGCCTGAACTGCGCCGCGCCGTTCGAGGTGACGGCGCTGACGGCGGCGCGCGCTATGCGCTTGAGCACCCATGCCATGTCGCCGCAGGCCGTGATGCAGGTGTTTCGTGACCTGCACGGCATCGAGCCGCCGCCATGCACCCTGCTGGCGATTCGCGGCGAGCGCTTTGAGCTCGGTGAGCCACCCAGCGAGGCGGCCCAGGCCAACCTGGCGCTGGCCGTGGCCTGGACCCTGCGCTGGCTGGCTGCGCAAAATTCTGGTGGCGCACCGATGATCCCCGGCGAGGCGGCCCATGCATGAGTTGAGCCTGGCCGGGGACATCCTGCGCCTGGTGGAAGACGCCGCCGCACGCGAGCATTTCCGGCGTGTCGCGCATCTGCGTCTGGAGGCGGGCGCGCTGGCCGGCGTCGAAGTCAGTGCGCTGCGCTTCGCGCTCGACGCCATCGCCCCCGGCACCTGCCTGGACGGCGCGCAGATCACCATCGACGAGCCGCCCGGCCGCGCCTGGTGTCCGCGCTGCGCGGCCGAGGTCACCCTCGCCAGCCGGGCCGACCCCTGCCCGCAGTGCCTGGGGTATCCTGTCCATCCCACCGGCGGCGCCGATTTGCGCGTGCTCGAGCTGATGGTGCATTGAAGGAGAACATCATGTGTGCGATTTGCGGCTGCGACGCCCACGCCCCCGATCCGGCCACCGGCGTGCTGCATTATGGTGGGCCCGCCGGATTGAGCCCGATGCGGGCGATCCAGCTCGAAGCCGACGTGCTGGGCGCCAACAAGCGGCAAGCCGCACGCAACCGCGCGCACTTCGCGGCGCACGGCGTGACGGCGTACAACCTT
>JAHFQI010000060.1 GCA_023259355.1 Comamonadaceae bacterium
GGCAGGCCGTTGATGCCGCCGCCCGGGTGGATGCCGGCGCCGCCGAAGAACAGGCCCTTGACCGGCAGCGTGTCGCCGCCCAGACCGAAGGCCGGCCGCATCAGGCCCGTGCGCGACGCACCGGTGTCGATGTGCACCACACAGCCGTTGGGCACGTTCAGCCGGCCGGCAAAGTCGGGCGCGGCCTCCGCACGGCGGCCGATCTCCAGGCTCTTGAGGCCGGGCATGTAGCTGTCGGTCTGGTCAATCACCTGCTGCGTCACCTGCGCGCGGATGGCGTCCCAGCCTTCGTGCGGCTCGAGCGGCATGGCGATCGGGTAAAGGTAGGCGATGTCCTGGCCTTCGGGCGCCTGGGTCGGGTCTACCGCACTCGGCGCCGTGGCCCACAAAAAGGGCAGTCTGGAGACTTCACCGCGGGCAGCGCACTTGAAGTTGTCAAGTACCGCTTCCACGGTACCGATCAGCAGCACGCTCTTGCGCAGGCTCAGGCCGTCGGGACGCATGGCCTCGTGGCGGCTGGCGCGGACCTGGCCTTTCAGTGCGATGTCGATCTTCATCGGCGAGCCGCCGTGGCCGTTGGCCGGTGCCAGATCCACGCGGGTCAACAACCGTCGCTCAATCTCACCGGGGGTGACCATGTGCAGGGCCACCCTGGGGTGCACAGCGGCGATCACGCTGCGGGCCTGCAGCATCTCGCCACTGGCCAGGCGCACGCCCTGCGCTTGGCCATCGCGGGCCACGATCTCGGCAACCCGCGCGTTGAGGCGGATTTCACCCCCCAGCTCTTTCAGTCGGGCAGCCAGCGCGTCAGACAGCGTCTGCATGCCACCCACCGCGCGGCCGAGGCCGAAGCGCTGAATGAAGCCGAGCAGTGCGAAGTAAACACCGGTGGCTTCGCCGGTGATCGGGCCGGCCGCGCCCAGCAGGCAGCACAGGGCCGACTGGGTGACCGGGTGCTCGAAACGCTCCATGATGGACGTGTAGGCCGGGCTGCCGATCAGGCCCATGAGTTCGGGCTTGAGGTGCCGGTTCTTGATCAGAACTTTCAGCGCCTGCCATTTGGCGCCCAGGTTCTTCTGCGCCGGATCGACCCGCATCATGGGGATGGCCAAGTCGATGAAGGTGTTCACCAGCTTCATCAGGGCGAGGAACTCGGTGGCATCGTGTTCGCTGAAGCGGCGGATCTCGGCGGCAGTCTGCTCGGCGCTGCGGCCGAACACGAGCGAGCTGCCGTCCGGATGCAGGTAGACGTAGCCCGGGTCCATCTCGGTCTGGCGAAAACCGTGGCGCTCCAGTTGCAGTTCCTGCGGCATCATGGGATGCACGCGCAGCGACATTAGGTCGAGCGCACAGGGGTGCACCAGGTGCTGTGGCGCTTCAGGAATCAGGTAGCCGGAAGAGGCCATGCCACCGACCTTGACCAGCGACTCGACCACGACCACTTTGCGTCCTTCGGCCGCGAGGTAGCAGGCGGACGCCAGCCCGTTGTGGCCACCGCCAACGATGACGGCATCGTATTGTGTTGATTGACTCATGCAGGTTCCAGAAAAATGAGATGGATTCAGGTGGGGTTGACAGGCTTCCACCAATGCAGGTGTTCGGACGCGCCCTGCAGCAGTTGCCAGGCAGCCGCGACGGCGCGGTTCGCCGCGGGCCGTTTCAGCCCCAGGCCGAGCAACACCATGGCCACGGTTTCGCGGATGTAGGCGCCGTCCAGTTGACCCGTGCGCGAGATGCGGCGCGCGCCCTCGACGCTGGTGCCGATCACGAGATCGAACGCGGCCTCGATCGATTCGAACTGGAAGACGCCTTGTTCGCGCCCGAAATTCAGGCTGCGGTAGACCAGCTGGCGCCGCGGATCGTCGCCGCTGATGCGATCGACCAGGTCCGCGTGCGAAATGATGGTGCCGTGCGCGGGGTCCATCGCCGCGCGGGCCAGCGCCATCAGGGGACCGGAAGCGAGCATCACGGCGGCGTCGTCCAGCGGCCCGAACAGGCGGTCAAAACTGATCAGCATCTCGCTGGCCGTGCGTCGGCCGATCTCGGTCAGCACCTCGTCCAGCGTGTCGAAGTATTTGTAGAAGGTGCCGCGCGAGACATCGGCGGCGCGGATCACGTCGTCGATGACGGGGCGGTGGCCACCGGTGCTTTGCCGGTAAACGTCCATGGTGGCGGCGATCAGGCGCTCGCGCATGCGTGCGCGCTTCTCGCGCGCCACGCGGCTGCGATGGTCCGCCGTGGGGTTTTCTTCGCCTTGCAGCTCAGCCGGGACAGCTTGGATGCTCATGGGAATCAGGCGGCACGGCGGATGTCGCTAAGCAGGACCAGGTTGGATTCCTGCTGCAGCAGCGCCCGTCCATACAGTTCGCTCGACAGCATGGTGTTGAGTGCCGTGTGGCGCGTGCCCACCGACAGATCGCGCCACAGGCGTTGCAGCGGGCTCGACAGTGCAAAGGCGCCGGGACCGGCAATCTCCATCAGGCGTTCGCCCGCGCGCCGCAGCTGACGCATGGCATAGCCGCAATCGGCCTGAATCCGGGCCTTTTCAAACCCGCTGAGCGGGCGCGTCTGCGCGGTTTCATCGATCGCGGCCACGGCACGCCGCACGTGCAGCCAGGCCGAGTCGATTTCCAGCGCCGCTTCGCCGAACTGGCCCACGAAAGTTTGCGATTCGGCCTGGTTGCCGTATTTCCACCCGATCGCCGGGCGTTTGGGCATGTGGGCTGCGACCAGGTCGAGCATGGCGCCGGCCGCGCCCAGCATGGGCGCCAGCACGCCCAGGGGAAACAGCGGCTCCACCGGCCAACGGTCGCGCGGCTCCATTGCCGCGGCGGGCGCGCGGCTCGCAGCCGCCCGCAATTGAGAGAAGCGCAGCACCAGCGGCTGGGGCACCAGGGCATTGCGTGCCACCACGGTGTTGCTGCCCGAAGCGCTAAGGCCAGACATGTGCCAGGTGTCTTCAATCACCACGTCAGGGCCTGCCAGCGGCAGGAAGGCGAAGCCGGCGTCGACCTGCTGGCCGCTTTCGTCCAGGATGCGCACGCCATTGAGCGCCCAGGTGGCGTGCATGCAGCCCGAGGCATAGCCCCAGGCACCGTCCACCACGTAACCGCCCTCGGCCGGGCGTGCCGTGCCGATCTGGCCGGCCACGCTGCACACGAGTTCGTCGCCGGTGCGGAACACCAGGCGCTTGATTTCCGGCGACATGGACGCGGCCGATGCCGTGACCCCCGTGAGCAGCCCGAAAGCCCAGGCGGTGCCGGGGCATCCATGCGCCAGTGCCGCGATGGTTTCGATCTGCGTGATCAGCGGGTGCCCGACACCGCCTGAGCGGCGGGGAAACATCATCTGGAATAGGCCTGCCGCCCGCAGGGCCTCGATGGCGGTGTCGGTTGCCCGGCCGCCGCGCTCCGCCGCCTCGGCATGCTCGGCCAGCAAGGGCGCCAGTGAACGGGCTACCTCGACCGGGTTGTCAGTCGAGAGCACGGGGGATGCGACGGTCTGGGGCATGGCGCTTCACTCAGGTGGTGTAAACAAGTGGAATTGAGGATGGATTTTGGTGACACGTTCGTCATAATGACATAGGTGTTTACTCTGTAATTTTGCCGGTTTACACGCTTGTCTCAGTGTGTTAAATGAGGCAGAATTAACAATTCTGTTCAATAATGCAACGGCGTGTTTTCCTCAATGGAGCGCCAACTTGGAGACCTGACATGGCAAGCCCCAGCACCACCAATCTCGAACGCGCTTTTGCAGGGGTGGCGAGCAACTACCGCGGCGCGGATGTCGACCTCAACGCGCTGTACGCGACCCTGCGGCGCGACTCGCCGGTGATTGCCGAGAACTTCATGGCGGGGCTGGGCGTGCCCACGATCGCCGGGCTCGACGCGAACCGCCCGACGTTCACCGTGTTCAAGTACCGCGATGTGATGGCTGTGCTGCGCGATGCGAACAACTTCACCAGCGGTTTCATCGCCGAAGGGCTTGGCGCATTTTTCGACGGCCTGATCCTCACGGGCATGGACGGCGAGGCGCATCGGCGCGCGCGCGCACTGCTGCAGCCCATCTTCATGCCCGACGTGGTCAACCGGTGGAAGCCGAAGATGGACACCATCATTCGCAACGAATACCTGCTGCCCCTGGTGGCCAGGAAACGCGCCGACCTGATGGACTTTGCGCTGCACTTCCCGATCCGGCTGATCTACTCGCTGATCGGCTTTCCGGAAGACGAGCCCGAGCGCGTGAAGCAGGTGGCGAGCTGGGCGCTGGCAATTCTGGCGGGGCCGCAGGTGGACCCAGAGAAGGCCGCCCAGGCGCGTGGCGCAGCCATGGAAGCGGCCAGGTTGCTCTACGACGCGGTCAAGGAGGCGGTGGTCAAGGTGCGTGCCGCGGGCGCGGGTGGCGAGGACCTGATCAGCCGACTGATTCGCGCCGAGTACGAGGGTCGCCAGCTCGACGACCACGAAATCACGACATTTGTGCGGTCACTGTTGCCCGCGGCTGGCGAGACCACCACGCGCACTTTTGGCTCACTGCTGGTGCTACTTCTGGAGCGACCCGGGTTGCTCGAACGGGTCCGCAATGACCGCTCACTCGTGGGCAAGGCCATCGATGAGGCGGTGCGTTTCGAACCGGTGGCCACCTTCAAAGTGCGCCAGGCCGCGCAAGACCTGGCAATCGGCGGCGTGGCAATTCCGAAGGGCGCGATGGTGCAGGCCATCGTGATGTCCGCCAACCGCGATGAGGACGCGTTCGAGAACGGCGACTCGTTCGACATCGACCGCAAACCCAAACCATCGTTCGGCTTCGGCTTCGGACCGCACATGTGCATCGGCCAGTTCATCGCCAAGACCGAGATGCAGGTGGCGCTGAATGCGGTGCTCGACCTGCTGCCCAATGTGCGGCTCGATCCTTCGATGCCCGCGCCAAGGATTACGGGTGCCCAGCTGCGCGGTCCGCATGAAGTGCATGTGATCTGGGACTGAACGGATGAACGCCGTGTTCCACCCCATTGCCGTGTCGCGCCGCCGACTGCTGCTGGCTGGTGCCGTTGGTGGCCTGTCGCCCTTTCTGTCGGCCCAGGAGCTCTACCCGGCCCGGGCCGTCCATCTGGTGGTGCCTTTTCCGCCCGGCGGCCTGGCCGACAGCGTGGCGCGTTTGCTCGCGCCCGTGCTGGAGCGCTCGCTCGGCCAGCCCGTGGTCGTGGTGAACCGGGCGGGCGCGGCCGGCGTGATTGGGACCTCCGCGGTCCTCGGCGCCAAGCCCGATGGCTACATGGTTCTTTTCACGTTGTCCAGCCTCTCAACGCTGCCCGAGCAAGCGCTGGTCAACAATCAGAAGCCGCCCTTTCTGCTGAATCAGCTCAGGCCGATCGCCCGGGTCAGCGTGGATCCCCTGGCTATCGTGGTCAAGGCCGAGAGCCCGCTGAAGAGCCTGGCCGACCTGATGGCGCAGGCGCGCGCAAAACCGGGTGAACTGAGCTACGGCTCATCAGGCAACTACGGTACCGTGCATGTGCCGGTGGAAATGTTCGCCCATGAGGCGAAACTCAAATTCAACCATGTCCCCTATACCGGCGGCGGTCCCTTGATGGTGGGCCTGCTCGGGGGGCAGGTTGCATTCACCATGTTGCCCCGGTCCGCCATCGCGGCGCAGGTGCGTGCCGGGAAACTGCGCATTCTCGCCACCATCGGCGCTGACGGGTGGCCGCAGTTTCCCTCGGCACAGAGCACAACCGCCATGGGGTTGAATGTCGACGTGCTGCCATGGACCGGGGCTTTTGTCCCAGCCGACACACCCGGGTATGTGGCGGATCGCCTGAGTGCGGCATTCCGCCTCGCCGCAGACGATGCCGGATTCAAGCAGTCGCTGGCCAAGGCAGAGGGGAGTCCGGCCTATCTCGACGCGGCCGAGTTCCGCATTTTCTGGGACCAGGACGCAGCACGGCTGGCACAAGTGGTCCGGCGCATGGGCAAGCTCGAATAATCAGACCGGAGATAACCGTCGATGGACTTGGGTATCGCCGGCCGCACGGCCATCATCTGCGCGTCCTCGCGAGGTCTTGGCAAGGCCTGCGCGGTGGCGCTGGCGCGCGAAGGTTGTGTGGTCGTCATCAATGGCCGTAACGCCCAGACGCTCCAGGAAACTGCCGAGCACATCACGGCCCTGTCGGGCCAGGCACCTGTCACCGTGGTGGCGGATGTCAGCACCGACGGGGGTCGCGCCGCGTTGCTGGCGGCTTGCCCGGCCCCCGACATTCTGGTGACCAACAATGGCGGTCCCGCCCCCGGGGATGCCGGTCGGTGGGATCGCACCACCTGGCTGGCCGCTGTCGAGGGCAATATGCTCAGTGGGATTCTCCTGATTCAGGCGGTGGTGCCCGGCATGCGCGAACGCCGCTTCGGGCGCATCGTCAACATCACCTCGGCGATGGTGAAGTCGCCCAAATTGATGCTGGGCCTGTCAACCGCCTCGCGCGCAGGCCTGACCGCTTTTGCGAAGGCCATGTCGAACGAGGTGGTCAGGGACAACGTCACCATCAACAACCTACTGCCCGAACGCATCGAGACCGATCGCATCCACTACCTGACCGAACAGCTGGCCCAGCGCAAGCAGATCACCCTCGATCAAGCCCGCGCCGAACTGCTCAAACCGGTCGCCGCCAGGCGTTTTGGCCGCCCCGGGGAACTGGCAGATGCCTGCGCGTTCCTGTGCTCAGCCCAGGCGGGCTATATCAGCGGGCAAAACCTGCAAGTCGACGGCGGCAGCTACGAAGGCCTGATTTAGCGCAGCGGGCCTGAAAAGGCCTTCCAGTCCTCGGGTGGCGTTTCGGTTTCGGCGAAATCGAGTTCGACGTCCACGCCGTTCGGGTCGGCAAAGAACAGTTGCCAAGTACGGGGTGTGCCAGGCGAGCGGATCAGCCGCATGCTCACGCCGCGCAAGCGCAGGGCGGCCATGGTGTCCCGCAACCCCTCGGCCCAGTAGGCCATGTGATCGAGCACGCCCCGGCGCGGATTCGGCATCTGCTCGACACCCACCACGTGCAGGGCAGCCTGGTCATCGATATACAACCACAAACCAGGTACCGGGAACGCCGGCCTCGGGCCCTCGCGCATGCCCAGCAGGTCAACGTAGAAGGCCCGTGTGGCCTCCAACTGGTCGGTCACGATGGTGAAATGGTCGGGGCGTTTGATCATGGCAGTTTCCTGTTTCATCGGGGGGACAGCGCACGCAAAAGTCCATTTTTCATGGTGCCGGATCAACAGGTGGGCGTTCCAGCGATGGGCGCTTGCCCGCCAGCACGGTGGCGAGCACGAAGTCCACCGAGTATTTACGCCAGGCGCTTGCGCCCTCGGGCGAAGTGGTGTCGAACCCGGCCAGTGTGGAGACGATGTAGCGGCTGGTGAAGCCGCCCGTGGTGAGCAAACCGGACGCTGCGCAAAACATCCGCGCATCGACCGCTTGCACAAACTCGCCACTGGCCGCGCCGCGCCGCAGGATGCGATCCATCAAGTTGACCAGGATCGGTGCCAAGACGATAAACCGGTTTCGATGCCCCGCCTGGTGTTCGTGCAGCCGCAAACTTTCCTGCGCCAGGGCGCTCAGGGTCGGATCGGTCCGGTACCGGTCGAAGGAATGCTCCAACAGCACGCGCAGCGCATCGGTAGGAGGCAAGTGGTCCAGTTCCAGCGTCAGCAGGTCGGCCAGCACATCCTGCGCTGATTCGTCAAGCACGCTGGCGAACAGGTTTTCCTTGCTGCTGAAGTAATGGTAGACCAACTGCTTGGTGACCCCCGCCGCACGCGCGATGTCGTCCACGCGTGCACCCGCCAGGCCTCTTTCGGAAAATGCCTGCCTCGCTTCCTTGAGCAGGCGCGCCAGCGTCGCCCGCTTTCTGGAGGGCGAGGTGGGTGATTCGCTGTCGTGCGGGGGTGTTGGCATGGTGATCGCTTCCAGGGTCATGGGCGGGGTTTGACCTCGCGTCAAACGAAGCTTCGCACACCGGGCCGACTTCTCACTAAGCTCCAACGCGGATCGACTCGCCCCCGCGGGTCGCCGCGCACATGCCACCGACCGAAAGAGGAGACACACACATGCTCAGCAGATACGATGAAATGCTTTGCCACCAGACCCCCACAACGTTTGACCACGTGGTGGACAGTGGCGACAACTGGCGCGAAAACGTCTGGATCTGCGCCCACGATATATCGGGCAAGTTCTTCCTGAGTTCGCATTTTGGCTTGTCCCCGAACCGCAACGTGATGGACGCTTCGGGCCTTCTGGCCATCGACAACCGGACCCAGTACAACATCCGCGCATCGCGTGAGTTGCGTCCGCGCACCGATGAAGTGAAGGTTGGGCCGTTGTCCTACAACGTGGTGGAAGGCATGAAAACCCTTCACTGGCAGTTGGAGGAAAACGCCTACGGCATGAGCTGGGAAGTCGAGTTCCAGTCCCATATGCCCCCCCAAGAAGAGTCGCCCCAGTTTGCCCGCAGCCGAGGTCGCCTGACCGAAAACATCTCGCGCTACGCGCAGACGGGCCGGGCCAAGGGCTGGGTGAAGGTGGACGGCAAAACCTACGACATCCAGCCCAACTCCTGGCTGACCCATCGCGATCACTCCTGGGGCGTGCGCTGGCAACACAACCTCTACACCGAGGCCCAGGGCTTTCAGCCGCCGCAGCGCCAGCAGGGCTTTCTGGGCGACTGGCACATCTTCCAGTTTGACGACTGGTCTGTCTGCTCGAGCCTGCGCGAAGACCACAACGCCGAGGTGCTGCATTTCACTGGCGGCATTGTTCACGCCCATGGCGACCCGCGCCCTGAAATACGCCTGGTGCGCGAGGCCCACGACTTCCAGCTGGTTCCCGGCACCAAACTGCTGCAGGGGGGCCGGATCTCCTGTGTGGCCGAAGACGGTGGCCGGCGCGACATCGACATTCGCCCCATCGCCATCATCTACCTGCAAGCCGCCGGCTACTGGCCGTACAAGGGCTTTCGGCTCGGCCGCTGGATGGGCCCCGACTGGATCGACGGCGAACGGTTCGACATCTCGGAACCGACGCAAATGAAAGATGTGTCCGAAGCGCCCACCTTCATCGTGGAATGCCGCTGTGGCGACCAGGTGGGCCACGGAATGATCCAGTTCGGGGTCTATGGCAAGCATGCGAAATACGCGCCGTGAAGGAGGTATAAACAATGACCCACGCATCTTTCGATCTCGACACTGTTCATGCCCGACTGACCGATTGGGTGGCGCGCCAGCTGCCCGGTGCCAGCCATATCGCCCTGTCGCCGCTGAAACGACCCGGCGCTGGCATTTCCAACGAAACCTATTTTTTCGACCTGCAATGGCGGCAGGGGGATGAAGCCTTCTCGAAGCGCCTGGTCATTCGCTGGCCGCCCACCGGCTTCACCGCCTTCCCGGGGCACGCGTACGACATGGCCAGGCAGTTCCGGCTGCTCAAGGCCCTGGCTGGCACCGCGGTGCCGGTACCGCCGGTCCACTGGATGGAAGACGATGCGTCGGTGATCGGGTTGCCCTTCTACATCATGGAAAAGGTGGAGGGCTGGGTGCCCGGCGACTTTCCGCCCTACCACGTGGCGGGCCCCCTGTTTGACGCCAGCAGAGCCGACCGTGCCCGCATATGGTGGGATGCCATCGACACCCTGGCCAGGATTCATATGGTGGACTGGCAGCAGGCGGGCCTTGCGTTCCTGGGCGTCCCCGGTGGTGGCAAGGATTTCATGGAGCGGCAGATCGCGTGGTACGACGAAATCTTCGCCCTGAACGGCGAACCCATGCCGCCCATCCTGGCCACCACCCGCGACTGGCTGTTGGCAAACAGCTTCACGCCGAAGCACATCGGCCTGTGCTGGGGCGACGCGCGCCTGGGTAACATGCTCATGCGCGATCACAAGGTGGCCGCGGTGCTGGACTGGGAGATGGCCTGTATCGGCGATCCGGAGTCCGATCTGGGCTGGTTCGCCCACATCGACTGGGCCACCAGTGTCGGCCGTGCGAAGGGGGCATTCCCCCGCATGACGGGCCTGCCCGATATGGCTACCACCATGGCCCACTACGAGCAGGTGAGCGGGCGCAAGGTCGAGCATCTGCACTACTACGAGATCTTTGCGACCTGGCGCATGGCCATCCTGTTCACCCGCATCGAGCAGGATGCCAACTACTTGGCCCGGTCCGGCAATGCCAAGGGGTTCATCACGTGGACCCATTTCGAGAAGCTGCAGAGGCTGCTGTTGGGGCGCTGAACTGGCCCGCCCGCCTGACACGGCCAGAGCCGCGTGGCTCCTGTTACTGAACGGCGGGCAAGCGCACCACCATGCCGTCCATCGCGGCCGTAACCATGAGCTGGCACGACAGGCGGCTGTTGGCCTGGCGTGGTTCGCCGGTGCAGTCGAGCATGGCGTCTTCCATGTCATCCATGGCGGCCAGCTGGTCAGCCCAGGGTTGTTCCACATACACGTGACAGGTGGCGCACTGACAGGCGCCACCGCAGTCGGCGTTGAGGCCGGGCAGGCCGCTGGACAGCGCGGCTTGCATCACGCTGGTTCCTTCGGGCACTTCCAGCTCGGTGCGGTTGCCATTGGCGCTGATGCAGGTGATTTGGGGCATGGGGGTCTCCTGGAAAGGTGTGGGGGAGGTCACAGCGAGCGGCTGATGATCTCTTTCATGATTTCGCTGGTACCGCCGTAAATGCGTGCTACGCGGGCGTCCACCCAGGCACGGCTGATCATGTATTCGCTCATGAAACCGTAGCCACCATGCAGTTGCAGAAGTTCGTCGAGGATCTTGCCCTGCATCTCGGAGCCCATGAGTTTGCACATGGCACCGACCTCGGCACTGAGCTCGCCGCGCATCGCCTTGGCCAGGCAGTCGTCGACAAACACGCGCAGCATGGTGGCCTGCGCCTTGCATTCGGCGAGTTTGAATTTGGTGTTCTGGAAATCGAACACGGTCTTGCCGAACACCTTGCGGTCGCGGGTGTACTGGACAGTCTGGTCGATCAGCGATTCGATCGAGGCCGCCGCGCGAATGCCGATGATGGTGCGTTCCCAGGCCAGCTGGTGCGTCAGGTACTTGAAGCCCTGGCCTTCCTCCCCGAGCCGGTTCCCCAGCGGCACAGCCACATTGTCGAAGAACAGCTCCGACGTGTCCTGGCCCTTGAGGCCGATTTTCTCAAGCTTGCGGCCCTTGGAGAAACCTGGTCGGTCGGTTTCGACACAGATCAGCGTGAGATCCTTGGCCGCCGGGTCGAGCTTGGTGGCCGTGACGGCGAGATCGGCGTTGCCGCCGTTGGTGATGAAGGTCTTCTGGCCGTTGACAAGGTAGCCGTCGGCGGTACGGGTGGCGCTGGTGCGCATGCTGCGCAGGTCGCTGCCGACGCCAGGCTCGCTCATCGCGATCACGCCGACCATCTCGCCACTGACCATTTTGGGCAGCCAGCGCTGTTTCTGTTCCTCGGTGCCGTAGGCCACGATGTAGGGCGCCACGATTTCGGAGTGAGTGGTGAAGCCGACGGCCGTGGCGTTGACCCGCGCCAGCTCTTCGATCATCACCGCCGAGTGGCCGAAGTCGCCGCCAGCGCCGCCGTAGGCCTCGGGCACGGTGGAGCACAGCAGGCCGGTTTCACCGGCCTTGAGCCAGATGCTCTTGGGCACGATGCCCTCGGCCTCCCAAGTGTGTAGGTGGGGAACGATCTCGCGCTCGATGAAGCGGCGGGCCTGTTCACGGAACTGTTCGTGGTCTTCGCGGAATACGGGGCGCATGAAAATTTCCTAGCGAGTGGGTCAACAGCCAGTGAACTGCGCTGGGCGCTTGTCCAGAAACGCATTCACCGCTTCGAGATGGTCATCGGTGTGGTGGGCCAGTGCCTGGTAGGCGGCCGAGAGTTCAAGCAAGGTGTCCAACCGCACATGCTGGCCTTCGCGCAGCAGGCGTTTGGTCAAACGCAGCGCGTGCGAGGGGTTGGCCGCGATGCGCTGGGCCAGCGCCTGAGCCTGAGCCTGCAGCTGATCGGCCGGGACCACTTCGGCCACCAGCCCCCAGGCGAGCGCCTTGGCCGCATCGATGGTGTCGCCGGTGAAGGCCAGCAGGCTGGCCTTGGGCATGCCAATCACGCGTGGCAGCAGCCAGGCGCCGCCGTCACCCGGCACGATGCCGACCTTGACGAAACTTTCGGCAAACAGGGCCTTTTCGCTGGCGATGCGGATGTCGCACATGCAGGCCAGGTCGAGGCCTGCGCCGATGGCCGGGCCGTTGACGGCGGCGATCACCGGCACGTCAAGTTCATAAAGCGCGAGCGGGATGCGCTGGATCGTGTCGCGGTAGCTGTCGCGCACCTGGTAGGGACTGCCGGCGAAAATGCCGCCGCGTTGCTGCATGTCCTTGACATTACCGCCGGCACAAAAGGCGCTCCCTTCGCCGGTCAGCACCAGCACCTTGATGCTGTGGTCGGTCCGGATCTGCCGGCACAGATTGACCAGTTCATCCATGTGCCCAGGTTCGGTAAGGGCATTGCGGGTCTCTGGGCGGTTCAGGCGCGCGGTCAGCACGCCGCCGTTGCGCTCGACCAGCAAGAAAGGGGGAGGATTTTGTTCGGTCATGCTGTGGATCGAGTGGAAGAATTTAGGGCAAAGAGATGGCCACTGGTGACCGCAGGCCACAGTGAAGCGGCGCCACCCTGACACACGCTGTGGCCCAGGCGCTGGGCCCAGTGGCCGAGATTGCCGAACTCACTGCGCCACGCCCACAGGCGGCGTGTGCCTTGTTGCAGCGCGTGTTCGTGCGTAAAGCCGATGGCGCCGTGCACCGCATGGGCCATGGCGGCGACCGTGCCCGCGGCCTCGGCACCGCAGACTTTGCCTGCGGCGATCTGCCATGCCGCCAGGGTGTCTGAGGATTCGGCGAACGCCGCCTCGGCGCTAACCGCGGCGCTGCCGGTGTGCTGGGCCATTTGCGCCAGTTGGTGCTGGATCGCCTGGAAGGCGCTGATTGGCTTGCCGAACTGCACTCGTTCGGTAGCGTAGCGGGTGCTCAGATCCAGCGTCGCTTCGAGCGCGCCGGCCATCTGGGCGCTGCGAAGCATCGCGCCGCCCCACCACAGCACGTCGGCGCCCAAGTCGGCCGGCAGGGCTGCGATAGCAACAGGCGCGGCGTTGCTGAAGCTGAGCCCGTCACGAGGCTCGCCGGCGGTATTGCGCTGGGTACGGAGGGTTGCATCGCGGCAGGCCAGCAACACAAGGGATGGTTGCTCGCCCGAAACTACCGCGATCACGTGTTCAACGTCGCGACCCCAGGGCACTTCCAGCAACTCCCCGCTGACGCGCTGGTCGACCAACGTCAGCGTGCCGCGCATGGCAATGCCCAGGGCTTCATTGCGCGCCTCCAACCCGCAGCGGCCCAGCAGCCAGTTGGCCAGCAGAGTCTCGGGCAGGGGCAGGGGCAGGTTGTGGCGACCGGCGGCCCGGACCACCACATACAGATCGTCCCAGGAGGCGCCGGCACCGCCTTGGGCTTCGGGCGCCGCCGCGACGCCAAAACCCGACGCTTCAATGGCACTCCACAGTTCGGCGGGCCAAAACCCGGCCTCACAGCGGCGGATCAATTCGGGGTTAACGAGGTCGGTCAGCAGCCGCTCGATGGTGGATTCAAATAGTTCTCGCATGATTGTGCTTTCACCGCAGTCCAAGGCCGCGCGCGATGATGCCGCGCAGGATTTCGCGCGTGCCGCCACGCAGGGAAAACGAAGGAGCCATCTGCATCAAGGCGGCCAGTACCTGGGCATGGTCGCTGCCTCCCCCGACGGCCGGGGCGACGTCCAGCACCTGCTGCGCCAGTTCGGGAATTTCCTGCTCGAACGCGGCGCCGAGGTCTTTCAGGCAAGAGGCGGCCCAAGCCGGATTGCCGCCCCCAGCCAGCTCGGAAGTGACCGACAACGACATTTGCCGCAACACCGTCAGGCGTGCGGCGAGACGCCCCACCGCATTGGCCTGGAGTGCATCGGGCTGACGCCCCACGGCGTCGATCAGCGTGTGCAGCAGGGCGATGCTGCTGAGGAATCGTTCGGGGCCGCTACGCTCGAAGGCGAGCTCGGCGGTGACCTGCTCCCACCCCTGGCCTTCGGTGCCGATCAGGGTGTTCGCGTCCAGCCGCACGTTATCGAGGTACACCTCATTGAAATGTTCGCCACCGGCTAGGTCGCGAATCGGTCGCACGGTGACGCCGGGAGCCTTGAGGTCGATGATGAACTGCGACATGCCTTCGTGGCGTGCGGTCTTGTCGCCGCTCGGCGCGCCGGTGCGCACCAAGGCGATCATGTACTGGGCATGATGGGCGTTGGTAGTCCACACCTTCTGGCCGTTGAGGCGCCAGCTGCCGTCGCGGGCTGTCTCGTCACGCACGGCGCGGCTGCGGATGGAAGCCAGGTCCGAACCGGAATTTGGCTCGCTCATTCCAATGCAGAAATAGACCTCGCCCCGGCAGATGCCGGGCAGGTACTGCTGGCGCTGTTCCTCGGTGCCGTAGCGCAGGATCAGCGGGCCGCTCTGTCGGTCCGCGATCCAGTGCGCTGACACCGGTGCGCCCGCAGCCAGCAATTCTTCGATCACCACATAGCGTGCCCACGGTCCGGCCTCCTGTCCGCCGTATTGGCTCGGCAACGTCATGCCCAACCAGCCTCGGCGACCCAGCTCCCGGCTGAATGCCGGGTCGGCGCCCATCCATGAGTCAGCGCGGCGCAAGGCGCTGCGGTCCTTTAAGGCCGAGACCAGGAAACTGCGCACCTCGGCGCGCAATGGCTCGGCCCCGGGCGGGATGCGTTGGTAGTGAAAGGAAGCAAGGGCCATGGTTTGCCAGCGTACGGGTCGAAGGGCAGGGCGGAGGGGTTAAAGCGCCGTTTGAGCGTCAGCGGCCGCAAACATGCGGTTGATGTCACCCGAGGTCACCGGCTTTTCCGCGTCCCGCAGTGGTGCGGCGCCGCCCATGCCCACCGCAGGTTCGATGCTCACGTGCTTGGCTTGCGCCTTCAAGGCGCCAACCGTGCAGTTTTCCCGCCCCAGAATGGAGAAGGGGTCGTACGAGAATTCGCGCATCGTGTTCAAGTGCGTGATCTTGTTGATGACCTCGTCGCTCAGGTGCTGGGCCTGCTTCCAGAACACGTCGGCCGATTCGGGCCAGGTGCAATCGGAGTGCGGGTAGTCGCATTCCCAGCAGACCTTGTCCACATTGATCGAATCGAGGTTTTTCAGACCGAAGGCGTCTTCGATGAAGCAGGTGATGATGTGCTGGTTGAAGATGTCGCTCGGCTTCTTGTCACCGAAGTTCGAGTTGGTCCAGGCATGGTGGTGGTTGTGCGTGAAGTCGGCGCGTTCCAGCAGGTAAGGGATCCAGCCAATACCGCCTTCGGACAGGGCCATCCGCAGCTTCGGGAATTTCTTCCACATGGGCGCCCAGATCCAGTCGGCCGCCGAGTTGGCAATGGAGATCGGCATCGAGGTGATCCACGCGTCAATCGGCGATTCATCCGAAGCATGGTCGGCCTTGGCGCCGGTGCCGATGTGGCAGCAAATGACGACATCATTGTCGGCGCAGGCCTTCCACAGCGGGTCCCAGTGGCTGTTGTGGATCGACGGGTAGCCGTGCACCGTTGGGTTGTCGGAGAAGGTCACCGCATGCACACCCAGCCTGGCCATTCGGGCGACTTCGGCGGCAGCCGCCTGCATGTCGAACCAGGGCACCATCATCAGGGGAATGAAGCGGCCAGGTGCGGCGTTGCACCAGTCTTGCAGGTGCCAGTCGTTGTAGGCCTGGATTGCGGCCAGCGAGACACCGCGGTCTTCGTAGGTCTGGAATCGCTGGCCGGCAAATCCGGGGAAGGTGGGAAAGCACAACGAACCGAGCACGCCGTTGGCATTCATGTCGTCGACGCGAGCCTTGATGTCCCAGGTGCCACGGCGCATCTGCTCGTAGCCCAAGGGCTCCATGCCGTACTCCTCCTTGGGGCGACCGACCACTGAGTTCAGGCCCATGTAGCCCGTGGCTTTTTCTTCAAACACCCAGACGTCGCGACCCTTGTGCTTTTCGACTCGGGGTTCCCGGCCCTTGTACTTCGCGGGCATGTGGCGGGTAAACGCGTTTGGCGGTTCGATCGCGTGATCGTCGACGCTGACGAGGATGAGGTCTTCGAGTTTCATCATGTCTCCTGTGTGTGTGGCGTTGGACCTTGGTACAGCCGAAGCTTGACCAGAGGCCGAAGTCCACATGCTAATTTAAAAAATGCACAGATTCAATAGAAATGTTCATATTAACCTTGCACTCATCTTGAAACCGAGGGAATACCCCAATGAGAGGCGCTGATGGCGAGGTCGAAAGACAGATGGCCGGGCTGCCGAAACTGACCTGGTTTGCCCCCGGCGCTGGCAATATGTCGAAGGTGACTGCACAGGGTCACGAGCGCCACGGCGCCACAACGCCGGTTGCCACGCTGAATGCGCCTGACAGGGCCGTGCTGGCTAACTGAAAGCCGCGTCACGGCTTCAGGCGTTTCTGCCGATCCAGCGCAAGATCGGAAAGTTCGTCTGGTACGACAACATCGGCTGCCCGCCGTTTCGCCGGGCAGTCGCAATCGATTCAATATCCGAACAATTTCCCTGAATTTGTTCGCATTCCAACACGGCGGGACACTAAAACAGCACAGCTTCGAGCCTGTGACCCAGGTCACGCAATGATTCCCCCAAGGTCTGAATCCTGCGTTCGGTATCGCCGTGCTGGCTGCGAATCATGACTGCGGAAACGGTGTACGCGATATTCCCGGTAGCGTCGCAAACAGGGGCCGCTATGGTCAGCACACCGTCTGAAAAGTAGCCGTCATCGACAGCCCAGCCGAGACGTTGGGCGCGATTGACCTCTTTCAGATAGTGTTCGAATGACAGCGGACGGGCCCAGCGGATGCTGGCGAACTCCCCGCGCAGGTCCTCCTCCGCGAGCTGCATGCGCCCGACAAACAGGCGGCCGCTGGCACCCATCAGGATCGGAAGGCGTTGCCCCAGAGGCATGTAGATATGCAGGTCCGTGGGGCTGGATTCAGAACTCACAAGCACGATGCGATCGTTGCCCATCCGACGCCATAAAGTGACCGTGATGCCATGCTCCATGGCGATCTCGCGCATCAGCGGCAACGCCATCTGAACGCGCTGTCCCTGCGTCACGAGCTGTTCTGCCAGCCGCGCCAGTCCGAGTCCCGCAGCATAGGTCTTGGACAGGGGGTTGAAATCGACAACATCCTCTGCGACCAGGGTGCGCAGAATGTTAAAGCAGGTGCTGGGATTGATTTCGAGATGCCGCGCGATGTCGGCCGCACGTTCCGGGGCACCTTTGTGGGCGAGGTACCGCAGAATTCGCACGGTGTTGACGACCGGCTTGACGATCACGCTGCTGGCGGGTCGCTTATTAGACGGTTTCTCGAGTGGCTGAGTAGCAGCCGGGCGTCCAACCATCGCGGCATTGGACTCGGTCTCTTCAGATTCCATGATCTCCCGTTGCTTGGTAAGGGGGCTGCTGGGGTGGGCCGAGAGGCTGCGCAAGGCAGCGACGTCGATCCCCACTCCGTGTGCAATTCTAAATGGGAACAGGCCTTCTGTATTCAAATTACCCCATTCTTCGCGGGCCGATCTTCCGTGGGGGATGCGAGTCAGCAGAAATGGTCCCGCGATCGGCTGCGTTTGGATAACGACGGCGTCACGTCCTAGGGAGAACCCGCATTTTAAAATGCACACATTTGTTGATAATGCCTACATATCAAAAGAGCTACTCATTTTTCGCATGAGTTAAAGAAAGGACAAACGATGAGTTCCGACGGAAAATCCAAGATTCTTCTTGTCAAGGTAGACCGCAGCCGCTGCTGTGGCTATGGCTTGTGCGCGCAGCTGTGCCCCGAGGTTTACAAGCTGGACGAAAACGGCTTGGTGTACGTCGAGTCCGAGGTCGTGCCGGCCGGTGTCGAGGAAGAAGCGCGAGAGGGCGCCGCAGCCTGCCCTGCGGAAGCGCTGGCCATTGAAGAAGCGTCTTCCTGATCGCTCGCGGCCCAGGTCTGGGCCTGATTTATTTTTGACTCGGCCGACGGTCTGCGGGCGCTTGAGCCGAACGCGGATAGCTGTTTCGCCACAAGGAGCATCGCAACATGGACATCATTGGTATCGGTTATCTCGGGTTTGAGACAACCAAGCTCGACGAATGGCGTGAATACGGTCCCCAGGTCATGGGGTTCCAGATCGGTCAAACACCGGCGTCAGACCCTGATTCACTCTACTTTCGAACGGACGATCGCCGGCATCGTTTTGCCTTCCATCCGGGCAAGGTGGACCGGTTGGCCTATATCGGCTGGGAAGCCAAGGGAAAAATCGAGTTCGAGGACGCGATGGCCCGTTTTCGCGAACACGGGGTGGAGGTCACTGTGGGTGACGCCGCGCTGTGCGAACAACGGGGCGTTAAAGGCCTGTTCCGCTTTCGAGATCCGGTGGGCTACCAGCATGAGCTGTTTCATGGTCAAAAATGGATGCCACGCTCGTTCACGCCGGGGCGCCCACACGGCGGGTTCGTGGCCGGTGCCCGTGGCCTGGGGCATCTGGTGTTGATCACCCCGGAGTTTCCGCCGGAGCTGCAGGATTTCTTTATCAAGTTGATGGGCTTTCAATACTACGGTCCGGGTGCGGGCAAGGGCCAGACGGCCTTTTACCGGTCACGCCTGAACAATGCCACCAGCCACGACATTGCCTATGGCTTCGGACCGGGCAAGATGGGGGTGCAGCACGTCGGGATCTTTGTGAAGAGTCTGCGTGACGTGGGCGAAACCTATGACATCGTGAAGCAGCGCGCCATTCCCATGATGATGACGCTGGGCCAGCACACGCAGGATCCGCACGTGTCGTTTTACCACTTCACGCCCGGCGGATTCGCGTTCGAGACCATCACCGAGCTGGAGCCCTGGCACGACGACGGTTTTGAACTTAACCCGGAAAAGCTCAGCACCTGGGGCCACGAGGTGGTGGGGCCCATCCTGGGCCCCAGCGTTCGCACACCCGAGGAATTGCTGGAGCCCGAGATTCGGGCGAAACTCAAGCGCGGCTGACGGTCAGGCCGATTCAGCCGCCGAAACCAGCAGCATGCGCGCGATGTTGGCGTGCTGCGGCTGCTCCAGCATGTAGCGCACGGCCGAGGCCACATCGGCCGGCTTTAGCGGTGCGGTCTGGTCGGCCCTCACCGGCTGGCCTGCGGCGCGCAGACCGTCAAAGATTTCGGTTTCGGTGGTGCCCGGCGCCATGGAGCCCACCCGCACGCCAGTACCTCTGAGTTCCACGCGCAGCGCGGTCGTGAAGACCTCCAGGGCTTGCTTGAGCCCGGTGTACACGCCCATGGACGAGTGACTCAGGTAGGCCCCCACGCTGGAGATGTTGATGATCGCGCCGCTGGCTTGGTGCTTGAACGCGCGCGCGAACACGTAAGACGAACGCACTACCGCGTCATAGTTCGTGCGCGTCATGAGCGCCACGGCGTCCAGATTAATGGTGTCCAGCGAACCGCTGATCAGCATGCCGGCGTTGTTGATCAGGATATCGGCCCGGCCATAGGTGGCCCGCGCCAAGTCAAGCAGCGCCTGGGCGGTTTCAGGGGCGGTGATGTCAGCCGCCAGCGCCACGGCGGGCCTGGGCAGGCTGGCGCACAGCGCCGTCAGACGGTCGGCGCGGCGCGCCGTCACCACCAATCGGGCACCCGCCGCGCTGAGTTCCCGCGCAATCGCCTCACCAATGCCCGACGAAGCACCGGTAATGATGGCGACTTTGTCTTTCAGACCTGTGTTGTCTTGGCTCATGTTGCGGCACTCAGGCCTTGGGTTCCGCCGCTGGATAACGCTGCCGCATGGCCTCGCCAAAGTCGCGCTTGAGCGTGGGGTAGTAGGCGATCTGGCCGCCCATCCCGCCGGCAATGTCGATCGATGCCGCGCTGATGAAACTGGCGTATTCGCTGGCCAGGAACAGGGCCATGCCGGTCACGTCCTCCGGCTTCCCAAAACGACCCAACGGCACGACTTTGAGCACCATGGCATCAAACTCTTCGCGCGGCGTTCCTTCGGGCATTTCCTTGTAGTGGCGGTTCCACTGGCCGGTGTCGATCCAGCCCATGTTGAGGGTGTTGACCAGGATGTTGTCTTTTGGCAGTGACATGCCCAGCGATTTGGCCATCGCGATACAGGCCGCGCGGTTGGCCACCGATGGGATGCCGTCAGGCGTGATTTGCGTGCCGGCCAGGGCATTGATTTCGACAATGCGGCCCCAGCGTTGTTTGCGCATGTGCGGCACCACCGCCTGGATGAAGCGGAAATGCCCCATTTGCAGCACGTTGGCGTGCTCCAGGATCTGCTCGGGCGTTAGCGTATCCAGGTTGCCGCCGCGGCCCTGCCCGGCGTTGTTGATGAGCACGTCAACGCCGCCCCAAGCGGTGGCAACCTCTTCGACAAAGGCCTTGACGCCGGCGGTGTCGGTGACGTCCACGGCGCGCGCGATAACCGCTTGCGCCGAGGCCGCCAGCTCGGCGCCGACCACCTCGATGTCGGCCTGGGTCCGGGCGCAGACCGCCACGCGGGCGCCTTCCTGGGCGAATGCGCGGGCGATGGCGCGGCCAATCCCACGTGACGCGCCCGTGACGATGACGCGCTTGTTACTCAAATCAATGTGCATGGGAGTCTCCTGGTCTTGATTGGCTATGGGGACTTATTGTAGGCATTTATTTGATAAATGTTCAATTTAATGGGGTGCCGGCCGCTTGACCGCCACTGTCGAACGAGCGCCCCAGAAACTGCTCCAGCGCAGCGGCGCAGGGGCTCAGACTGCGGGCCGTGGACCAGGCCACGCCCACCTCCATCACCGGTAGGCGCGCGTCCACCGGTATGGCGTGAATGCGGCGACCATCAAGCGACCAGGGCCGAAACACCATGTCTGACAGGATGGTCAGACCCAGGTTGAGCGCCACCATCTCGCGCAGCGCCTCCATGGACGAAGTCCTGATTACCGACGGTAGCGCGAGGCCCGCATCGCCCCAGTAGCGCAGCGCGTTGCGGTCACCCTCGTCGACCGTGGGCAGGATGTAGGGATGGCGGCTCATTTCCGCGAAGCTCACGCTGCCCCGACCG
>JAHFQI010000061.1 GCA_023259355.1 Comamonadaceae bacterium
GGTGGGGCCGCCGGCGCCGGCGATGATGGGGACTTTGCCGCGGCAGGTGTCCACGGCGGTCTTGATGATGGCGGGGTATTCGTCGCCGGTCAGCGAGAAGAATTCACCGGTGCCGCCGGCAGCGAACAGCGCGCTGGCGCCGTAGGGGGCCAGCCATTCCAGGCGTTCGGCGTAGCCTTTGGCGTTGAAGTCGCCGTTGGCGTCGAAGTCCGTCAGCGGGAACGACAGCAGGCCGCTGGACATGATGGATTTGAGTTCTTGAGGATTCATGATGAGGGTCTCGAAAGTGGTAACGGTGGGGTGGTGAAAAACGGTATCCAGGATCAGAAGCGCGGCTTGACCTGCTTCCAGTCGGGTCGGTAGCGCTGCATCTGCGCCACGTCGTTGCGGGTACGGATGCGGCAGACCTTGAAGGCCTCGTGCAGCTCGGCCAGCTTGGCGCGGTCCAGCTCCACGCCCAGGCCGGGCTTGTCCGTCAGATGCACGCAGCCGCCGGTGATCGGCACCTTGCCGCCGACGAGGATTTCGTCGCTCTGCCAGGGGTAGTGCGTGTCGCAGGCGTAGGTCAGGTGCTGCACCGAGGCCGCCAGGTGCGTCATCGCCATCAGGCTGATGCCCAGGTGCGAGTTGGAGTGCATCGACAGGCCCAGGCCGAACGCCTGGCAGGTGCGCGCCAGCGCCTGCGTGGCGCGCAGGCCGCCCCAGTAATGGTGGTCGGACAGCAGGATCTGCACCGAGTTGAGCTTGACCGCGCGGCGCAGCTCGTCCCAGTTGGTGACGACCATGTTGGTCGCCAGCGGCAGGCCGGTGGCCTGGTGCAGCTCGGCCATGCCTTCGAGCGTGGGCGTGGGATCTTCGTAGTACTCCAGGCTGCCGGCCAGCTTCTCGGCGATGCGCAGGCTGGTGGCCATGGTCCAGTTGCTGTTGGGGTCGATGCGCAGGGGGGCCTTGGGGAAAGCCGCCTTGAGCGCCAGGATGGCGTCGGCCTCCTCCTCGGGGTCGAACACGCCGGCCTTGAGCTTGATGCTCTCGAAGCCATACTGGTCGATCATCTGCTTCGCCTGCTTGACGATCTGCTGCGGGTTCACGGCCTCGCCGTATGGGTCGGGCGCGTACTCGGGGTCCACCGAGGCGTCCCACTTGTAGAACAGGTAGGCCGAGTAGGCGACCTTGTTGCGCACCGCGCCGCCCAGCAGCTCCACCAGCGGAATGCCCAGCGTGCGCGCCTGCAGGTCCAGGAAGGCGACCTCGAAGGCCGAGAACGCGCTGTTGACCAGGTTGCCGCCGAGCGAACCCGGTGCCAGTTCCATTTCCACATGGGCGGTCTTGCCCTGGGTGGAATGGGCCAGCACACGCGCCCACAGGCCGTTGAGGTCGAATGCGGACAGGCCGACCAGGCTGCCCTGGGTGCGCGTGAGCAGGTCCAGGACCGGCGCATCGCCGTAGGTTTCGCCCAGGCCGACCTGGCCGTTGGCGCCCTCGACCTCAATGATGGAACGCAGGCCCCAGGGCTCATGCACGCCGGCCGCATTGAGCAGCGCGGGGTCCTTGATGGCGATGGGGGTGACTCGGACGGCAACGACTTTCAAAACAGATCCTTTTATTTAACGAGTGAAGGCAGCCACAGCGAGAACGCGGGCACGTAGGTCACGAGCAGCAGGCACACGCCGAGCGCGCCGTAGAACGGCGCGATCGATCGCATCACTTGCCCGACGGAGATCTCGCCGATGGCGCAGCCGACGAACTGCACCGAGCCCACCGGCGGCGTGTTCAGGCCGAGCGCGCAGTTGATCAGCATCACGATGCCGAATTGCACCGGGTCCATGCCGAACTGCATCGCGATCGGCATGAAGATCGGCGTGCAGATCAGGATGGTGGCGGCCATGTCGAGGAAGGTGCCCAGGATGAACAGCAGCACGTTGATCATCAGGAAGATGACCCAGGGCTGGCTGCTCACCGACTTCATCAACTCGCCCGTCATCTGCGGCACCTCGTACAACGCCATGAAGTAGCCGAAGGCGTTCGAAATCCCGATCAAGAGCAGCACCACGCCGGTGGTCTTGCAGGCCTTGGTGCAGGCCTTGAGGAAGTTGTGCAGGGACAGCGAGCGGTACACCAGCACCGTCACCAAGAGCGCCCAGGCGACCGCGATCGAGGCCGACTCCGTCGCCGTGAACGCGCCCGACAGGATGCCGACAAGGATGATCACCACCACCAGCAGGCCCGGCAGCGAGGCGCCGAAGGCCTGCATCACCTCGCCCCAGCCGGGGAAGGCGCCGCGCGTGGGGTAGCCACGCTTGACCGCCACGTAGTAGGCCGCGCCCAGGTTGCACAGCGTCAGGATGATCGCCGGCACCAGGCCCGCCAGGATCAGGCTCAGTACACTGACCGAGGCGATGCCCGAGGTGGCCAGCGTGAAGATGATCATGTTGTGCGAGGTCGGCATGATCGCGCCGACCAGCGCGGCATGCGTCGTGACGTTGACGGCGTAGTCGGCGTCGTAGCCCTCCTTCTTCATCAGCGGGATCATCACCGAGCCCATCGCCGACACGTCGGCCAGGGGCGAGCCCGCCACGCCGCCGAACAAGGTGCAGCCGATCACGTTGCTCATGCCCAGGCCGCCGCGCACATGGCCGACCAGGCTGTTGGCGAAACGCACGATGCGCTCGGCAATGCCGCCGTAGAGCATCAGCTCGCCGGCAAAGACGAAGAACGGAATGGCCAGGAAGCTGAACACCTGCATGCCGCCGACCATCTTCTGGAACACCACCGCGATCGGCAGGCCGGCGGCGATGATGGTGGCGACCGACGACAGGCCGATCGCGAACGCGACCGGCACGCCGATCACCAGGAAGAGCGTGAAGCTCAGGGCGAGTACGGTCAGTTCCATGTGGGCTCTACCTCGGTGCCGCGCAGCAGCGCGATCACATGTTCAATTGAAAACAGCACGATCAGCACCCCGGCAATCACGATCGGCACGTAGTCGATGCCGTCAGGCACCGGCAGCATGGGTTTTTTCTCGCTCCATTTGGCGGCGGCCCAGAGCCAGCCGCCATGCACCATCAGCGCGCCGAAGCTGCCGACGAGCACGTGAATCAGGACTTCGATGCGGTGCTGCCATTTTTCGGGCAGCAGCACGACCAGGGATTCCAGGCCGATGTGGCCGGCATCGCGCACGCCGACCGCCAGGCCGAATGCGGTGACGAACAGCACCAGCAGCAGGGCCAGCGCTTCGGCCCAGGTGGGCGTGTCATTGAAGATGTAGCGGCCGATGACCTGCCACTGCACGCACAGGATGACCGCGATCAGGCAGCTCACCGCCAGAATCAGGCTGAGCTTGGACAGCGCCACGCAGAACTTGGTGTACATAGTTTTGATTCCGCTGGCCCCGCCCTGCCCTCTCCCGGGGGGAGAGGGTGGGCACGGGGCTGGCCGCTGTTACTTCGTGTCCTGAACGGCCTTCACCAGGCGCTTCATGTCGGGCGTGGTCATGAACTTGTCGTAGACCGGGCCCATGACGGCCTGGAAGGACGCCTTGTCGACTTCGACGATCTGCGCGCCGGCGGCCTTGACGGTGGCCAGCGACTTGGCCTCCTGCTCATCCCACTTCTGACGCTCGAACACGACCGATTCCTTGGCGGCGGCGCGGACCATGTCCTGCTCGGCCTTGGGCAGCTTGTCCCAGACCACCTTGGACATCACCAGGATCTCGGGCGCCATGGAGTGTTCGGTCTTGGAGTAGATCTTGACGGCCTCGACGTGCTTGGCGGTGTCGAACGACGGGATGTTGTTCTCGGCGGCGTCGATCAGGCCGGTCTTGAGGCCGGTGTAAACCTCGCCATAGGGCATCGGCGTGGCGTTGGCGCCCATGGCGCTGATCAGCGCGACCCACAGGTCGGACTGCTGCACGCGGATCTTCAGGCCCTTGGCATCGGCCACGTTCTTGATCGGCTTCTTGGCGTAGATCGAACGGGCGCCGCTGTCATAGAAAGCCAGGCCGACGAAGCCGGCGGACTCGCAGCTCTTCAAGATTTCCTCACCGACCGGGCCGTCCAGCGAATGGCGCATGTGCTCGACCGAGCGGAACAGGAACGGCATCGTGGGCACCTGGGTCAGCGGGCAGATGGCGTTCATCGGGCCGACGTTCACGCGCGTCAGGTCGAGCGCGCCGATCTTGACCTGGTCGATGGTCTCCTTTTCGCTGCCGAGCGCGGCCTTGTTGAAGACCTTGATCTTGTGTTTGCCGCCGCTCTTCTTCTCCAGCGCCGCGCTCATGAACTTGACCGCCGCCACGGTGGGGTAGTCATCCGCGTTGTGGGTGTCGGCCGAACGGAACTCGGTGGCGTGCGCGGCGAGCGCGAAACCGCCCAGCAGGGCCAGCATCAGTTTGGGCAAAGTTTTCATGTTGTCTCTTTCGGTCTGTGGTTGAGGGAAAACGGTGATAAAGCAACAGGCAAGGCGCCTGAATACAAGGGTTCGGGCAGGCCGCGCACACCGGCATCGAGCGCGAACACGGCGCCGCTGCGTTGCATGACCTGGGGCGGCGCGCTGGCCGGCTGGATGGACGTCACGAACAGCACATCCAGATTGGGGCCGCCAAAGGCACACATCGCGGGCTTGGGCACCGGCACGGTCAGCGACTGGACCAGTTGCCCGGTGGGACTGAAGCGGTGCACCAGGCCCGCGTCGTTGCCGCAAATCCAGTAGTGGCCTTCCGCATCGACCGCCGCGCCATCGGGCCGGCCCGGCAAAGGAAGCATGTCCACGAACTCGCGCGCGTTGGAAAGGCGGCCGGCGGCCGTGTCGAAATCGAAGGCCCAGATCTTCTGCACCGAGGGGTGCGAGTCCGACAGGTAGGCGGTGCGCCCGTCCGGGCTGAACGCCAGGCCGTTGGGCGTGATCAGGCCATCGATATGGGCAGCGCTCAGGGCCTGGCCGTCAAAGCAATACAGGCCGCCCACCGGCGCGGCGAGCGACATGTCCATGCACATGGTGGTGACCCAGAAGCGCCCGGCCCGGTCGCAGCGGCCGTCGTTGAAGCGCATGTTCGCCATGGGGTGCGTGACCGGCGCAAGCAATTGCACGGCGGCGGCAGGCGCCTCGCCGAGCGTGACGGCGAAGAGGCCCGACTCCATGGCCGCAACCAGGGTGCGCGGCTCCACGCCCTGTGCCGTCAGCGCGATGCAGCCGACGCGTTCGGGCACATCCCAGCTGCGCTGCTGCTGCGTGGCCCAGGACCAGCGGTGGATGCGCCGGCCCTCGATGTCCACCCAGTACAGGGCCTGCTCCGCGACGCTCCAGACAGGGCATTCGCCCACCTGGTCGCGCGACGCGGAAAGGATGCGGCAGCGCTCGGCCACGTTCACTCCATCGGGCCCATGCGCACGAAGGCGCCACCCTGGAACTGCACGGCAGGGTCGCTGAGATCGGGCGCGGGGGTGCGGGCGTAGACGGCTTCACGGAACACGTCGGAGCTGTCCTGGGGCACGTAGCCGATGTGGCGGGCCTGCGAGTTGTCGTACCAGGTCACGGCGTTGTTCGACATGCCGAAAACGATGCTGTGACCCAGCACCGGCGTGGTCAGGCACGCAGTGATCAGGCGGTGCAGATCGTCGAAGCTGAGCCAGCTGGCCAGCATGCGGCGATCACGGGGCTCGGGGAACGAGGATCCGATGCGCACGCAGGCGGTCTCGATGCCGTAACGGTCGAAATAAAAGCGCGACAGGTCTTCGCCGAACGCCTTGGACAGGCCGTACAGGCCGTCCGGCCGGGGTGGATGGCTCGCGTTGATGGTTTCGCTCTGGCGGTAAAAGCCCGTGACGTGGTTGGAGCTGGCGAACACGATGCGCCGGGCGCCGTGCTTGCGCGCCGCTTCATACAGGTTGTAGACACCGAGGATGTTGGCCTGCAGGATCGGGGCGAACGGCGCCTCGACCGAGACACCACCCAGGTGCACGATGGCTTGCGTGCCAGCGACCATGGCATCGACCGCGGCGGCATCGGCCAGATCGGCCAGCACCACCTCTTCGCCCGGCTGTGCCGCACCAAAGTCCACCCGGTCGCTCAGGCGCAACACGTCGCAATTGGCCTTGAGTCGCTCCCGAAGGGCCTGACCCAGACCGCCCGCGGCGCCGGTGAGCAGCAGCTTTTCATGAACCTTGATCGTCATCGTTATCTCCAAAACGTCAGTTATATGTTGTCTGATGACTAGGAATTCTGTATGCTTCATCCCATGCTGTCAAGCACCGAATGAAAGAAATTTTTCATGAGCGACCTCTCTACGCCCAAGCCCGCAAGCGCCCCCCTGACCGTCGCCGCATCGGCCCCAGCGCCCCGGCCGCGCCGCGCCAGGGGCCTGGTGAGCGAGGTGGTGGACAGCCTGTCGGCGAGCATCCGCGAGGGCCAGCTCAAGACCGGCGACAAGCTGCCCACCGAGACGGAAATCATGGCCCGTTTCGACGTGAGCCGCACCGTGGTGCGCGAGGCCATTTCCCGCCTGCAGGCCTCGGGCCTGGTGGAAACGCGGCATGGCATCGGCACCTTTGTGATCCAGCCGCCCGAGGCCGGCAACTTCCGCATCGCCCAGGCCGATTTCGCGACCCTGGCCGACGTGATTTCGGTGCTGGAGCTGCGCATCAGCCTGGAAACCGAGACCGCCGGCCTGGCTGCCCAGCGCCGCACCGAGGCCCACCTTCAGGCCATGGCGGCCGCGCTGCAGGCGTTCCAGCAGTCCATCGAGGACGATTCGGACGCCGTGCCCAGCGACTTCCAGTTCCACATGGAAGTGGCGCGTGCCACCGGCAACCGCCACTTCGCCGACCTCATGACCTACCTGGGCACCATGATCATTCCGCGCACCCGGGTGAACACGCCAAGCCAGGCGCCCGAGGGCCGCAAAGCCTACCTGTTGCGCGTACACGGCGAGCATGAAAGCATCTACAACGCGATCCGCAACCAGGACGCCGAAGCCGCCCGCGCCGCCATGCGCACCCACCTGTCCAACAGCCGGGAACGGCTGCGCAGCCGCCAGAGCCTGACGGTCTGAGCACCGCCGCCGAGTGTCGGCACAGCTGAATTAGCGACAAAGTTGTATGACATCTTACTTCTTTGACGCCCGTTCACCCCCCTGAGCGGCAGCTTGACCGGCCAGCGCCGTGGCGATGGCGTGGCGGATGTTTCAAGCGGGCTGCATGTGCGCCACCGCCCGCACCAGCCGCGCGGCCTGGCCGGCCAGTTCGGGCAGCGCATCGACGTGCCCGCGCTCGATGGCCTGCAGCACCAGCTCGTGAATGCCGCCGACCACGGCCATCGCCATGTCCGGCTCCAGCGCCGGCGGGCCATGACGGGTATTGATCACTTCCAGCATGAAACCGGCGATCGCCTGGTTGACGCGCCGCCGGGCGGCCAGCCCCGGCGCGCCCAGGCCCAGGATGTCGATGAACAGCGTGCGCAGCAAAACCGGGTTGCGCGCCAGGGCCTGCAGGTAGGCGCCGAGCGCCTGCTCCACCTGCACCTGCCAGTCGCGGGAGGGGTCGATCGCACCCTGCAACACGCGCAGCGAGTTGCGGCTCGCCGCTTCGTAGAGCGCGATCAGGCAGTCGGCCCGGGTGTCGAAATGCTCGTAAAAGGTTCGCCGCGAAACGCCGGCCTCGCGCACGATGTCGGCGATGGTGGTTTCGGCATACCCTTTGAGGGCCACGGATTGCGCCATGCCTTCGAGCAGGCGGCTGCGGTGTTCGCTGACGGGAAGATCCTGGACGTGCATGGAGCCGGCTGCGTGATGGGGGGCGTCAATAGGGTGCGTCGTTGCCCCCTACTGTGCCACGCGCGCCGGCCTTGACAGCCCCGGGAACACCCTGCACCCGCCCGTCCCAAGCTCAGGCTCCGTGCGGCCGGTGCTGGTGCACGGTGCCCGTCTCGTGCAGCCGCGTGATCTCGCCCTCGTCGAACCCGAACTCGCGCAACACGTCGTCGGTGTGCTCGCCGATGTGCGGGGCCGCGGACACGGCCTCGCGCGCCACCGTGCCGTTGAGCGTCACGGGCGAGCCCAGCCCGCGGGCCGTGCCGCCCTGCCCGTCCTCCACATCGATCACCATGCCGACGGCGCGGGTCTGCGCGTGCTCCAGCGCCTGGCCCGGCGTGTTCACCGGCCCCACCGGCACGCCGGCGGCATCGAAGCGCTCGCACCAGCGCGCCGCCGTGTCACCGGCCAGCACCGCCTCGATCAGCGCCTGCAGTTCCGCGCGGTGCTGCACGCGCAGCTGCGGGTTGGCAAAGCGCGGATCGTCCTGCCATTCGGGGTGGCCCAGCACCTCGCTGATGCGGCGCCAGGCCGCCGGGTTGGCGCCGCCGATGGCAATGCCGCCGTCGGCGCACTGGAACACCTGGTAGGGTGCGATCAGCGCATGGGCCGTGCCCTGCGGTGGCGTGTTGACGCCGCTGGAAAAGTAGCTGGCCGCCAGCCAGTAGGTCTGCTGCATCGAGGCCTGCAGCAGCGAGGTCTCCACGCGCTGGCCCTGCCCGGTTTTCAGGCGGTGGATGTAGGCCGCGAGGATGCCGAAAGCCGCCAGGATGCCGGCGTTGATGTCGGCGATCGACACGCCCGGCTTGACCGGCGGCCGCCCCGGCTCGCCCGTGGCGCTGATGATGCCGCTGAAGGCCTGCAGGATCAGGTCGAACCCGCCTTTGTCGGCCATCGGCCCGACGCGGCCGTAGCCGCTGATCGAGCAGTAGATCAGCGCCGGATTGACCGCCGCGAGGGCTTCGTAGCCCAGGCCCAGGCGGTCCATCACGCCGAGGCGGAAGTTCTCGGTGATCACGTCGGCCTGACGCACCAGCCGGTGCATGACCTCGCGGCCGGCCGGCGTGCGCACGTCCAGCGCCAGCGAACGCTTGCCGCGGTTGATCATGCGGAATGAGGGCGGCATGGCCGGGTCGCCCGGCTTCTGGTAATGCCGCGCGTCGTCGCCGGCGGGGAATTTTTCGATCTTGATGACCTCGGCGCCGAGGTCGGCCAGCATCAGGCCGCAGACCGGCCCGGCCATGATCTGCGCCGACTCGATCACGCGCACGCCGGCCAGCGGCCGGTGCGCGGGTGCAACGACCCGCGAGAGGGTTGGGTGATGGGTCATCTCATTGCCCCGTAAAAACCGGCTTGCGGCGTTCGGCAAAGGCCTGGCAGCCCTCGGCGAAATCGCGCGAGGCCTGGGTGGCATGCTGGCGCTGGCGCAGCCGGTCGGCATCGAAATCGCCGCGCGCCACCTCGTTGAGCGAGGCCTTGAGCGTCTGCAGCGCCAGCGGGGCCAGCGGCAGCACGCGGTCCACCAGGGCCCGCACGGCGGCGGCGTGCTGCCCGGCCGGCACGAGTTGCTGGACATAACCCATGCGCAGCAACTCGGGCGCCGTGAACGGCTCGGCCGCCAGGAAGGCGCGCTTGGCGTTCACCAGCCCCAGGCGCGAGACATAGCGCGCCACGCCACCGGGGTAGTAGTGCATGCCCAGCGCGGCCGCGGGCATGCGCATTTCCATGCCCTCCACGCCGATGGCGAAGTCGCAGGCCAGCACGAAGTCGGTCGCGCCACCGTACACGCTGCCGTTGAGCGCGCAGACCGTCACCGGGCGCAGCGCCTCCAGCGCGTCGGCCACCTGCTCGAAGCGGGCGTCGGCATGTTCGCTGCCGTGCTGCCCGATGTGGTAGCCGGCGCAGAACACCGGGCGCTCGGCCAGCACCGCGCCGGTGAGCACGACCACGCGGACGGAGGGGTCGCCGTTGATCGCCTGAAAGTGCTGCATCAGCACGCGCAGGTCGTCGTTGTGCAGGCGGTTGCGGTGGGCCGGGCGGTTCAGCATGAGGGTGGCAACGCCACCCTGCACGGCCAGCAGCGGCGTGCTGCCGGCCTCGGGGGAAGTGGATTCATTCATGGGGGGTCCGGTGGAAAAAGGGTTCAGTCTTCAGGCGTGAAGCCGGAGGCCTTGACGATGCCGCCCCAGCGATCCACCTCGGCCTTGAGCATGCGGCCGAACTCGGCCGGGCTGGCTGGCGCCGCCGCGTCGAAGGACGCCTTGGCCAGCACCTCCTGCACGGCTTTGGTCTTGATCGCGTCGCGAACCGCCGCGTTCAACCGTTGGACCACTTCGGCCGGCGCCCTGGCCGGCAGGAACACGCCAAACCATTCGGTGACCTGCACGTCGCGCCAGCCGGCCTCCATCAGCGTGGGCACGTCCGGCAGGGCCGCGCTACGCGCCGGGCCGGTGACCGCCAGCGCGCGTAGCTTGCCGGTCTGCAGCAGCGGCAAGGCGTTGGAGATCACGGCCATGTTGGCGGCGATCTGGCCGCCCAGCACATCGTTCATGGCCGGCGCGCCGCCCTTGTAGGCCACGTGCGTGAGTTCCACCTGGCTGGCCCGGCTCAGCGCCACGCCGGCAAAGTGCGGCGTGGACCCGTTGCCCGGCGAGGCATAGGCCGCGAGCCGGGGGTTGTCCCGGCACCAGGCAAGGAACTCGGCCGCGGTTTTCACCTGCGCCGGCACCAGCGGCCCGACGACCAGCACGAAGGGGAACGAGGCCATCATCGCCACCGGCGTGAAATCCCTCAGCGGGTCGTAGCTGAGCTTTTTGTACACATGGGGGTACAGCGCCACCATGGACGAGGGCGTGACCACCAGGGTGCTGCCGTCCGGCTCTGCGTTCTTCAGCGCCTCCAGCGCGATCCGGCCACCGGCGCCGGGCTTGTTCTCCACGATGACGGACGGGGCGTAGCCGCCCAGCTGCTGCGCCAGCGCGCGCGCCATCAGGTCGGCCGAGCCGCCCGGCGGGAAGCCGACCACGATGCGGGCAGGCTTGGTGAGCACCGGACCCTGCGCCAGCAGGGAACCCGGAAATGGCGTGGCCGCGAACGCGGCAGCGGCGGCAAACTGGCGACGGTTGAGCATGGACTTGTCTCCTTATGAGGAAGGCAAGCGTAAGGGTCCAAGCGGGTTTGCAGCCTCCAAATCACATCCATGATTCGATATCATTCATGTGAATGGCCACCTACAACGTCAAATCCGCCCAGCGCGTGCTGGAGCTGCTGGAGTTCTTCGCGGAATGGCGCCGCCCCGCCAGCGTGAAGGAGATCTGCCAGTCGCTCGGCTACCCGCAGTCCAGCACCTCGGTGCTGCTCAAAAGCCTGACCGAATCGGGCTACTTCGACCACGAAGCCCGCACCGGCATGTACGTGCCCAATGTGCGGCTGGCGCTGGCCACCGCCTGGATCGAGGAGCAGCTGTTCACCGAGCAGGGCCTGCTGCGCCTGATGGAGCGCGTGCTGGCGGCCTGCGGCCACACGGTGATGATCGGCACGCAGCAAGGCGTGCACGTGCGCTACCTGCATGTGCTGCAGGCCACGCGCAGCGGCCGTTTCATCGCCAAGACCGGCTCGCTGCGCCCGCTGTTCCGCAGCGCCCCCGGCAAGATGCTGCTGACCACCCACGCGGAGAAAGACGTGGCAATGCTGCTGCGCAAGGCCAATGCGCTCGAAACCGACCCCCAGCTTCGGGTGGCCTTCGACGACGCCCTGCGGGACCGCGAAAAAGCCCTGCGCGACGGCTACGCCGTGTCGATGGGCACCTCCATGCCGGGCGCCGCCGCGCTGGCCATCCTGCTGCCGGTGCCGCGGGGCCATGAGCCCATGACGCTCAGCCTGGGCGGCCCCATGCACGAGATCGAGCAGGACCATGAACAGCTCGTGACGCTGCTCAAGGCGCAGGTCGAGCCCTTCCGGCAGGCGGCGCTGGTCTCTCGCTGAACCGTGGCGGCGCCGGCCGCCGGACCCCATCCCCGGCCCCGCTGCCTCGGAGCGTCGATCGTGGAAGAATGGCTTCATGACGACCTTCTTCCCGAACGCCCTGCGCCTGGCCCGAGCCGACCTGGCACTGCTCAGGCGCTTTGGCCGGCTCCGGCTGGCCGTGCTGGCCGTGTCGCTGGTGCCGGCGATCTATGCCTTGATCTACCTGTCCAGCGTCTGGGACCCCAACGCCCGGACCAGCGCGCTGCCCGCGGCGCTGGTCAACCTGGACACCGGCGTGCGCTACCAGGGCCACGAGACCAACGTGGGCAAGGAACTTGGCGCGGCCGTGATGGGCAAGGGCCTGTTCGGCTGGCGCCCCATGGCCGACGCGGAGGCCGCGCGGCGCGGCGTCAGCACCGGCGAGCTGGCTTTCGCGGTCATCATCCCGAAGGACTTCAGCGCGCAGGCGGTGCCGGGTGCGGTCCCGGGTGGCGGCAAGGTGCGGGTGATCCTCTCGGAGGGCAACAATTACTCGTCCGCGGGGTTTGCCCGGCGCTTCGCGGTCGAGCTGGGCCACCAGGTCAATGAAACACTGAGTGAGAAGCGCTGGGCCATGGTGCTGTCCACCGCGGCCGGCTCGCAAAAGAGCCTGGAGCAACTCAAGGCCGGCGTGACGCAATTGCGCACGGGCGCCAGAAGCCTGAACGACGGCGCAGGCCAGTACAGCGCAGCGGCCACGCAGCTGGCCGGCGGCTTCCGCCAGGTGGCGTCGGGCGTGCGCACCATGGAGTCGCGCCTGCCGGCCGAAGCCGACCTCAAGGCGCTGAAATCGGGCTCGCAGCAACTGGTCACCGGCCAGCGTGACCTGGGCCGCGGCCTGGAGCAACTGCACACCGGGGCCGGCCGCCTGACCGACGGCGCGCGCCAGATGCAGGAGCAAAGCGAGTCGGTGCCGCTGTTCGGCGGCAGGCTCGCCAAAGGCGCGGGCGAACTGGCTGGCGGCGCCGTCCAGCTGGGCGACGGCCTGGGCCAGGCGCGGAGCGCCAACGAGCAGCTCGCGCAAGGTCAGGCCCAGCTCGACGCCGGCGTAACCCGCCTGGCGGACGGCATGGGCGCGCTCGGCGGCGGCCTGCGCACCCTGGCAGCCCGCCTGCCGGCCGACGAGCAGCTCGATGCGTTCGCCGCCGGCGGCAAGCAGCTCTCCGACGGCGCCGCCCGCCTGCAGGACGGTATCAAGCTGCTGGACGCCGCCCTGCCGGCCGCGGTGGACAAGATCGAGGGCAGCGCGCGCGGGCTGGCCGATTCGGTCGAGCCGGAACTCGAAAACCTGGCCCCGGTGCCCAACAACGGCAGCGCCTTCGCGCCCAACATGGTGGCCGTTGCGCTGTGGATCGGCGCGGTCATGGCCGCCTACCTGTTCAACCTCAACCTGATGCCGGCCAGCCTCGCCACTGCGTCCCGCCCGGCGCAGATCGTGGGCAAGTTCATCGTCCCCGCCGCCGTGACCCTGCTGCAGACGGGGCTGGCCTTCCTGATGCTGGTGTTCGGCCTGGGCGTGCAGGCGCCTTCGTATGTCAATCTGGTGCTTACCATGGCGGTGGCCTCGTGGGTGTTCCTGGCCATGTTGTTCGCGCTGCTGCGTGTGTTCGGCGAAGCCAGCAAGCTGCTGGCGGTGCTGCTGCTCACCCTGCAGCTGGCCGCGGGCGGCGGGGTGATCCCCGTGGAATTGAGCGGCGGCCTGTTCCAGTCGGTCCATGACTGGCTGCCCTTCACCTGGGTGGTCAAGGCCTTCCGCGCCAGCCTGTTTGGCGCCTTCGACCATGGCTGGGTGCAGGCCTGGGGCACGGTCGCGCTGGCCGGCGGCCTGGCCCTGCTGCTGGCGGCGCTCGCGGGCCGCTGGCAGGTCGTGCCGGACGCGGATTACCACCCCGGCATCCATCTCTGAAGGGCCCCGAGGGGCGCGCCTTGAAGGGTACTGACCCCGTCTCTCCCCCCTCTTCAAGGGGCTTTTCCTATGCCGGTTTGCCACCTAGACTTGATGAGCCTCAAGGGATCTTGTCATGTTCAGCTTCGCCGGGAATGCGTTGCGCGTCGCCCTCGCCGATATGGCGCTGGTCAGGCGGTACCGCATGCTCCAGCTGGCGGTGCTGGCGGTTTCACTGGTCCCGGCGATCTACCTGCTGATCACGCTCTCCAGCGTCTGGGACCCCAACGCCCGAACCAGCGCGCTCCCGGCAGCGCTGGTCAACCTGGACGCGGGCATCCGGTACCGCAATCGCAACGACAACGTGGGCCAGGAACTGGTCGATACGCTGACAACGAAGGGCATGTTCGGCTGGCGCCCCATGGCGGACGCGGAGGCCGCCCGGCGGGCCGTCAGCACCGGCGAGCTGGCTTTCGCCGTCATCATCCCGAAGGACTTCAGCGCGCAGGCCGTTCCGGGCGCCGTGGCGGGCGGCGGCGAGATCCGGGTGATCCTCTCGGAGGGCAACAACTATTCAACCGCGAGTCTGGCCCGGCGCTTTGCCATCGAGCTGGGCCATCAGGTCAACGAGACGCTCAATGAAAAGCGCTGGGCGCTGGTCCTGTCCAGCAGCAGCGGCTCGCAAAAAAACCTCGTGCAGCTCAAGGCCGGCGTGTCGCAATTGCGCGGCGGCGCCAACGCCTTGACGGGCGGGGTCATCCAGTACAGCGGCACGGCCGCCGAGTTGTCGGGCGGTTTGCGCCAGCTGGCGTCGGGCGTGCACGCCATCGAGTCCCGCCTGCCGGCCGAGACCGACTTGAAGGCGCTGAAATCGGGCTCGCAGCAACTGGCCGCCGGCCAGCGCGAACTGGGCCGAGGACTGGAGCAACTTCAAGCTGGCGCCGCGCGGCTCGCTGAAGGCGCGCGCCTGATGCAGGAGCAAAGCGATGCCATCCCGTTTTTCGGCGCCGACCTGGCCAAGGGCGCGGGCGAACTGGCGGCGGGTGCCGCCCTGCTGGGCGACGGTCTGGGGCGGGCACGCAGCGCCAGCGACCAGCTGACGGCGGGCGCCACCCAGCTCGACACGGGCGTGGTCCGACTGACCGATGGCGTGGGCGCGATCGGCGGCGGCCTGCGCACGATGGCGGCCCGCCTGCCGACCGACGAGCAATTGAGCGCCTTTTCAGCGGGCGGGAAAAGCCTGTCGGATGGCGCCTCCCACGTGCTGGAGGGCGTGAAACTGCTCGACGCCTCCCTGCCGGCATCGATCGGCAAAATCGAAGGCAGCGCCCGCGGGCTGGCCGATTCGGTGCAACCGGTGCTGGAGAACCTGGCCCCGGTGCCCAACCTCGGGAGTGCCTACGCACCCAACATGCTGGGCCTGGCGCTGTGGATCGGCGCGGTCATGGCGGCCTACCTGTTCAACCTCTGCCAGATGCCGGCCAGCCTGGCCGATGCGCCCCGGCTGGCGCAAACCCTGGGCAAGCTCGTCATTCCCGGCGCCATCATCTTGCTGCAGACGGGGCTGGCCTTCGTGCTGCTGGTGTTCGGCCTGGGCATGCAGACCCCGCTGCCCGGCCATCTCCTGCTCACGATGGCCGCGGCATCATGGCTGTTCCTGGCGATGCTGTTCGCGCTGCTGCGTGTGTTCGGCGAAGCCGGCAAGCTGCTCTCGGTGCTGCTGCTGACACTGCAGGTGGCGGCGGGCGGCGGCGTGATCCCCGTGGAGCTCAGCGGCGGGCTGTTCCAGACCCTGCACCACTGGCTGCCGTTCACCTGGGTGGTCCAGGCCTTCCGCGCCAGCCTCTTCGGCGCCTACGCCCATGGCTGGGACAATGCCATGGGCGTCGTGCTGCTGTCGGGGCTGGTGTCACTGCTGCTGGCCACCGCCCTGGGCCGCTGGCGCTTCGTGCCCGACGAAGCGCTCCGCCCGGCGATTGAAACCTGAGCCCGCCGCGCGCAGGCGCCGCGTGACCGCCGGGCAGCACCCGGTGCTTCTGCCGACGACACCGGTACATTTCTTGCATCACCCTCCTGGACACAAGGGCGGGTACTCCAACATGGTGCACAGCACACGACACCGAGCGCGCAGTCTGACAGTCACCGCCTCCCGCCTCTGGGGGAGGGATGTTTCGGGTCCGTCTGGCCCGGCATCACAGGCCAGGATTTCGCGCTTTGCGCGAGGCTGGCCCACCACGCCGGGTGGTCCGGCGTTCAGTGCCCCGCCAGAAGTCCAGGCGACTGTGGTGCAAAAACCGCTCGATGCTGGTGCATCACGCCATGGAGAAGTCAGGCTGGATCAGTTTGCCGGCGGGTCCAGCCACCCGCGTGGCGTCGTGC
The DNA here is from genome assembly GCA_023259355.1 of Comamonadaceae bacterium. Classification (GTDB taxonomy): domain Bacteria; phylum Pseudomonadota; class Gammaproteobacteria; order Burkholderiales; family Burkholderiaceae_C; genus JAHFQI01. Next base: position 16,071 of record JAHFQI010000061.1, read on the forward strand.
CTGCGGCACAAAGCGGGATCAATCCGGATCATGAAATACCAGCCACCGGATAGCCGTTTTCTCGCCCGCTCGGGGGCGGTGGCCTTCCTGTATGCCGCCGCGGCCATAGGGGGACTGATGCATGCGGTCGTCGGCAGCACGGTCACGTTGATCTGGGCGCCGAGCGGGATCGCACTGGCGGCGCTCGTGGCCCACGGCTACCGGATGGCTTTTGGCGTCGCGCTGGGGGCATTTCTGGCCAATGCCTGGAGCGGCATACCGCTGCTCGCCGCGGCCGGCATTGCCACGGGGAACACCCTGGAGGCCCTGGCCGGCGCCTGTCTCCTGGCTCGCGTGGCCCGCTTTCGCAGTGCCCTGGACCGCCGCCAGGATGTTTTCGCCCTCATTGTGCTGGCCGCCGTCGTCAGCACCACGTTGAGCGCGTCCGTGGGCGTGGCCACCCTGGCGCTGGGCGGCATGGTGGCCTTGGGCGATTGCGCCACGGTGTGGCTGAAATGGTGGCTGGGGGACATGATGGGCGTGCTCGTGGTGGCACCGCCGCTGCTGCTCTGGCTCAGCCATTCCCGCCCCGTGATGTCGCCGCGGAAAGCCGCCGAGGCCTTGTGCCTGGTCGCCGCACTCGTGCTTGTCAGCCACAAAATCTTCGGCGCGCCGGAATTGGCGGGCCAGGGCAACTATCCGGCGGCACTCGCCGTCTTCCCCTTCGTGATCTGGGGGGCGCTGCGCTTTGCCCAATGGGGCGCCAGCGTGGTCACGCTGGTCATCTCCCTGCTGGCCATTCTGGGCACGACGGGGGGCACCGGGCCGTTTGTCGTCGATCTCCCGGTGGACAGCCTTGTGCGCTGGTGCGCGTTCGCCGTTGTGGTGGCCGTGACCGGCCTCCTGCTGGCCACCTCCGTTGCCGAGCAGCACCGCGCGCAGGCGGACCTCAAAAGCTCGCATGAGGAACTGGAACACCGCGTCAAGGAACGCACCCGGGATATCGCGGAGATCAATGCCGATCTGCGGCGGGAAATGGTCGAACGCCGGCGCCTGGAGCACGCACTGATCCGGGTCAGCGAAGAGCAGCAGCAAGCCATAGGCCGGGAGTTGCACGATGGCCTGGGCCAGCACCTGACCGGCCTCGCACTCTTGAGTGCAACCTTGCAGCAAAAGCTCTGCGAGCGGGCGCAACCGGAGGCCGGCGCGGCGCGCCAGATCGTGGAGCTGGTCAACCAGGCGACGGTCATGACCCGTTCAGTGGCCCGGGGCCTCTACCCGGCGGCACTGGAATTCGGGGGCCTTCCAGCGGCGCTGGAGCAGCTGGCGGACCACACCCGGTCGCTGCAGGAAATGGTCTGCGTCTTCCGCTGCGGTCCGGACGTGCAGGTGCGCGACCCGCTGGTCGCGATCAACCTGTACCGGGTCGCCCAGGAAGCCGTCAACAACGCCGTGAAATACAGCCAGGCCAGCCACCTCCGGATTGAACTGACCCGCATCGAGGACAGGCACCGGCTCTGCGTCAGCGACAACGGCATCGGCGCCGACCCCGAGCGCATCTGGCAGGGCCAGGGCCTGGGAATGCACAGCATGCGTTACCGCGCAAGCCTGCTCGGCGGCACCTTCGCCATCGAAAGAAATGCCCACAGAGGCACCACGATCGAGGTCATTTACCCGGACCAGGGAGCGCAGCATGAGCAACAACGACAACACGGATCGTAAGCAGGAGAAGACCCGAATCATGATGGTGGACGACCATCCCCTCATGCGGGAGGGAATGGCCCGGTTTCTCAATCTGCAGGAGGATCTCGACGTGTGCTGCGAGGCGGGCAGCGTCGAGGAGGCCCTGGCCGTCGTGGCGGACGGCAATCCCGCCCTGGTGATCATCGACATCTCACTCAATGGCGAGTCGGGGTTGGAGCTGATCAAGACCCTCCGCCGCCGTTACCCCGGACTCGCGTTGCTGGCCATGAGCATGCACGACGAATCCATTTTCGCGGAACGCGCCTTGCGGGTCGGGGCGAACGGCTACCTCATGAAGAAGGAGGCGACCGGGAATATCCTGCTGGCCGTACGCCAGGTCCTGGCCGGAGAGACCTACCTCAGTGCCGCAATGCACAACCGGCTGTCGCAACGGCTGCTGGCGCCCCACGGCGGCCCCCCCAGCCCGATCGCCGGCCTGAGCGAACGCGAGTTCGAAATTCTGCACCTGCTTGGGCTCGGCTTCGGCACCCGCCAGATTGCCGACAAGCTCAACCGCAGCATCAAGACCATCGAGGCCCACCGCGCCAGCCTCAAGGAAAAACTGCAACTGAAAAGCGGCGCGGACGTGGTCCGCTTTGCGATTCAGCGGCTGGAAGACCTCTGAAGCGCTTTCCGCCCCGTCCTAGGGGAAGCCCTTATCCGGAAATCAGGGTTTCCCCAACCCCTGAACAGGGACCCGCCCCGATGGTCCGCCCTGCATGGAAAGAACACAGTTGACTTCAGGTCGTGGCAGCGGCGAGAACCTCCTCCGTCATGCCGTCATGGCCCAAGCAAGGTCCGTCTGTTCAACTGAAAAAGGGGAAGTCATCGTGATCAAGCCAAAACATTTTCTTGCTGCAACGACCCTCGCGCTTCTGGCCTGGGCGCCCCATGCGGGCGCGGGTGGCCGGGGAAGCGCGGCCGCGCCCGTGATCGACAGCGTGGAGATCGATCTTGTGCAGCGTCGCCTCACGCTCACCGGCAACTACTTCGGCAGCAACAGCACGCCGCTGGTCACCATCGGCCAGCACGCGCTGGAGGTCACCGAATCGAGCCAGACCCAGTTGGAGGCCAAGCTGCCGGCGCAACTGCGCCCCGCAACCTACCTGCTGTCGGTCAGCACCCGGCCCTCGCTCACCGAAGCGACCTCGTTTTATCTGCATATTCCCGCGGATCCGGGCTCGGAGTCAGCTCGCGCCAAAATCGTTGCCACCTCCCTGGAACCGGGAACCCCGGGGCGATGAAGGCGTTGCCCGCAGCCCGCGCCAAATGGGCATCCGGCAGGGCCGAGCGCCCTGCGATTGAAACCTGAGCCCGCCGCGCGGCCAGACCAGCGGGAACAGATCAGGCGAGATTCAGCCGCCGGTGGCGCCAGAGTAGCCCCCCCATGGCCAGCCCGCAAAACACCGCGCCCGCCGCGAACGTGGTCGCCGCCCCGTAGCCCTGCCAAAGCAGCCCCGCCACCACGCTGGCCACCAGCATCGCCAGGCCACTGAGCAGGTTGAAGAACCCATAGGCGGTGCCGCGCAGGTCGGCCGGTGCCACGTCGGCCACCATCGCGGCCAGCAGGCCTTGCGTCATGCCCATGTGAACGCCCCACAGCGCCACCCCCACCAGCATGCCGGACCAGTGCGTGCTGGCCGCCAGCACAAGGTCCGCTACCACCAGCACGGCCAGTCCCCACAGCAGCAAGCGTGTGTGCGACATGCGGTCCGACAGCTGCCCGAACGGGTAGGCGCTCGCCGCATAGACGATGTTCATCGCCACCATGACCAGCGGCACGAGTGCCGTGGCAACGCCGGTCTGTTGGGCCCGCAGCACGAGGAAGGCCTCCGAAAAACGCGCCAGCGTGAACACCGCGCCAATGCCCACCACCCACCAGTAAGACGACGACAGGCGCTTGAGGTTGGCACGGGAAATCGGGTTGATGCGCTGCTGCCCCGCCACCCCATCCGGATCGCGCACCCCGAAGGCCAGCAGCACCACCGCCAGCACGGCCGGAATGACGGCCACCGCGAACACCGCGCGGTAATCGTTGGCCCACAGCAGCATCAGCCCCACGGCAATCAGCGGGCCGGCAAATGCACCCACCGTGTCGAGCGACTGGCGCAGGCCGAACGCGGCGCCGCGCAGTTCGGGCGGCGCGATGTCGGCCACCAGCGCATCGCGCGGCGCGCCGCGGATGCCCTTGCCCACGCGGTCCAGCATGCGCGCCGTGAAGATCAGGCCGGCGCCCGGCGCCAGCGCGAACAGGGGTTTGGTCAGCGCGCCCAGGCCGTAGCCGATCACCGCCAGCGCCTTGCGCTTGCCGAAGTAGTCGCTGATGACCCCGGAAAACACCTTCACCGTCAGCGCCGTGGCCTCCGCCAGCCCTTCGATCAGCCCCACCACGACCACGCTCACGCCCAGCGTGCCGACCATGAACATCGGCAACAGGCTGTGAATCATCTCGGACGAGATGTCCATCAGCAGGCTCACGAAACCCAGCACCCAGATGCCGGCGGGCAGCTGGCGCAGGGGACTGGAAGCGGCGGGGGTCGTATTTGAGGCGGACGTCATGTGATTCCCATGCACGGTACCGCGTGATTCTGGCTCAAACGTGAATTGTGAATTTCAGTGACATCTCAAAGCTGTCATACAACTTTGACGCAAAATGCGGTTCATGCAGCTCAACCACATCGCCAATGCGGCCGTCCCCTCTTCGTCCGGCCGCACGATCCCCGTGATCGACCCCTCCGACGGACAGCCCTTCGACGAGATCCAGCGCGGCAACGCGCAGGACATCGACGACGCCGTGCACGCCGCGCGCCAGTGCTACGACGCCGTCTGGGGCCGCCTCCCGGCCGCCGAGCGCGGGCGCCTGCTGATGCGCCTGTCGGCCAAGGTGGCCGAGCACGCCGAGGAACTGGCCGCCATCGAGCAGCGCGACTGCGGCAAGCCCACCAAGCAGGCGCGTGCCGACGCACTGGCGCTGGTGCGCTACTTTGAGTTCTACGCCGGCGCGGCCGACAAGTTCCACGGTGAAACCATTCCCTACCAGGACGGCTACAGCGTGCTGACCTGGCGCGAGCCGCACGGCGTCACGGGCCACATCATTCCGTGGAACTACCCGATGCAGATCTTCGGCCGAAGCGTCGGCGGGGCACTCGCGGCGGGCAACGTCTGCGTGGTCAAGCCGGCCGAGGACGCCTGCCTGAGCCTGATTCGCGTCGCCCAGCTCGCGGCTGAGGTCGGCTTCCCGGCCGGCACGATCAACATCGTCACCGGCTACGGCCATGAGGTCGGCGACGCGCTGGCGCGCCACCCCGGC
>JAHFQI010000213.1 GCA_023259355.1 Comamonadaceae bacterium
TTGGGGTAGAAAAAGCTCTTGCCCAGATCAAAGCGCGCGAACTGCTTGAGCATCTGCCAGAAACGTTCTGGCGCGGGCTTGTCGAAGCCATAGAGCGCCTTGATCTCCGCGATGCGCGCGGCATCCACGCCCTGCCGGCCGCGGTAGCCCGCGCCGCTGGCGGCCGCGCCCTCGCCCCCGGTATCTCGCCCCTGCAGCTGCGCCACCATCTGCTCCACCGGCCCGCCCGGCACAAACTGGATGACGACAAAGGTCAGCATCAGCACGCCCAGCAGCGTGGGAATCATGAGCAGCAGGCGCTTGACGATGTAGGCCAGCAAGTCAGTGCCCCGTTCCTGTGCCAGCCAACCCAGCCGTCTGGCGAGTGGCCTGCCGGTTGGACTCCGTGGCCCACCAGACACTGGTAATCCAGCTCTCAGGCTGGTAGTAACGCGGCGTCACGGCGGGCTGCTCAAAGCGGCCGGCCCGGTAGGCAATGCGGTGCACGCCGCCGTACCAGTGCGGTACCACGTAATACCCGTGGCGCAGCACGCGGTCGAGGGCGCGCACGCACGCGACCAACTCGGGCCGGGTCTGCGCTGAAATGATCTTGTCGAGCAGCGCATCGACGGCGGGGCTCTTGATGCCGATGACATTGCCGGAGCCTTCGGTGTCCGCCGCCTTCGAGCCAAAACGCTCCAGCAACTCGGTGCCCGGGGCTTCATTGCCCACCGTGCGGCTGCTCGTCACCTCAAAGTCGAACACATCCATGCGCTTTTGCAGGATCGCGAAGTCGATCACCTTGTAGTTCACGGCAATGCCGAGTTTTTCGAGGTTCTTGGCAAACGGTGTCACCACGCGGCCCATCGAGCCTGAGTTGTCCAGAAATTCGATGGTGAACGGCTCGCCCTTCACGTTGCGCAGCGCGCCATCGCGGAAGGTCCAGCCGGCGTCGGCCAACAGCGCCTTGGCGCGCCGCAGGTTGTCGCGCAGCGTGATGCCGGAGGCCGGATCCAGGCTGGTGAGGGGCGGCTGCGGCACGTCCTGCGTGAAAACCGCTGCAGGCAACTGGCCGCGTAGCGGCTCCAGCAAGGCCAGCTCGTCCGCGCCGGGCTTGCCCTTGGCCTCGAAATCGCTGGCCACGAAGTAGCCGCGCACGCGGGTGTAGGCGTTGTAGAACAGCTGGCGGTTGAGCCATTCGAAATCCATCGCCAGACCGATCGCCTGGCGCACGCGCACATCCTGGAATTTCTCGCGCCGGGTGTTGAACTGGAAGCCCTGGAAATCCCCCGCGTTGCCGTGCTTCAGCTCCTTCTTGATGAGCCGGCCGGACTCGAAGGGCTTGCCGGTGTAGGCGCGTGCCCATTCGCGGGCGATGAACGCCTGGATGTAGTCGAACTCGCCAGCCTTGAACGCCTCCAGCTGCGCGGTGTTGTCCTTGTAGATCTTGTAGGTGATGCGGTCGAAATTGAACATGCCCCGCCGCACGTTGAGGTCCTTGCCCCAGTAGCCGGGGTCGCGTTCGTAGGTGATGTCGCGGCCGAAATTGACCTTGCCGATGCGGTACGGCCCGCTGCCGATCGGTGTGTCGGTGACGATCTGGTCCAGCGGCTTGGGCTTTCCGTTCACCACGCCCCACTTGCGACTGAACACCGGCAGGCCGCCCACGATCAGCGGCAGTTCCGCGTTGGCCCGCTTGAAGTCGAAACGCACGGTCCGCTCCCCCAGCACCGTTGCCCCCTGCACCTCGCCAAAAATCGTCCGGTACTGCGGCGCAGCCTCCTTGCCGGTCAGCCGGTCGAAGGTGTGCTTGACATCGGCCGCGAGCACCGGGTCGCCGTTGGCAAAGCGGGCTGCCGGATTCAGCCGGAAGATGGCAGAGAGCCGGTCCGGCGCCACCGTCACGTCGTCGGCCAGCAAACCGTAGGCGGTGGTGGGCTCATCGAAGGTGCCGGTCAGCAGCGTCTCGAACACCAGGCCGACCAGTGCGGGCGGCGCACTGCCCTTCAGGGTGAAGGGGTTGTACTTGTCAAAATTGGACAGGCGCGTGGGCGGCACCAGCGAAATTTCACCGCCCTTGGGGGCGCCGGGGTTGACGTAATCGAAGTGCGAAAAACCCGCCGGGTACTTGATGTCGCCGAACTGGGCATAGGCGTGGGCCGACCAGGCGGGGGCGCAAACCCAGAGCAACAGCCAAATCAGCAAACCTCGCATGCGACAATTCTGCACAGATTTTTCTCGGAGATTCCTACATGAGCCAAAAAACCGGCTTTCTCGCTGGCAAGAAACTGCTGATCACCGGCTTGCTGTCCAACCGTTCCATCGCCTACGGCGTTGCCCGAGCATGCCACGAGCAGGGCGCCGAACTGGCGTTCAGTTACGTCGGCGAGCGATTCAAGGACCGCACGACCGAATTCGCGGCCGAATTTGACTCGACGCTGATCTTCGATTGCGACGTCGGCAGCGACGAGCAGATCGACAAGATGTTCCGCGACCTCTCGCAGACCTGGCCCACCTTCGACGGCTTCGTGCACAGCATCGGCTTTGCGCCGCGCGAAGCCATTGCCGGCGACTTCCTCGACGGCTTCTCGCGCGAGGCTTTCCGGGTGGCGCACGACATCAGCGCCTACAGCTTCCCGGCCATGGCCAAGGCCGCCCTGCCCTACCTGAATCCCAAATCGTCGCTGCTGACGATGACCTACCTGGGCGCGCTGCGCATCATCCCGCACTACAACACCATGGGCCTGGCCAAGGCCTCGCTGGAGGCGTCCGTGCGTTACCTGGCCGAGTCGATGGGACCGCGCGAAATCCGCGTCAACGGCCTCAGCGCCGGGCCGATCAAGACCCTGGCCGCCAGCGGCATCAAGGACTTCGGCAAGCTACTGGGCATGGTGGCCGCCGCTGCGCCGCTGCGCCGCAACGTGACCATCGAGGACGTCGGCAATGTCGCGGCCTTCCTGCTCAGCGACCTGGCCAGCGGCGTCACGGCCGAGATCACCTACGTGGACGGCGGCTTCAGCCAGACGGCGGGCGCATCGCGCGACAGCGCCGGCATCTGACACCCCCGGCGTGATCGCGCACCGCCGCCGCCTTCTCTCGCTGCTGGCGCTGGCTGCGCTGGGCGGGCTCGCCAGCGCGCCAACGCCCGCGATGGCCGGCGATGCGCCGCCACTGATGCTGGCCAACGTGTACCGGCCCGGCGTCACACCGCTGGCGGACTACTGGGTCAGCGAAAAGTACGATGGGGTGCGCGGTTATTGGGACGGGAAGCAGCTGCTGACGCGCGGTGGCGAACGCATCGCCGCGCCGGCCTGGTTCACGGCCGGCTGGCCCGCCGTGCCGCTGGACGGCGAACTGTGGGCCGGACGCGAGCGGTTTTCACAGGCCGTGTCCACCGTACGCCAGCAGAGCCCTGATGATGCCGCCTGGCGCGCCATGCGTTTCATGGTGTTCGACCTGCCCGCCCATGGCGGCGCGTTCACCGAACGCATCACGGCCTATCAGCAGCTCCTGAGCCAACTCGCTGTGCCCTGGGTGCAGCCGGTGGCGCAGCGCAAGGTGGCCAGCGACGCCGCTTTGCAGACACTGCTGCGCCAGACCGTGAAAGCCGGCGGCGAAGGCGTGATGCTGCACCGTGGCGCGTCGCTTTACCGCGCCGCGCGCAATGACGACCTGCTCAAGTTCAAGCCCTACGACGATGCCGAGGCCCGGGTCATAGCCCACCTGCCGGGCCACGGCAAGCACACCGGCCGGCTCGGCGCACTGGTGGTTCAGACGCAGACCGGCCAGCGACTGCGGCTGGGCACCGGCTTCACCGACGCCCAGCGCGAGAACCCGCCAGCGATCGGCGCTTGGGTGACCTACCGCCACCGCGGCACCACCGACAAAGGCGTACCCCGATTTGCGAGTTTCCTGCGGGTGCGCGAAGACTGGTAGGGCGCCCGGCGGGCGCCCGCGCGATCATTTCACGCAGTCAGCGTAATAGTGGCGTTGGCCATCCGGCCCCTCTTCCTCGACCAGGCCGTGAATATCGGTCTCAAAGCCCGGGCACTGGGCATTGAACTCGCGTGAGAACTTGAGGTAATCCACGATCTTGCGGTTGAACACCTCGCCGGGAATCAGCAGCGGAATGCCCGGCGGGTAAGGCGTGACCAGGCCCACGGTGATGCGGCCTTCGAGGTGATCGATCTCGACCCGCTCGGTCTTGCGGTGCGCGATGTGGGCATAGGCGTCGGCCGGCTTCATGGCGGGCGTCAGGTCGCTCAGGTACATCTCGGTCGTCAGGCGCGCGATGTCGTATTTGGCATAGAGTTGGTGAATGTGCTGGCACAAATCCGCCAGCCCCATCCTTTCGTACTTCGGGTACTTCTGGCAGAACTCGGGCAGGATGCGCCACATCGGCTGGTTCTTGGCGTAGTCGTCCTTGAACTGCTGCAGGGCCGTGAGCATGCTGTTCCAGCGGCCCTTGGTGATGCCGATGGTGAACATGATGAAGAAGCTGTAGAGCCCCGTCTTCTCGACCACCACGCCGTGCTCGGCCAGGAACTTGGTCACGATGGATGCGGGAATCCCCGTCTTGGCGAACTTGCCGTTCAGGTCCAGGCCGGGCGTGACCACGGTGGACTTGATCGGGTCCAGCATGTTGAAGCCGTCGGCGATCTCGCCAAATCCGTGCCACTTGCTGCCCTGCTTGCGGTTGCGGGCATCGCTGCGCAGCACCCAGTCCTCGGCGCGGCCGATGCCTTCGTCCACCAGCTTTTCGGGGCCCCAGACCTTGAACCACCAGTCGTCGCCGTATTCGTCGTCGATCTTGCGCATGGCGCGCCGGAAATCCAGCGCTTCGGCGATGCTTTCCTCCACCAGCGCCGTGCCGCCGGGCGGCTCCATCATGGCGGCGGCCACGTCGCAGCTGGCAATGATGCTGTACTGCGGGCTGGTGCTGGTGTGCATCAGGTAGGCTTCGTTGAAGATGTGGCGGTCCAGCTTGGTGGTCTGCGAGTCCTGCACCAGCACCTGGCTGGCCTGGCTGATGCCGGCCAGCAATTTGTGGATAGACTGGGTCGAATACACCACGGCGCTCTTCGGGCGCGCGCGCTTCTTGCCCATCGCGTGGTAACTGCCGTAAAACGGGTGGAACGCCGCGTGCGGCAGCCAGGCCTCGTCGAAGTGCAGGTTGTCCACGTAGCCGTCGAGCAGGCCCTTGATCGTTTCAGTGTTGTAGAGCACGCCGTCATAGGTGGACTGCGTC
>JAHFQI010000214.1 GCA_023259355.1 Comamonadaceae bacterium
GGTTGTTGGCGTCGAGCTTGACCACGTCGGCCACCGTGCCGAGGGCGACCAGGGGCAGCAGGGTGTCGAGTTTCGGTTGGCTGGCGGCATCGAAAGCGCCACGCGCGCGCAGTTCGGCCCGCAGTGCCAGCAGCACGTAGAACATCACGCCGACGCCGGCGATGTGCTTGCTCTCGAAACCGCAGCCGGGCTGGTTGGGGTTGACGATGACATCGGCCTCGGGCAACTCGGTGCCGGGCAGGTGGTGGTCGGTCACCAGCACAGAAAGGCCCAGCGCACGCGCCTCGGCCACGCCGGTGACGCTGGCGATGCCGTTGTCCACGGTGATCAGCACGTCGGCGCCGCTGTCCTTCACGCGCCGGGCGATTGGCGGCGTGAGGCCGTAGCCGTCCACCACGCGGTCGGGGACGATGTAGCCCACGTGCCGCGCGCCCAGCAGCCGCAGGCCGCGCAGGCCGACGGCGCAGGCGGTGGCGCCGTCGCAGTCGTAGTCGGCCACGATGCAGAGCTTGCGGTCGGCGGCGATGGCGTTGGCCAGCAGCGCGGCGGCCTCCGCCACGCCCTTGAGGCCGGCCGGTGGCAGCAGGCGGGCCAGGCCGTCGTCGAGTTCGTCCCTGGCGCTCACGCCGCGTGCGGCGAACAGGCGCGCCAGCAGCGGGTGGACGCCGGCCTGCTCCAGTGCCCAGGCGGCGCGGGGGGGGATGTCACGCGCGACGATCTTCACAGCGCCTCCAGCACGGCGGTGGGGGTGGTGCGTTGGAACAGGCCGCTGACGCGCGAAAGCAGGCTGGGTGGCATGGCTTCAAAGGTGTGGGCGCTGCGCTCGCTGCACAGCGTCAGGGTGGCGTGGCCGGTCTGCGCGAGCGTGGCGAGCAGCCGGGCGCAGTCGGTGGCGTCGATCTGCTGCCAGGCCTGGGTCCAGACGGGCCAGTCCTCGCGCAGCGCGGCTTCGCGCAGCGTGGTGGGCATGATCACATTTTTCCTTCCCTCGCCGGGAGAGGGAAGCAGTGAGGGCCGGCCTTCGGGCAGGGCGCCGGCGCCGCTGACCCAGAAGGTGTTGACCGCCGGCAGGCCGCGCGCCAGGCGGGCGTCGTTGACCGGGTGGGTGTAGAGCAGCATCTGCATCTCGCTTTGCAGCCGGCGCAGCGGCTTCGCCTGTTTGCTCGCCGTCATCCAGGCGTTCACGTTCTGGCCGATCACGCGGTCCAGCGAGGCCGTGGCCAGGTCCCGGAACACCTCACCGCGCGCCAGCCAGCGGCCCGGGGTGTCGAAGGCCAGCGTGATGCCGTCCTCGCTGAAATACGGCGCCATGGCCTCCATCAGCGCGCGGGAGTCGGCCTCGGCGAGCTGCAGCGCGGACGGGTTGTGCAGCGTGACGCTGTCCATGCCCACCTGGCAGTGGCAGGGGGCGATCCAGGCCCATGCTTCGTTGCTGGACTGGCCGCCCGACGCCAGCCGCTCGAGCGCGGCCCAGGGCGCATGGCCGGGTGGCGCCGTCACGCCCAGCGCCCGCGCCAGCGCCCGCTCGTGGGGCATCGCCAGCGGGTGGGCCTCGTCGTCGGGGTCGGTGTCGTTCAGGCCGGGTTTGAGGCGCGACAGCAGTCGCGCCAGATTCGGCAACTGCAGCGCCCGGAGCGCGCTGCGGCTGGCCGGGGAGCCGCTGGCCGCATAGGGAATCAGCAAATGGGATGGCGGCGACAGCGCGGGAGAGGGAACGGACATGCAGGTATTGTCCGGGATGCCACAATGCCCCCTGTTTCCACACCCCACCGGCCGATGCAAATCCCCTACGAACTGATCCTGGGCTGGCGCTACACCCGCGCTGGCCGCGCCACGCGGCGCAACGGCTTCATTTCCTTCATCTCGGGCGTGTCCATGCTGGGCATCGCGCTGGGCGTGGCGGCGCTGATCATTGTTCTGTCGGTGATGAACGGCTTCCAGAAAGAGGTGCGCGACCGCATGCTGGGCGTGGTCTCGCACATCGAGATCCTGGCGCCCGGCGGCGCGGCGCTGCCCGATCCCGAGAAAACGCTGCACGAAGCGCGGCAGAACCCCAATGTCATCGGCGCGGCGCCGTTCATCGCGGCCCAGGCCCTGCTGGCGCGTGGCGAAGACATGAAGGGCGCGCTGGTGCGCGGCATCGACCCGGCGCTGGAGCCGGGCGTGACCGACCTGGCCGTGGAACTGCGGAACACCGGCCTCAAGCGCCTGGTGCCCGGCGAGTTCGGCGTGGTGCTGGGCGCCGATCTGGCGCACAGCCTCGGGGTGCGCGAGGGCGACCCGGTGACGCTGATCGCGCCCAGCGGCCAGGTGACGCCGGCCGGCGTGGTGCCGCGCCTGAAACAGATGACCGTGGTGGGCACCTTCAACTCCGGGCATTACGAATACGACTCGGCGCTGGTGATGCTGCACGAGGCCGACGCGGCAAAGATCTTCCGGCTCGAAGGGCCCACGGGCGTGCGCCTGAAGATCCGCGACCTGCACCAGGCGCGCGAGGTGGCCGGGCAGCTGGCGGGAACCCTGAGCGGCGACCTGCTGATCCGCGACTGGACGCGCCAGAACCGCACCTGGTTTGCCGCCGTCCAGCTCGAAAAACGCATGATGTTCATCATCCTCACGCTGATCGTCGCGGTGGCGGCGTTCAACCTCGTGTCCACCCTGGTCATGACCGTGACCGACAAGCGCGCCGACATCGCCATCCTGCGCACCCTGGGCGCGAGCCCGCGCAGCATCATGGGTGTGTTCGTGGTGCAGGGCGCCATGGTCGGCGTGATCGGCACGCTGGCCGGCCTGCTGCTGGGCTTGGGCGTGGCGTTCAACATCGACGTGATCGTGCCGGCGCTGGAGCAGTTGCTGCACGCGAGCTTCCTGCCCAAGGAGATCTACCTGATCAGCCGCATGCCCAGCGACCCGCAGCGCAGCGACATCATGCCGATCGCGGTGATTTCGCTGATTCTGGCGTTCCTTGCCACGATCTACCCCAGCTGGCGCGCCAGCCGGGTGAACCCGGCGGAGGCCCTGCGTTATGAGTAATGTGGCCCCCGCGCTTGTCGCTTCGCGTCCCGCGCTGCTCCCCGAGGGCGCCCCCATCGGCTTGGGGCGGCCCGGTGCCGATCGGCCCATGAATGACGTTGTGCTTCAGGCCAGCGGCCTGACCAAGCGTTTCACCGAAGGCCGCCTCGACGTGACCGTGCTCAAGGGGGTTGACCTGCAGGTGCATGCGGGCGAGACGCTGGCCATCGTCGGCGCCTCGGGCTCCGGCAAGAGCACGCTGCTGCACCTGCTGGGCGGGCTCGATGCGCCGACCAGCGGCCGTGTGCAGCTTCAGGGCCAGGACCTGTCGGCCCTGTCGCCCGCGCAGCAGGGCGTGCTGCGCAACCGGCACCTGGGCTTTGTCTACCAGTTTCACCACCTGCTGCCCGAGTTCAGCGCACTGGACAACGTGGCCATGCCGCTGTGGATTCGCCGCGAGCCGCGCGCGCAGGCCGCGCAGGTGGCCGAACGCATGCTGGGCCTGGTCGGCCTGAAGGACCGCATTCACCACCGCCCTGCCGAACTCTCGGGCGGCGAGCGCCAGCGCGTGGCGATTGCCCGTGCCCTGGTCACCCGGCCCGCCTGCGTGCTCGCCGACGAACCCACCGGCAACCTGGACCGCGCCACCGCCGACGGCGTGTTCGAGCTGATGCTGCAACTCGCGCGCGAGCACGGCATGGCGTTTGTGCTGGTCACGCATGACGAGTCGCTGGCCGCGCGTTGTGGGCGCGAGTTGCGCCTGGTGCTGGGGCGACTGTCCGAAGCCCTGGAAAGCGGGGAGGACGCATGAAATTCCGCATGGCTGAAAAGTCCCTTTTCGCGGTCCTGCTGCGCTCGCCGTGGTGGATCAGCGTGGCGTTGGCCGGGGTCATTGCGCTGGTGTCCAAGCTGGCCTTGCCCGCGGAACTGTTCCTGTTTGGCGCCATGGGCGCTGTGCCGCTCCTGGTGGTCGCGGCCATCGCCGCGCGCCGGCAATGGGGCCAGCCCAGTGCGGCGCGCGTGCAGCAGACGTTGGACGCGGTGAGCGCCCTGTCGTGGCGGGATTTTTCGGCGGCGCTGGAAGACGGCTGGCAGCGCGAGGGTTATGCGGTGTCCCGGCTGGAGGGGCGCCAAAGCCCTGGCGCCGACTTCGCCCTGGTCAAGGCGGGGCAGACCACGCTGGTCAGCGGCAAACGTTGGAAGGCGGCCAGCCTGGGTGTGGAGCCCCTGCGTGAATTGCAGGCGGCCATCGGGCAGGCCGGGGCGCGTGGCGGCATTTTTGTGGCGCTGGGCGACGTGACGCCCCAGGCCCGCGCCTTTGCCAATGCGCAGCGCATCCAGGTGCTGCAGGCGACGGAGCTGGCGACCTTGTTGCGGCACACCCCAGTGGGCAACGCCGCCCGGGCCTGACGACGCGGCCTTTCGGCCTGTCAGGCCCGGCGTGCCCATTCGGCCAATAGGGGGTTGAACCCGTCCGCCTGCTCGTATTGCACCCAGTGGCCAGCGTCGGGGATAAAAGTCAGGCGTGTGCAGCGGGGGCTGGCTTCGCAGGCCGCAGAAACCTCCGCCCAGCGGCCGCGGTACAGCACGTCCTCGCTGCCCCAGACACATTCGAATCCGCATGGCAGCGCACGCACGGCACTGGCGCAGGCGTCGGTCGTGACCAGCTTGCGCGCGCGCATGCGGTCCCGCGCGGCGTTGAGGGCTTGCAGGGCAACGGTGTCGTCGTCGATGCGCGAGGCCTGGTGGATCATGATGGCGGCCAGACCGGCGCGGTGCGTGGCGGCCCGCGCTTCGGGCGTGGTGGCCGCCCGCAGGGAAGGCAGCGCCACGCCGCGCCCGTGGCCCAGCGGCAGCACAGGCAGCCCCACAAGCAGCAGCCGGGCAACCTGGTCGGGATGCTGCGCCCCAAGCAGCACGGCCACGAGCGATCCGAAAGAAAACGCGACGATCTCATGCGGCCCGGCCCCGATCAGCTCGCGCAGTCCGAGGGCCAGGGGCGCCACCACGGCGTCCGCGTCGCCCCCGCCGGGCGGCAGGGCGGAGTCCCCGAAGCCGGGCAGGTCCGGCACCCAGACCTGCCGGCCATACGCCACCAGCGTCGGGATGTTGCGCACCCAGTGGGTCCAGCTGCCACTGCCGCCGTGCA
>JAHFQI010000062.1:0-11615 GCA_023259355.1 Comamonadaceae bacterium
CGCCGAGGAACATCGCCTCGTCCACGTCGATGTGCCAGTCCATCAGCGTGCGGATCGCGCGTTCGTCCGCGGGCGCGCTGCGCGCCGTGACCAGCGCGGTGCGGATGCGCATGGCCGGCGTGCCCTCCTGCTGCAGCCGGTGCAGCGCCGCCAGCAGCGGCTTGAACGGACCGGCCGACAGGGGCTGGCTGGCCCGGTCCTTCTCGTGCTGCTGGAAGGCGGAGAGCCCTTCGGCCTGGAACACGCGCTCGGCCTCGTCGCTGAACAGCACGGCGTCGCCGTCGAAGGCGATGCGCACTTCATGCGGGTGTTCCTCGCTCGCGTGGGCCGACAGCGGGTACACCTGCGCGGCGGGCACGCCCGCGTCGAGCGCGGCGCGCACGTCGCTCAGGTGCGCGGAAAGGAACAGGTTGGCATTGAGCGGCTTGAGGTAGCGCCAGGGCGGCTGGCCGCGCGTGAAGCTGCCGCGCTGGATCGGCAGGCCGTAGTGCTGGGCCGAGCGGAACACGCGCATGCCCGAAACCGGATCGTTGCGCGAGAGGATCACCACCTCGACACGCTGCGCGCCGCTGTCGTTGAAGGCCAGCAGCTTGCGCACCAGCGAGAACGCCACGCCGGGCCGGGCCGGTTGCTCCAGCCGATCGAGCTGCAGTTTCATGTAGGCGCGGTCGTCTCCCTGCTCGAAGACCTCGTTCTCCTCTTCGAAATCGAACAGCGCGCGCGAGGAGATGGCGACGACGAGCTGGCCTTCCAGGGATGGTGACATGGCGTGATCCTAAGCCTTTTGTGAGCGGATTTGCCCAGACCCGTGCGGGCGACTAATCTTCACCGGGGCTTCGCGCCCCCCATCGTTCACCGAAGAAGAAAGGATGCAGGCATGAACACCGATCTGCGGCATGGTTTTCTGGCCCTGGCGGGCGGTTTTGGCAAGGGCGTCGGCCGGGCTCTGCTGGCGGCGCTGGCGCTGGCCGGCTGTCTGGCGCCACCGGCGGCCCATGCGGCGCGTAACGCGCTCGACAACCGCTACGAAATCTCGGTCTATGACAACGGCGGCAAGCCGGACCTGACGGTGGACCCGATCCGCCTGAAATCACAGCTCAATGTGATCGACCGCTATTTCGACCCAGCCAATGCGTCCGACCGCTGTGCCTACGAAGAGGGGGCGGTTGGCGGCTACGGCTGGCGGCGGCTCATGGTCTTCGACGTGGTGATCGTCAACGCGGGCGGCGGCGACCTGGTGGTCGGCGACCGGTCCGACCCGGCCAATCCCTACGCGGGCGCCTTCTATTTCGATCCCTGCCATGGCCATTACCACTTGGCCGGCTTCTCCGAATACCGGCTGCTCTACCAGGATGGCAACGCCGCCCAGGTGGGGCGCAAGCAGGGCTTCTGCTTCGAGGACTCGTTCAAGTACACCGACCATCCGAGCAATGGCTACCACTGTGGCTACCAGGGCATCACCAGCGGCTGGGGCGACTGGTACTACAAGCAGCTGCCGGGCCAGTGGATCGACGTGACCGGTGTGCCCGAGGGCAACTACCTGCTGGAGGTCGAGATCAACATCCAGGATCCCAAGTACCGCTTCGACGAAGGCGAGAACCGTTACCCCAACACCACCCGCACGCCGGCCGAGATCCCGAAGCGGCGCACCCGCTGAGCGGGGCCCGCGCTGGGGGCGGGCTCATTTCACGAACTGGTTGAGCTGGATGATCGGTAGCAGCACGGCCAGCACGATCAGCATCACGACGGCGCCCATGGCCACGATCAGCAGCGGCTCCAGGATGGTCGCCAGCGCCATGGCGCGGCGCTGCACTTCGGTGGAGAGTTGGACGGCTGCGCGCTGCAGCATCACCGGCAGCTGGCCGGTCTGCTCGCCCAGTCGCGCGAACATGCCCAGCAGGCCTGGGAAGCGTTTTTTCTGCGCCAGCGCCGAGGCCAGCGGCGCGCCTTCGCGCACCAGCACCAGCGCATCGAGCGCGTCGGCGCGCATGGCCCGGTTGGAGAGCGTTTCGGCCGCCGCCTGCAGCGCCTTGAGGATGGGCACACCCGCGCCGGCCAGCATGGCCAGCGTGCTGGCAAAGCGCGCCGCGTTGTAGCCGCGCGCCAAGCGGCCCACCAGCGGCAGCGTGAGCCAGGCGGCGTCGAATTTTTCGCGGACCCGGGCGTTTCTCAGCGCCAGGCGGCCCCCGACAGCGACCGCAACGATGGCGAGCAACAGGGCCCAGCCGTAGCTGCGAACCAGGTCGCTGAGCGCCAGCATGGCCACGGTCAGGAACGGCAGGGCGCGCTTGGTTCCCGCGAACACATTGGCGACCTGGGGCACCACATAGGCCACCAGGAACAGCACGATCCCAATCGCCACCAGCGTCACGATGGCGGGGTAGAGCGCCGCGCCGATCAGCTTGGCCTTGAGCGCCTGGCGTTCCTCCAGGTCGTCGGCCAGGCGGTCGAGCACGCCGCCGAGGTGGCCGCTGTGTTCGCCCGCGCCGATGACGGCGGTGTAGATGTCCGAGAACTCGCGCGGATGCCGGGCCAGCGCACGGGCGAAGGTGGCGCCGGCATTGACCTCGGCGCGCAGCGCGGCGACCAGGTTGCGCTGCTTTTCATCTTCGGCCTCGTCGGTCAGCGCGGTCAGCGCACGCTCCAGCGGCAGGCCGGACGAAACCAGCCCGGCGAGCTGGCGCGTCCAGATGGCCAGGCGCGTGGCGTTGAAGACCCGTGGCGTGAACAGGCCGGCGCGCGGGCCCGTGCCGTCGCTGGCGGCCGTGCCGGCGGCCACCGGCTCCACCACCAGCGGCACCAGGGCCTGTGTGCGCAGCAGGCTGCGCGCGGCCTTGGCCGTGTCGGCCTCCATCACGCCCCGGCGCAGCTGGCCCTGGGTGTCGAGGGCTTCGAAGGTGTAGGCGGGCATGGACGTTCAGTGGGCGGGCATCGGGCCGCAGCGCATGGCGCGTTGTGACAAGCGTGGGGGCACCATACTAGTCCCGTGTCACGCGGATCAGCTCTTCGCGGCTGGTGACGCCCGACTGGACCAATCGCTCGCCGTCGTCGCGCATCAGCGTCATGCCTGTCGCCAGGGCCGCGGTGCGGATCTCGGCCTCGGACGCGCGGTTGTGGATCTGCGCACGGATGGCGTCGTCGGTGACCAGCAGCTCGAACACGCCGGTGCGCCCGGCGTAGCCGGTCTGGCCGCAGGCGGCGCAGCCCGTGCCGTGGCAGCTTGGGCAGAGCTTGCGCACCAGCCGCTGTGCCAGCACGCCGAGCAGCGAGGAACTCAGCAAAAAGGGTTCCACACCCATGTCGGTCAGGCGCGTCACGGCGCTCGCGGCGTCGTTGGTGTGCAGCGTGGCCAGCACCAGGTGGCCGGTGAGCGAGGCCTGGATGGCGATCTGCGCGGTCTCGAAATCGCGGATCTCGCCGATCATGATCACGTCCGGGTCCTGCCGCAGGATGGCGCGCAGGGCCTTGGCGAAGTCCAGGTCGATCTTCGCGTTGACCTGCGTCTGGCCGATGCCCGGCAGTTCGTATTCGATCGGGTCTTCGACCGTCATGATGTTGCTGCGGGCTGCGTCAAGCCGCTGCAGCGCCGCGTACAGCGTGGTGGTCTTGCCCGAGCCGGTCGGGCCGGTCACGAGGATGATGCCGTGCGGCTGGGTCACAAGGTGTTCGAAGCGCTGCAGCACGTTGCCCTGCATGCCCACCGATTCCAGGCTCAGCTTGCTCTCGGACTTGTCCAGCAGGCGCAGCACCGCGCGTTCGCCGTGGGCGCTGGGCAGCGTGGAGACGCGCACGTCCACCGCGCGGGTGCCGATGCGCAGCGAAATGCGGCCGTCCTGCGGCAGGCGCTTTTCGGCGATGTCGAGCTCGGCCATGATCTTCAGGCGCGAGATCAGCGCCGCGTGCAGGGCGCGGTTGGGCTGCACCACCTCGCGCAGCGTGCCGTCCACGCGGAAACGCACGCTGGAGGTGCGCTCGTAGGGCTCGATGTGGATGTCGCTCGCGCCGTCGCGCGCGGCCTGCGTCAGGAGCGCGTTGAGCATGCGGATGATGGGCGCATCGTCGCTGTTTTCCAGCAGGTCTTCCACTGCCGGCAGCTCCTGCATCATGCGCGAGAGGTCGGCGTCGCTTTCCACTTCGCTCACGACCGCGGCCGCGCTCGACTCGCCCTGCGCGTAGGCGCTGCTGATGCGCTGGGCCAGCGCGGCGGTGTCGGTGCGTTCCAGCGTCAGCGCGGCGCCGCGCAGGGCAAATTTGCGCATGATTTCCCCAACGGCGCTCTGGTCGGGCTGGCCGTGGTGCCAGAGGGTCAGGGCGTGGCCGTCGTCCTCCAGCAGCAACTGGGTCGCGCGGGCGAAGGCGTAGGGCAGGGGGTAACGCATCGGCGGGGACGGCTCAGCGAGCCGGGGGTGTCGCGGGGGCGCGCATCGGGGGCAGCACGGCCGCTTCGTTGACGGGCAGCGCGAGGCTGTTCGCGGGCTGGATGTCCTTCTGGGTGCCGCGCATCAGTTCGTAGCGGTCCAGTGAGAAGCTGTCGGTGGTTTGCGCGTCGCGCAGCACCACCGGCCGCAGGAACACCATCAGGTTGGTTTTCTTGCGGCTGCGCGTTTCGCTCTTGAACAGGTTGCCGAACAGCGGCACGTCGCCGAGGCCCGGCACCTTTTCCTGGTTGCCCGCGTATTCGTCCTGCAGCAGGCCGCCCAGCACCACGATGCCGCCGTCCTCGACCAGCACGTTCGATTCGATGGAGCGCTTGTTGGTGATCAGCCCCGTGGTGGAGTTGACCGACGAGGCCTGCACGCTGGAGACCTCCTGGAAGATCTGCAGCTTGACGGTGCCGCTCTCGCTGATTTGCGGCTTCACGCGCAGCGTCAGGCCCACGTCCTTGCGCTCGATGGTCTGGAACGGGTTGACCGTGCCGCTGGAGGCGTTGTTGTTGGTGTATTGCCCGGTCACGAACGGCACGTTCTGGCCGATGACGATCTTGGCTTCTTCATTGTCCAGCGTCAGCAGGTTGGGGGTAGACAGGATGTTGCCGTCGCCGTTGGCCTGCAGAAAGCGCGCCAGGAATCCGAGGGCGTAGGCGCCGCCGAATTTGTGCGCCACGCCCAGGTTGATGCCGGTGGAGGGCAGCGTGGCGGCGGTGGCGGCGCCGGTGGACAGCGAAATGATGTTGGCGCCGCCGATGCTGAAGTTGGTGCCGAGCACCCCGATGTTCGAGTCGCCGCTCTTGCCCAAGGCGCCTTGCCACTGGATGCCGAACTCGGCCGCCTTGTCGGCGTTGACCTCGGCGATCAGGCTTTCCACGAACACCTGGGCGCGGCGTGCGTCGAGCTTGTCGATCACCGCGCGCAACTGGCGGTATTGCGGCTCGGGCGCCGTGATGATGAGCGAGTTGGTCGCGGCGTCAGCCTGGATCTGCCCGCCGGTGGACGGCTGGCTGCTGGCGGTGCTGGCGCTGGCCGTCGCGCCACCGGTCGCGGTCGTTGTGGCGGTCGTGGTGGTCGGGGTGCTGCCACGGGCTTCGCCGGCCAGCGCGGCGCGCAGTGTGGTGGCCAGCTTGGTCGCCTCGGCGTTCTTGAGGTAGACGACGTAAATGTTGCCGGTGGCCGGCGCGGTGCCGTTCAGGCCCGCGGCGGGCTGGTCGAGCTTGTCGATCAGCGACTTCACGAGCGCCAGGCGCGCCGGGTTGGCGGCGCGCAGGATCAGCGCGTTGCTGCGTGGCTCGGCGACCACGGTGGTCTTGAACGAGGTGTCGGCCTGGCCCTGGCTGGCCGCCTGGGCCGCGGCGCCGGACTCGATCAGGCGCGTCACCAGGGGCGCGAGGTCGGTGGCAATGGCGTGCTGCAGCCGGATGATTTCCACGTCGGTCGCGTTGGCCACGTCCATGGCCGCGATGATGCGCGCGAAGCGCTGCAGATTGTCGGCGTAGTCGGTGATCACCAGCGAGTTGTTGCCCGGGTTCACGTTGATGGTGTTGTTCGGGCTGATCAGCGGGCGCAGCACCGGCACCAGGTTGTTGGCCGTTTCGTGATTGAGACGGAAGATCTGCGTGACGATCTGGCCGCCCGCCGGGGGCGCGCCGGCCGACACCCCGCCGCTTTGCAGCTTGGCGTCCGCCTCGGGCACGACCTTGTAGAGCCCGGCGGCCTCGACCACCGTGAAGCCCTGCAGCCGCAGCGTGGCCAGGAACTGGTTCCAGGCCGCGGCGGGTGTGACCGGACGTTCCGTGACCAGGGTGATCGTGCCCTTGACGCGCGGGTCCACCACCACGTTGCGCCCCGAGAGGGTGGCCAGCGTGCGGGCCACGGCCTCGATCTCGGCGTTGGCGAAGTTCAGTGTGACAGGTTCGTTGGGCTTCACGGCGCCGTTCTGGGCCAGCAAGGGCCCTGATCCCAGCGTCAGCAGGGCCGCTATCGCGAGGCTGCTGAGCGCGTGTCGGGCAAGGCGGGCGGGGGGCGTTGTCGGGTGGGTCATGGGGTGGCCAGGGTGGGGGCGGGGCGGGATGTCACGCCATTCAGCCCACGGTGATGATGGAGCGGGCACCGTTGCGCCGTCCGATGATGTTCAGCAGGTTCGACAAGGCCGCTTCGCGCTCTGGTGCCGCGGTGGCCATGCCCCGGAAGCGGAAGCGGGAACCGACCCATTGGCCGGTGCCGGCCAGCTGCAGGCTGCCGTCGAGCGTGGCCAGTTCCAGCGCGGCCGGGTTGCCGCCATTGAGCGTGATGCGGTAGCTGCCCATGGGCTTGAGGGTGGAGAGGCGCGACGACATGCCGGTTGCGATCAACTCGGCGCTGCCCGCGACGGACATGCGCCCTTCGATCCATTCTACTGAAAGGCCCCGGGTCCGCAGGCTCAATTGCCCCTCGACCTGCAGTGTGTTCCAGGGGGCGCCCAGACCGGCCAGCACGGCCGAGGGCCAGACCGTCGGCCGGGCCGGGCCGGAGGGGCTGTCCAGCACCTGCACCCGCGCGCCGCCCCAGCGCGGCGCAATGGCCAGCGCCACCGGTTCGGCGGTGCAGCAACCGGCCCCGAGCCGGACCGACAAGCCCGGCCACGCCGGGCGGATGCGCCAGTCCATCCGTCCGGGCAGGGCGGACGGGTTCTGGCTGCCCTGCCCGCCCGTGAGCACCAGCCGGGCGGAGCCCGTCCAGACGGTGCCACGGGCCTCGGCCAGAACCACCCGGCCCGCCGTGGCGCGGTGGACGGCTGACGCCAGCCAGTCGGCGGGGGCGTGCCAGAGCAGTGTGACGGCCCCGCCGAGCAGGGCGCCGGCGGCGGCCCAGGCCCAGGGGGAGCGGGGCCTGCCGGAGGGCGCGGCCGGGCGGGTGCGTCTTTCCATGATGGGCGTCATTGACCGTTGTGCCCTGGTCTCAGCGAGGGGGCAGGGTCAGCACCACGGTGCCATCCCAGGTGGCGCCGCTGGCGTCCGCCGGGGCCGCACCGCGCACCAGCCGGGCTTCGCCGGGCAGTGCCCGCGCATTCACACGGACCTGCGTCAGCCATTGCGCCAGCGCGGCGGCTGGCACGTTCCGGAGCGTCACCGTGGCACGCTCGCCGGCCACGCTGAGTTGCGCGCCGGGCCCCAGGCCCTGCTTGACGGACGATTCAAGCGCACGCAAGGCCTCGTCGTGGTTGATCGCGGGTCGCGATTGCAGCGCCCGGGCCTCGGCGGCCAGGCCCTGTATCTGCTGCAGCTGGTCATCAAGGCTGCGCTGCCGGGCGTCGGCCTGGCGCAGGACGTTCAGCGCGGGGGCGATGCCCACCCACCAGAGCAGGGCCAGCGCCACCAGGCCGCTCGCGGCGAACACGAGGGTCTGTTCCCGCGCATTCAGGGTCTGCCAGTGGCCGCGCGCGCGGGCCAGAAAATCCGATGGAGTCATGGTGCGGACACCTGTTTGAGCAGCAGGCCGTCGCCCTCGGCGCGGGCGGTGTAGCCCAGGGGCCGAAGTTTCGCGTTCAGGGCGGCCGATGCCTCGGGGTCGAGGCTGAGCCCTTTCAGCCGCGCCTCGCCACTCGTGTATTCCATGGCCGAGACGGCCTGGCCGTCGGGGAGGGCCGAGGCGAGCGCACCCAGCATGGCCTCCAGGTCGCGGGCTGACGGGGCGCCGGTGGCCTGGCGCAGCGCCGCCACTTCCCGCGCCATCTGGAGCGGGGCGTCCACCACCACCTTGACGCCCGGGAAAGTCTGGATCAAGGTGCTCTGGATCGCGTTGCGCTGGGCCTGCCAGGCGGCCTGCTCCTTCCACGCCCAGGCATTGAGCCCCACGAGGTTGGCCGCGAACAGCAGCATGGCGCCCCAGCGCGCGGCACGCCACGAAGGGGCATGGAGAAAGTCGCCCGCGGCTGCGGTCAGGCGCTTGAGCGTGCGCGTGCGGCCGCTGCTGGCCAGGTCGAACTGGGCCAGATCCCAGGGCGTCTGTGCTGCCGCAATTTGGCGTTGGGGGCGCTGCTGCAAGCCGGCCTTGTGCTGCAGCAACTGCTCGGCCAGCGCCGCGACGGCGGGCTCGGCGAAAACCTCAGCGTGGGGCGGCAGGCCTTCGCGACCCAGCGCGAGGGCCAGCATGTCGGCGCTCAACGGCAGCCTCAGGACACCGCCTTCCACGCCTTCGCCCGAGATCACGGCCTGCGCCTGCCCAGGCTCGCCAAGGAGGTGCAGCTGCAGCGAATCGGTGTTCGGCGCGATCTCCGGCACGATGCGCGTGACCGGGTGACCCGCGGCTTCCAGCCCCTGCAGGTGCTGGCGCAGCCAGGCTTTGTCGCACACGGCCACCCAGGCCGGGGCACCTGCCGCCGCCTGCGGTTCGATCGCCAGGTGCAGCTCCTCCGGGTCGTCCAGCAACCGGTCTTCGAGCAGGCTCTGCAGGACCGCACGCAGGCGCGGCGAGCTGGCACCAATGCCCTTGGGCAACTCGACCCGGTGCCAGGAGAGGGCCTCCACCGGCACCACGGCCACGGTGTCGCTGGTTCCCCTTCGGGCATCCGGCAAGCCGGCCGCCGGGGCCGTGGCGTGCAGGGCCACCGTCTGACCGTCGGGCGTGAGCACGTGGTCGTAACGGGCGGCGGCATCCCCGGCGGACAGGGGAAGGGTGATGATCAGCGTGCTCATGGGCGAATGTTGTGGCGCATTGTAGAGAGGTGTGATGAAGTTTCCGTGCCGCTGCAATGCCGCGCTCGCCACTCAGCCCCGGGGCCCGGCGGGCGCCTGCGCCGCCATGCCCCGTTCGCGCCGAAGCGTGCGCACATCCAGGCCATCGCGCTGCACCACCGACAGTTCCTCGATCACTACCTGGTCGAGCCGCAGCCGCCCGCGCACCTCGAAGAACCGCGATGCCACGGCCACCTGCCCGATGGCGCCCGGCGCGGTCACCGCGCCGGGCAGGCGGGCATCGGCGAGGGACGCGAAATGGGCGCTCTCGCGCAGCGTCGCCAGGCGCCGGGCATCGGCCAGGTCCAGTCCGGGCACGCTGGCGTAGATCACCTCGGCGCTGGCGGTGTTGAGGTTGACCGGGGTCCGCCCCGGCAACAGGGTGATGTAGGGCTTGAGCACGGCCACCGTCCGGGCCGGAAGATCGAGCCAGACCAGTTGCTCCACGCGCTGGGGCATCAGCGGCACGCGCGGGTTCGAGGCATTGTCCGCGCCGGCACCCCGCTGGGCGATCAGCAGCTGGCTGGCCAGGCTGTTGACTTGCTGGGCCGGCAACCCGAGCTGGCTGAAGAGCTTGCCGAAGGCCACGAGGGCGGGCTCGGACAGCTTGTCGCCGTCGATCAGGTTCATCACATTCATGCGCGCCTGCAAGTCCGAAATCTGGCCCGACAGGAAGGCGTCCCGGTCGGTGTCGCCCGCGCTGGCGTCCGTCGCCAGGAAGGTGGACAGCCGCGCCTCCTGCAGCGGCAGGGCCCAGGGCTCCGCCAGGTGATCGGCGCCGCCGGTGCGGGCATCCTCGCGCAGGATCAGGCGCGCCCAGTCGAGCGCTCCCGTGAGAATCCAGGCCGACTGCACACGCGAACGTTCGGCCGCTTCCACTTCCACACTGCGCCACTGCTGCCACAAGGCCGCGGCGGCCATCGTGGCCACCAGCGTCACCGTGAGCATGGCCGCCAGCAGCGCCGCGCCGGTTTGCCGCTTCATGACTTGCCACCCCCCACGGTGGGGCGCACCCAGTCCAGCGTGATGGCGCCGCTCAACGCGAGGCCTGGCGGCAGGGTCAGCACCGCGCGCACGCCCTGCGGAATGGCGGCTTGCGTCGCGGTCGCGGAGGTCGAAGCCGAGGCGGCGGTACCCTCGCTGGACAGCGGGTTGCTCCAGGTGTCGGCGCGGAAGTAGAACAATTGCCAGTCTTCGAGCGGGACGATCGCCACTTCACGTTTTCTGTCCTCGTCACCCGGGTTCTGGGCCCAGCGCTCGGCCTGGGACCAGGCGGTTTGCCAGTCGCCCAGGACCGTCAGCGACGGAGATTGCCAGCGCAGCCAGAAGCTGCCCGCGCCGGGGCGGCGCGTCCAGGCAACCACGCGCAATCCGTCGCCGGCCATGGCGCTGCCGCGCCGCGTGATGCGCAGCACGCGGCCGTCCCAGTCGAGGGGCGTGGTCTGTGGGACTTCGGCCAGGGCGTCCAGGTCGGCCTTCCATTGCG
This sequence comes from Comamonadaceae bacterium, assembly GCA_023259355.1. Lineage (GTDB taxonomy): Bacteria > Pseudomonadota > Gammaproteobacteria > Burkholderiales > Burkholderiaceae_C > JAHFQI01. The sequence continues at coordinate 10,632 of JAHFQI010000062.1, forward strand.
CCAGCCCCGCCTGCAGTGCCAATACCGCATCGGCGCGGGTCTGGGTCTGCGTTTGGGCGCGGCTCATGCCGTCGAGGCCGCGCCAGCTCAGAATGGCCATCAGGGCCATCACGGCAATGGCCACCAACAGCTCGATCAAGGTGAAGCCGTGGGGCCGGCGGGAGGAACGGGGCATGGGGACGGTGCGTGGTGCCGGCGGCCGTTCAATAGCGGCCGATGACGGTGGACAGGCCCAGCACCGGCGTGCGGCCATCGCTGACCTGCGCATCCACCCGCAGGAAGGACGGGTTGGGCGTGGGGCGCACCGAGAGGTTGACCGTGAAGCTGCGGCCGCCCTGTTCGCAGCCCTGGCTGCTGTCGCCCACGCCCGGCATCTGGCGCGACAGGCGTGTCTTGACCAGTTCATTTTCCGCGCACAGGTGCGCCAGCAGGATGTCGGACTGCCGCAGGGCGTTGTTCGTCAGCGCCGTGGTGGCCTGCAGGCCGGCTGTGAGGGCGATGGCCACGATGCCGAGGGCCACCAGGACCTCGATCAGCGTGAACCCGCGGGTTCGCAGAGGGCGGTTCACGGTTGCGCCCCGGCTTGCACGGCAAACGGCCGTAAGCCGTCGGTGGCGACGCGCAGGGCGCGGCCGGGCTGGCTGGCGCTGCCCAGTACCACGGCCTGCGGGTCGATCAGCGGTTCGGGACCCAGTTGCAGGGTGTTGGTGCCGCTCACGGTGGTGTCGCCACCAAGCCAGTGATTGGGTAGGGCACCAGTCGGCAGGCCTTCAAATTCAAACCCCTGCGGCGTGGTGTGCCAACGCACGGGCACCCCCGTGGCCCGCGACTGGGCGCGGCCCGATTCCAGCAGCGCCGCGAGCCGCTGCGCCTCACGCTCCAGGCCGCTGCCGGCTGCATCGCGCAAGGCCAGGCTCACGCCCGCCGTGCCGATGGCGATGATGGCCACCACCACCAGCAATTCAAGCAGGGTGAAGCCCGCGC
>JAHFQI010000062.1:11715-20761 GCA_023259355.1 Comamonadaceae bacterium
TCCGCATTTTTGCCTTCACCCCCCGCCTGCCCGTCCGCGCCGAAGGACATCACGTCGATCTCGCCTTTCACGCCGGGGTTGAGGTATTGGTACGGGCGGCCCCAGGGGTCGTTCGGCAGCTTTTCGAGATAGGGTTTCCAGTTGGATGGAACGGGCACGGTGCTGGGTTTGGCGACCAGCGCCTGCAGGCCTTGTTCGGCGGTGGGGTAGCGCTGGTTGTCGAGCTTGTAAAGCTTGAGCGCCTGCATCACGTTCGTGACATCGGTTCGTGCGGCGGTGACACGCGCGTCGTCGGCGCGGTCGAGCACGTTAGGCACGATCAGCGCGGCCAGCACGCCGATGATCACCAGCACCACCATGAGTTCGATCAGGGTGAAACCTTGAGCCGCAATACGCCTAAGGGCGCTGCGCTGGGAGCGCTGGAAAATGGGGGGGCAATGGGTCATGGGGCTAGCCTGGTTACCTGAAATTCGCTTCCATCATAATCATCCAATGGTGACAAACTGGCAAAGCAAGTGGCGGTCTCGCAGTATCACACTGGCCGTGTGGGCGCTGGCGGCGGGCAGCGTGGTCTGGTGGGGGTTGCGTCTGGCGGCATCGCCGCAACCTGTGGCGGTGCCGCCGCAGGCCGCGACGGTGACCGAGACGGTGGTGGATACCGACGCTGTGGCTCGCCTTCTGGGGGGCGCGGCCGTCGTGGATGCACCGGCCGCCGTTGCCAGCCGCTTTGTGCTGCTGGGGGTTGTGGCGGGCCGCTCCAGCCAGGGGGCTGCCCTGATCTCGGTGGATGGCAAGCCGGGCCGGCCCTATCGGGTGGGGAGCAAGATCGAAGAAGGCGTGTTCCTCCAGGCGGTCGAGCCGCGACGGGCTCGGCTGGCACCGGCCGCCAGTGCGCCGGCTTCCGTGGTCCTGGAGATGCCGCTGAAGAAATAGCGGCCGGCAGGGGCCTGCTTCAGGGTCGCTTTTTCGCCGCCGTGACGACTTTCAGCGCAGATCGCCGTATTGGGTCGGGCTCAGCGCGGGGTAGCGCGCCTCTTCGTCGAGGATTTCCGTCTCCGCGATCTCGGTGTCCGGCATTTCGGACTCGGCGATCTCGGTGTTCTCGTAACCGGTCAGCAAAGCGTGGTTTTTCGTTGGACTGGACCCGGCTGGCGTCGATGTGATCGTGCCGCCAGCGGCCAGGGCGCGCTTGAGTGCGGCGATTTCGTCAGCCAGCACCGGATCGAATTTCGGTTTCGATGCAATCGGGGATTCCTTGGCCGGCGTCGCCGCTGCCGTTACCCCTGCTGCCGGTGGGACCATGGCCCGGTATTTGGCGTCGATCTGGGGGGCATCCGCCTTGGCATCCTCGGCGGGATCTTCGGCACGCCAGTACACCGACGACACCACGATGTTGTGCCGGGTCCGGGCGGACTGGCAGATCAGCGCCTCAATTTCCGCCAACTGGGAAATCTCGCTGCCGAAATCCCGTGACAAATCCATCATCACGATGAACTTGCGGCCGCGCGGGTCCGTGGCCAGCACCTTGAATTTGAAGCTGCTCGACAACACACCCACGCGCACCATGGATTCACGCACCACGTTGTAAAGCAGGTCCCGGAGCCGGGCGCGTTCGTTTTTGCGGCGTGTCGCGATGTCGGCGACCGCATCCGCCGCACTGACGGCTGCGCTTTTCGCCGCCGCCGGCCCCCGTGCATCCGCGGCAAGCGGTGCAACGCGTGTGCCCATGTTGGGGGCATGGGGCGTTGGCGGCTTGCCTGTTAACCAGCTGAATAGGGACATGGACTTGATTTTAGTGGATGATTTTGCGCGCACTGGAATGGAGAAGAGGGTGAATGAGGACGACTGATTGCCGTTCGTGACGGCTGTGGCGACGTTGGGGTCAACTCTGCAGGAACATCCGGTACACCGGGTTCTGCGTTTCCTCCACATAGGGGTAGCCCAGGGTGTTCAGAAACTTCGCGAACGCCTTGTCGTCGGCCTTGGGCACCTGCAGGCCGACCAGGATGCGGCCGTAGTCCGCGCCCTGGTTGCGGTAGTGAAACAGGCTGATGTTCCAGCCTGGCCGCATCAGGGAGAGGAATTTCAGCAGGGCGCCCGGCCGCTCGGGGAAGACAAAACGCAGCAGGCGTTCGTCCTGCGCCAGCGCCGAGTGGCCGCCCACCATGTGGCGGATGTGCTCCTGGGCCAGGTCGTCGTGGGTGAGGTCCAGCGCGCCGAAGCCGTGCCGCGTGAAATTGGTCGCGATCTTCCCGCTTTCGCCCTTGCCCTGCGTGGTCAGGCCCACGAACACGTGCGCCTTGGCCGAATCGCTGATGCGGTAGTTGAACTCGGTCACGTTGCGCGGGCCGCCGGGCAGGTCGCCGATCAATTCCAGGAAGCGCCGGAAGCTGCCGCGTTCCTCGGGGATCGTGACCGCCAGCAGGGCTTCGCGCTCCTCGCCTACCTCGGCGCGCTCGGCGACGAAGCGCAGGCGGTCGAAGTTCATGTTGGCGCCGCACAGGATGGCGGCGTAGGTTTCGCCCTTGGTCTTGTGGGTCGCCACATACTGCTTGATGGCCGCCACGGCGAGGGCGCCGGAGGGCTCGACGATGCTGCGTGTGTCCACGAAGATGTCCTTGATCGCGGCGCAGACCGAATCGGTGTCCACCGTGATGAAGTCGTCCACCAGGCCGCGCGCGACGCGGAAGGTTTCCTCGCCCACGAGTTTCACGGCCGTGCCATCGGAAAACAGGCCGACATCGGGCAGCGTCACGCGTTTTTTCGCGGCAAGCGACTGGATCATGGCGTCCGAATCGTTCATCTGCACACCGATCACCTTGATCTCGGGCCGAACCGCCTTGATGTAGTTGGCGACGCCGGCGATCAATCCGCCCCCGCCAATCGCCACGAACACGGCGTCGAGCGGGCCCTGGTGCTGGCGCAGGATCTCCATCGCAATCGTGCCCTGGCCGGCGATCACGTCCGGGTCGTCAAAGGGGTGGACGAAGGTCAGGCCCTGCTTTTTTTCGAGTTCCACGGAGTGGGTGTAGGCGTCGGAGTAGCTGTCGCCGAACAGCACCACCTCGCCGCCGAGCGCCTTGACGGCATCCACCTTGACCTGCGGCGTGGTGGTCGGCATCACGATCACGGCGCGGCAGCCCAGCTTGTGCGCGCCCAGCGCCACGCCCTGGGCATGGTTGCCCGCCGAGGCGCAGATCACGCCGCGTTGCAGCTGCTCCGGTGTCAGGTGCGCCATCTTGTTGTAGGCGCCGCGCAGTTTGAAGCTGAAAACCACCTGCTGGTCCTCGCGCTTCAGGAGCACCTTGTTGTGCAGGCGGCGGCTCAGATTTTTCGCGGGCTCCAATGCCGATTCGATGGCCACGTCGTAGACGCGGGCGTTCAGGATCTTCTTCAGGTAATCGGTGGGCTTGAGATGTTTCGGGCTTTGGGTGGGTTCAGGCTTCATGGTTTTCCCTCGGCCCCAATGATAGAGGCCAACCCGAAAGCCCCAAGAAAAAAGCCCCGAACCTTGCGATCCGGGGCCAATCCACCTTTTTCGGAGGGGTGGAGGAGACAATCCGTGCATGGATGAAACCACGCATGACGCCAGTGTAGCGATAATTTGCTGCATCGCAACAGGCGAACTGTCTCAAGTTGAGACATCGTGGTTAAATTTTGCGAAATACAGGCCTGTCAAGCGGCTTTGATCAACTCAATTTCAGGAAGTGAAACGATGGAATGCACAGTCAGCTGGACCGGCGCAAGTGGCACACGTTCGGGCATGGGCTTCGTGGCCGAAACCGGCAGCGGCCACACCCTGGCCATGGATGGCGCGCCCGATGCGGCCAAGCCTGAAAACGGAGGGCAGAACCTGGCGCCGCGCCCCATGGAAACCGTGCTGGCCGGCACCGGTGGCTGCACCGCCTACGACGTGGTGCTGATCCTCAAGCGCGGCCGTCATGACGTGCGCGGCTGCAGCGTGAAGCTCACCAGCGAGCGGGCGGACACCGACCCCAAGGTCTTCACCAAGATCCACATGCAGTTCACCGTCACTGGCAAGGGCATCCCCGCCGCCGCTGTCGAGCGGGCCATTGCCATGAGCCACGACAAATACTGCTCGGCCAGCATCATGTTGGGCAAGATGGCGGAAATCACCACGGGTTTTGAGCTGATCGAGGCCTGAGGACCCGGGCCAGCCGCCACTTTCAGACGTAATGCGCCGTCTGGGTCATGACCTTCGCCGCTGCGCGCATCAGGCCCCTGAGCGGCGCGGGCAAGGCCAGGCCACCCGCAGCCTGGGCCTCGGCCGCGTGCCGGGCCTCGTCATCCTTCATTTGTGCCACGATGGCCCGTGAAGCGTGGTCGCCCGCGGGCAGCCGCGCCATGTGACTGGCCAGATGCGCTTCGACCTGGCGCTCCGTTTCCACCACGAAACCCAGGCTCACACGGTCCCCACCGAGCTTGCCGGCCAGCAGGCCGATGCCGAACGCGCCGGCGTACCAAAGCGGGTTCAGCAGCGAAGGGCGGGCGCCCAGTTCGTCCAGCCGGGCCTGCGTCCAGGCGAGGTGATCGGTTTCCTCGCGTGCGGCGGCCTCGAAATGCGCCTGCAACGCGGGGTTGCGCGTGGCCAGCGCCTGCGAGGCGTAGAGCGCCTGCGCACAGATCTCGCCCACGTGGTTGACCCGCATCAGCGCACCCGATTCGCGCTTTTCCCCGCTGCTCAGCAGGCTGGGTGCTTCCGGCAAGGTGGGGCAGGGGCGCGATGCGCGCGGCGGGGCAAACAGGGTGCGCAAGGCGCTGTCGGCGGCGGAAATCAGGGCGTCCAAAGCAGGCTCCATCACCCGAACGGGGTTGTTGGGCTGATTCTGCCACTTGGCACGATCCGTGCATGTTCTGATGCCATTGCCGCTTCTTCAATGACGCGCCATGGTTTGTTGCGGACCTGCAACGGAATCAAAATATCAGGACCGATTTCTTTGCGAATCGGTCTGTCCTCTGGTGCAATAACAACAACTTCCCAAAAGGAGGTTGGCCCGGGGAACCGGCGGGAGCATGAGATGCGTTTGGCATTTGCGTGTTCCTCCGATCCGGAGCCCTCTGTTTAACCTTGGAGAAACTTGCAATGAAAAAATCCCTGATCGCCTTGGCCGCCCTGGCTGCAACCGGCGCCTTCGCTCAGTCCAGCGTCAGCATCGACGGCATTGTTGACGTCGGCTACCGCCACATTTCCGCTGACGCTGCGGCTTCCAAGCGCAACGACATCGTCAACAACAACTCCGCCACCAGCCAATTGAACTTCCGCGGCGTGGAAGACCTCGGCGGCGGCCTGAAGGCCCTGTTCCGTCTGGAAGCCGACTTCAACCCCTCTCAGAGCAGCACCACCAACGGCGCCACGGGCAGCCAGTACTACGCTGGCACGCTGTTCACCGGCGAGCAGTTCATCGGCCTGTCCGGCAATTTCGGTAGCATCAAGCTCGGCCAGCCCAACGCTGCCGCGCTGGACATGAACGGTGTGGCCCAGCCTTTCGGCACGGCCCTCGGCGGTGGTTTCTCCGGCTCTTTCGGTCGCATGGGCACCAAGGGTTATGGCATCAACGGTTTCGTTGGTTCCGGCAACCGCGTGATCCGTCACGAGAAGACCGCCAAGTACGAAACCCCGAACCTCAGCGGCTTCAGCGCTTCGGTTGAGTACTCGTTCCAGAACGACAATGCTCCGGTGGCTTCCACCGCTGGCAGCGCTTCCAACCAGAACCGCTACTCCGCCCTCGGCCTGAACTACGCCAATGGCCCGTTGAAGGTCGCCTTCAGCACGACCCAAGCCGCCGCCGGTTCCAACCGCGCTGCCGGTGCCGTGTCCGCTACCAGCCTGACCACTGGCACGATCAATGCCAACAAGCTGGCCGTGGGCGAGCGCGTGACCGACAACTACCTGGCTGCCAACTACAACTTCGGCACCTTCGTTCTGTACGGCGGCTACACGACCACCAAGTCCAACATCTCCGCCAACGAAGATGCCAAGTCCTGGAACATTGCTGCCAGCATGCCCTTCGGCGCGTTTGACTTCAAGGCCAACTACCTGCGCGTGGACGACCGTACTTCCGCCAACGCTGACGCCCGCCTGATCGGCCTGGGTGCTGACTACTTCCTCAGCAAGCGCACCGCCGTGTACGCTCGCTACGAAGCCCTGGACACGAACACCCACGTGTCTGGCACCGGCAAGCTGAACACGCTCGCCCTGGGCGTTCGCCACGGTTTCTAATTCGGGGCTGGTCGTCTGACCAGCTTTGAATTGGTGAATCCAAAAAGCCATCCGGTTCGTGCCGGGTGGCTTTTTTTGTTTTCGAATCGGGTGTGGCTGACGGTGATGCCGAATCGCGTGCAAGCCGACCAAGACCTGAGCGGGTGCCGGTCCGGCTCTGCTAGCATGACCGCATGAACCGTGTTGTGCGTCCATGCCCGCCTTTGTCCTGCGTCGCCTGATCCAGGCCCTGATCGTCATGGTGGCGGTCGCGTTCATCGCGTTCCTGCTGTTTCAGTACGTGGGCGATCCAGTGATTTTCCTGCTGGGACAGGAGGCCACGCCCGAGCAGACCCGGGCGCTGCGCGCCGATCTGGGGCTGGATATGCCATTTTTTGTACAGTTCGGCCACTTTTTTGCCCATGCGGCGCAAGGCGAGTTCGGCCTGAGCCTGCGCCAGGGCGCCAAAGTGTCGCGCCTGATGGCCGAGCGTTTTCCCGCGACGTTGGAACTGGCTGGCGTGGCGGCCGTACTCGCGCTGGCACTGGGCATCCCAATGGGCGTGTATGCGGCTCTGCGCCGGGGTTCGTTCCTGAGCCAGGTGTTCATGACCTTTTCGCTGCTCGGCGTGTCGCTGCCCACCTTCCTGATCGGTATCCTGCTGATCCTGGTGTTTTCGGTCGGACTGGGCTGGTTTCCGAGTTTCGGCCGGGGTGACACGGTGCAGCTGGGGTGGTGGAGCACGGGCCTGCTGACGGCGAGCGGCTGGCACCACATCATCCTTCCCGCCGCGACACTGGCGATTTTTCAGCTGACCCTGATCATGCGGCTGGTGCGCGCCGAGATGCTGGAGGTGCTGCGCACGGACTACATCAAGTTCGCGCGGGCGCGCGGCCTGTCCGACCGGGCCATCCACTTCGGCCATGCACTCAGGAACACGCTCGTGCCCGTCATGACCATCACCGGCCTGCAGCTCGGCGGCCTGATCGCCTTTTCGATCATCACCGAGACGGTTTTCCAGTGGCCGGGCCTGGGCCTGCTGTTCATCCAGGCGGTCACGTTCGCGGACATTCCCGTGATGGCCGCCTACCTGTGCCTGATGGCGCTGATTTTCGTGACGATCAACCTGGTGGTCGATCTGCTGTATTTCGCCGTGGACCCGCGCCTGCGCGTCAGCGCCACGGAAGCTCGCTGATGCTGGCGCCGGGTTGGGTGGCACGCGTGCTGGACAGCGATGTCGGCCACAGTTTTCGCACCTCGCCCATGGCGATGGCGGCGGGCTTGATCGCCTTGGTGTGTGTCTTCTGCGCCGTGTTCGCCGGTTGGGTTGCGCCCCACAATCCTTTTGAGCTGAGCACGCTGGAACTTGCCGATGCACGCCTGCCGCCCGCGTGGATCGAAGGCGGGTCCGCCCGGTACCTGCTGGGCACCGACGACCAAGGCCGCGACATCCTGTCGGCGCTGATCTACGGCGCGCGCATCTCGCTGGTCGTCGGCGTGGCCTCGGTCATCCTGTCGGTGGCGGCGGGGGTGTCGCTGGGCCTGGTGGCAGGCTTTCACGGCGGCTGGGTCGATGCGGCGCTGATGCGCCTGTGCGACGTGATGCTGTCGTTCCCCGCGATCCTGGTGGCGCTGCTGATCGCCGGCGTCGGGCGCGCGCTGTTCCCCAATGCCCACGAAGGGCTGGCTTTCGGTGTGCTGATCCTCTCGATCTCGCTCACGGGCTGGGTGCCCTACGCGCGCACGGTGCGCGGCTCGACGCTGGTGGAGCGCCACAAGGAGTACGTGCAGGCCGCGCGCATCATGGGTGTGGCGCCGCTGCGCATCATGCGCCGCCACGTGCTGCCCAACGTGATGGGCCCGGTGCTGGTGCTGGCCACGATCCAGGTCGCGACGGCCATCCTCACCGAGGCGACGCTGTCGTTTCTCGGCGTCGGCGCGCCGCCCACGGCGCCCTCGCTGGGCACGCTGATCCGCGTCGGCAACGACTACCTGTTTGCCGGCGAGTGGTGGATCACGGTGTTTCCGGGGGCCATGCTGGTGCTGATCGCGCTCTCGGTGAACCTGCTGGGCGACTGGCTGCGCGACGCCCTGAACCCGCGCCTGCGCTGACCCGGACCGCAACACCATGCCGCTTTTGCAAGTCAGGAATCTGGCGGTCGAGTTCCCGGGGCGGCGCGGCACGCTGCGCGCGCTCGACGGCATTTCGTTCGACATCGCGCCCGGCGAAATCCTGGGCGTGGTGGGCGAATCTGGCGCGGGCAAGTCGCTGACCGGCGCGGCCCTCATCGGCCTGCTGGAGCCGCCGGGCCGCGTGGCCGGCGGGCAGATCGTGCTGTCGGGCCAGCGCATCGACAATTTGAGTCACGAAGCCCTGCGCCACATCCGCGGCCGCAAGATCGGCGCGATCTTCCAGGACCCGCTGACCTCGCTGAACCCGCTCTACACCGTCGGCCAGCAACTGGTCGAAACCATCCGGGCGCATCTGCCGGTGGACGCACGCGAGGCGCGCCAACGCGCGATCGGCCTGCTGCAGGACACCGGCATCCCGGCGGCGGACCAGCGCATCGACCACTACCCGCACCAGTTCTCGGGCGGCATGCGCCAGCGCGTGGTGATCGCCCTGGCGCTGGCCGCCGAGCCGCAACTGATCGTGGCCGACGAGCCGACCACCGCGCTCGACGTGTCGATCCAGGCGCAGATCATCACGCTGCTGAAGGCCATTTGCCGGCAGCGCCGCGCCGCCGTCATGCTGATCACCCACGACATGGGGGTGATCGCCGAGACCTGCGACCGGGTGGCCGTGATGTACGCCGGGCGCATCGT
>JAHFQI010000063.1 GCA_023259355.1 Comamonadaceae bacterium
CCGCACGCCGGGGGCGCAGATGACCGATCCGCTGAGCGTCGATGACGTGCTGAATTCCGGCTGGGTGACAACGCCCTACCACAAGCTCGACTGCTCGCTCATCTCCGACGGCGCAGCAGCTTTCATCGTCACCTCGACCGAGCGCGCCAGGGCGCTGGGAATTGCCAAGCCCATCTACATCCTCGGCGGCGGCGAATGCTACACGCACGAGCACATCTTCTTGATGCCCTCGCTGACCACCACGGGCGCGGTGCAGTCGAGCGCCAAGGCCTACGCCATGGCCGGCTGCGGGCCCAAGGACATCGACGTGGCCGGGATCTATGACTGCTTCACCGGCACGGTGATCATGATGCTGGAGGACCTCGGCTTCTGCCCCAAGGGCGAAGGTGGGCGCTTCGTCGAAGACGGGCAGATCACCTACGGCGGCGCCATCCCCTGCAACACCCATGGAGGCCTGCTGTCGTTTGCGCACTCGGGCATGCCGGGTTCGCTGTTTCATTTCTACGAGGTCGTCAACCAGCTGCGCGGAAGCTGCGGTGAACGCCAGGTCGCGGGCGCTGAACTTGGCCTGGTGCACAGCCTGGGCGCCGGTTTTGCGACCAACGCCACCACCATCCTGGGAACGGAGGCCACGCTGTGATCAACCTCAAAGACGCCCACCTCAAGCCACAGCCGATGCCAGATGCAGATTCGGACATCTATTGGCGCGGCATTCAGGAGGGCAAGCTGCTGCTGCAGCACTGCCCAGCGTGCGGCCACGTGCAGCTCTACCAACAGGCGATCTGCCGTGAGTGCGGTAGCGAGCGCCTAGAGCACCGGGCCGCCAGCGGTCGCGCCAAGGTGCATTCGTTCAGCGTGGTTCACCGGGCGCCCGGCCCGGCTTTCAAACAGGACACGCCCTATGCGGTGCTGCTGGTCGAACTCGAAGAAGGTCCGCGGATGATCAGCTCCTTCATCGGCGCAGACCCTTCAGCAGTCACTTTCGACATGGCTGTCGAGTTGGTTTGCGAACCCGTCGGTGGTGGTGTGTCGCTGCCGCGATTCCGGGCGGCCGGACCTCCAGCGTGAGGCAGCGTCGTCGTGCGCCTTCTGAGTGTCTGAGGACATGACCCAACCCAACGCGGGATTTCGGTGGCCGCAGCTTGTTGCTGCGCCGTCCTCCCAGGCGGCAGTCGAGGGGGCTCCTCCTGACCTGACGACGGCCACAGTGGCGCGGCGGGCGATTGCGCCCTTGTCCATGCATGAACGGATCGTGGCCATCGTTGCGCCGGTCGGCTATGGCAAGACGACATTGATGGGCGGATGGTTTCGCGCTTGCAAAGACGCAGACCCCGTGTGGGTGGGACTCGATGCTTCCTGGCGCGACCAGGTGTTCTTTGTTCGCTCCTTGTTGAATGCGATCGGAGGCCCGTCGGAGCCGGTCGCGATGGGGGCCATTGACGCGGCGGCGGTGGTCGAGAGCGGCTTGCTGGCGTTGTTGCAGGCCCTTGGACAACGTCGTCGTCCCATGATGCTTTTTTGCGCCGCTATGCCAGGTCTTTGTGCGCCAGTGGCCGGCAGGACCACAAGATCAGGACCCATTCCACTATGGCGCCGCACAAACGGTTCTGGCCTATGCGCACAAATGCAATTGACGTTTCACCGTGGCCCCCCAGTCCTTGCGCGAGGTGCAAGTGAAGTTCGGGGAGGCTCCTTCGCCTTTCGGCCACATGTGGGTGCGGGTGATCTTTTCCGCCTTGCTGTTCAAGGCGGGGCGGCATCGTGAGGCCCTGGCAGACAGCACCTCGGCGCTGACCGAAGAGCTGGCTTTTGCTCCCGACGCCTCGTGCCTGGCGGTCAGGCTGCGCGCGATCCGCGCGTTGCTGCTGTACGAACGCAACCTGTGCATCGAGGCGATGGTGGATTTGGAGGTGGCGTGACCACTACTGTCGCACCAGGGCATCGTCGATAAGATGGCGTAGATCGTGTGGCCGATGGGGTGCAGCAGCAGCCCCTGCGCCAGCGCGCGGCAGGCATAGCGGCGGCCGAAGTCGGGCAGGCGTGCTGAGCACGTGCCACGCGAAGACCATGCCCTTGCGTCGATCGAAGCGCACACGCGGGTGCTTGGAGATCGGCGCGAACTGCGCGGCCAGCCGCTCGCTGGTGCCCAGGTTCTGGCGCAGCGCGTCGGTCTGCGCGAAGAGGTCCAGTGTGGCCAGCGCGGCGCGGCAGGCCAGCGGGTTGCAGGTGTAGCTGTGCGAATGCAGGAAGCCGCGCGCCACCTCGTCGTCGTAGAAGGCGGCATAGACCGCGTCGGTGGTGAGCACCACCGACAGTGGCAGCGTGCCGCCGGTCAGGCCCTTGGAGAGGCAGAGAAAGTCGGGGCGGATGCCCGCCTGCTCGTGCGCGAACAGTGTGCCGGTGCGGCCGAAGCCGACCGCGATTTCGTCGAGCACCAGGTGCACCTGGTGCCGGTCGCAAAGCTCACGCGCGCGTTTCACATTTCAGGTACAGCGGGTCGTGCATGGCCTTGCCGGCGGCGCACTGGATCAGCGGCTCGATGATCACCGCAGCGGTCTCGTGCGCGTGTTCGGCCAGCCAGTCGCCCAGTGAGGCGGCGGCCCCCTCGGCCACGTCGGCCGGGGTGTCGCCGGGCGCGGCCTGCCTGGCGTCGGGGCTGGGCACGGTGGCGGCCATGCGCACCAGCGGCGCGTAGGCTTCACGGAACAGCGCGATGTCGGTCACGGCCAGCGCGCCCACCGTCTCTCCGTGGTAGCCCCCGGCGACACTGACAAACCGGCACTTGCCTGCCCGGCCCGCATTGCGCCAGTGGTGGGCGCTCATCTTCAGCGCGAACTCCGTGGCACTAGCACCGTCGCTGCCGTAGAAGGCGTGGCCAAGGCCGGTGCGCGCGGCCAGGCGTTCGGAGAGTTCAACCACTGGCCCGTGGGTGAAGCCTGCAAGCATCACGTGGCCCAGTGTGTGCAGCTGGTCGATCAGCGCGGCGCGGATCGCGGGGTGGTTGTGGCCGAACAGGTTGACCCACCAGGGCTGCGCTGGCGCCACGGCGTTGGCCGACACGGGCTGCGTCAAAGCTCGGCGCCCAGGGGCAGGATGACCGGGTCGCCGGCCTGCGGACCTGCGGGCTCGCTGCGGATCTCGACGATGCGGTTGGCAGCGTCGGGGAACACCAGCTGGGGCACGGCCTCGTCGAGCTTGTCTTCGTGCACCATGCCGAAGGCCGCGATGATCACCAGGTCGCCCACGCTGGCGCGCCGGGCGGCCGAGCCGTTGAGCGAAATGATGCCGCTGCCGCGCGGCGACCTGATGGCGTAGGTGATGAACCGTTCGCCGTTGTTGACGTTCCAGATGTGAACCTGTTCGTTGGGGCGGATGTTGCTCGCCTCCAGCAGGTCTTCGTCGATGCCGCAAGAGCCTTCGTAGTGCAGCTCGCAGTGGGTGACGATGGCGCGGTGGATTTTGGATTTCAGCAGGGTGCGGAACATAGGGGATTTGCTTGAACGGAGGGAGCCTCGGCCATCGACAGGGCCAAGGTCAGGCGTGCGCCCGCGTGGTGTGCATGCCCGTGCGGGCCAGCAGGTCCTGGTCGGCTTCCACGTCGGGATTGCCGGTCACCAGCAGCTTGTCACCGTAGAAGATGGAGTTGGCGCCGGCCAGGAAGCACAGCACCTGGGTCGATTCGTCCATCTGCCGGCGCCCGGCCGACAGGCGCACCTTGGCCCTGGGCATGGTGATGCGGGCCACCGCCACGGTGCGCACGAACTCCAGCGGGTCGAGGTCGGGCTCGTCGGCCAGCGGCGTGCCGGGCACCTTGACCAGGTGGTTGATCGGCACCGACTCGGGGTACGGTGCCAGGTTGGCCAGTTGCGCGATCAGGCCGGCGCGCCCGGCGCGGGACTCGCCCATGCCCACGATGCCGCCGCTGCAGACGTGGATGCCGGCCCCGCGCACGTGGCCCAGCGTGTCCAGCCGGTCCTGGTAGTCGCGGGTGGTGATGATGTCGCCGTACAGCTCGGGCGCGGTGTCCAGGTTGTGGTTGTAGTAGTCCAGGCCCGCGCCCTTGAGGCGTTGCGCCTGGTCGCCCGTGAGCATGCCCAGGGTGCAGCAGGCCTCCAGGCCCTCGTCCTTGATCACGCGCACCAACTCCTCGACCTTTTCCAGGTCGCGGTCGTTGGGCGCACGCCAGGCAGCGCCCATGCAGAAGCGCGAGGCGCCGGCCGCCTTGGCGCCGAGCACGGCCTCGCGCACTTCCTCGGGCGTCATCATCTTGGTGGCGGGCACGCCGGTCTCGTAGTGCACCGACTGCGGGCAGTAGCCGCAGTCCTCCGGGCAGCCGCCGGTCTTGATGGACAGCAGCGTGGCCAGCTCCATCTCGGTGGGGTCGTGGTGCTCGCGGTGCACGGTCTGCGCGCGGTGCATCAGCTCAGGGAATGACAGGTCCAGCAGGGCCTGCACCTCGGCCACCGGCCAGGCCTGCTGGCGGGCCTCGACCGACAAGGTTCCCACGCTCGATGCCTCGGCAGGCTGCGGGGGTGATTGCACCCAGTGGATGGGTTCTTCTCTCAGGATCGTGTCATTCATCGCGCAATACTCCAGTGGTGTCCAGCAAAATTCAATCGATAGGTCGACGCGGGCGCATCGTGCCTGCAAGGCCAGCCACAGCGCTTCAGGCGCCTTGTGGTCTGATGTGCTGGGTGGCCTCGTCTTCGACCCGCTGCCAGATCTCGACCGCCATCGGGTTCTTGCTCTCTTCCAGGATGTGTCCCACCAGCCCTATGGCACGCGCCAGGACGCCGATGCCGCGCACAATTTTCCATGGTAGCCCGAGCTCGCAGCTGATGGCGCCGATGGCGCCGGTCGCGTTGACGGGAAGCGACTTGCCAGCGACGCGCTCGGCCTCGGCGCAGATCAGTTGTTCGAGCCGGATGTAGTCGCCGGAAAAGCCATTGTCCTTGGCGATCTGGAACAGGCGCGGGGCGCGCGGATCGACCGGCTTGTGCAGCGGATGTCCCAGGCCGGGGATGATCTGGCCGCGGGCACGAAAGGCTGCCACGGTGTCGATGGCGATGCGCTCCAGGTCAGCCCCTTTCGTTCCGGGTGGCAGGGCCTCGTAGAGCATTTTGGCGGTGCCTTCGGTGCTGCCGACGAACACGCTGCCCAGGCCGCACAATCCGGCCGCCACTGCGGCCTGCAACGACTCGGGCGCACCGGCGTAGGTCAGTCGCGCGACCAGCGCACTGGGCGTGATGCCGTGCTCGACCAGCGTCACCGCGATGGCGTTGAAGACGTTGGACTCCTGCTGCGTTGGCATGCGCCCGACGATCTGCAAGAAGGCCATATCACCCAGGTTGAGATGGCCGAGGATTTCGTCAGGCAGACTCTTGCCGTGCACCTCGATGCGGTCGGGGGTACTCCAGGCAATGTCGGAGCGGATGGGTTTGGCTTTGCGAGTCATAAGGAATTCCAGTCGATTGGAGTGGGTTAAAAAATCAGGCGCTCAGACCCGCGTCGCGCAGCACGGCGCGCGCGCGCTGCACCACCGGCAGGTCGACCATCTGGCCGTCCACGGCCACGGCGGAACCACCCGCCGTTTCAAATGCTTTGCAGACGCGGCGCGCCCAGTCAAGCCGTTCAGGGCTCGGCGTGAACACCGCCTGGACGGTGGCCAGCTGCTTCGGGTGGATACACAGCTTGGCACCAAAGCCGAGTCGACGTGAGCGTTCGGTGTCGGCCTGCAAGCGTTGCAGGTCGTCGATGGCGGTGCTGACACCATCCACCGGCGCCGCCAGCCCGGCCAGCCGCGAAGCCAGCACCAGTTGGGAGCGGAAGGCCAGCAGCTCGATTTCCGTGCCATCGGGCGCACACTCAATGCCCAGATCCAGCGCCAGATCGACGCTGCCAAAGGCCAGCCGGATCACGCCCGGCACGCGTGCGATGCTGTCCATCTCATGCAGGCCGCGCGCCGACTCGATGATGGGCAGCACGTCCTGGTAGGTGGTCTCGACCACGGTGCAAACGGCGTCGATGCCTTCGGCCTTGGGCAGCATGATGGCGGCCACGCCGGGGTGGCGGCACAGTTCCAGGTCATCGTCAAACCAGGGCGTGCCGGCGGCGTTGATGCGCACCACCAGCGGCGCGGCCTCGTCCAGCAGCGCCGCCAGCGCCTCGCGCGCGCGCACTTTGGCCTCGGGGGCCACTGCGTCTTCCAGGTCAACAATCACCGCGTCGGCACCGCTGGCGCGCGCCTTGGCAATGCGCTCGGGCCGGTCGGCGGGCACAAAAAGATAGGCATGCAGCAAAGCCTTTGGGCCAGAGGTATGGGCTGTCATGCGCGTGCCTCCAACCAGCGGTCCATGCGCGGCGCCTCGGCCACCGCCCAGACGCGCGCGATCAGCGCCTGAACCTCGGCAGGCGTAGCCCCCTTGCCGTAGGCTGCCAGGCGCTGCGCCTTGTCTTCGATCTCGGCGCGCGTCAGTGTGTTGCCGGGGTCGCCTTTGGGCTCATCGACCCGCGCGCTCAAGCTGCGGCCATCGCGCGTCGTCACCGTCACCTTGCCGATCCAGCGCTGCGGGTAGGCCTGATCGACCTCGGCGTCGAGCTGCATGGTCACGCGGTCGCGCAAGGCGGCCACGCGCGGCGCGAGGTAATGCGCTTCAAATTCATTCAGCCCGGCAAAGCCGTATTCGGCCGCCAGCGCCAGCACCGTGCCCATCGAGAACTTGGCCTGGTGCACGGTGGCCGGCACGGTGACGCGGCCCAGCACGTCGATGGCGCCCTGGTGCACCTGGGTGGTGACGCTTTCGATGTCGTCGGCTTTCACGCCGTGCGTCTGCATCAGCGTCAGCAGCGCATCGGCGCTGGGGTGGGTGTGGCGGCACGAGGCGTGGTATTTGAACGAGGTTTCCGCCGTGGCCCAGCGCTGGCCCAGGCGGTCGGTCAGGCGCGCCGGATCGGCGTCGCTCGACATGCCCGCGGCCATGCCCTGCGCGCCTTCCAGAATCTGGCGCGCGCCGGTAAAACCGCTTCGCGCCAGGTAGGCCGAGGTCAGACCGCAGGATGCCGCGTGCGCGGTGTGCAGCTGCTTGGAGTCGGCGGCGTCGCGCAAAAACTCCCACAGTCCGGCGGCTTGTGTGCCGGCGCTGCCGAAGGCATGCAGCATGGTGGCGGCATCGAGCTTGAGCAGCCGTCCGGCCGCTGCGGCGGCGGCCAGCGTGCCGGCGGTGGCCGTGGTGTGAAAGATGCGGTAGTGCGAGCGGCCCAGGAACTCGCCCACACGAATGCCGACTTCATAGCCCGCCACCACGGCGGCCAGGAACTCGCGGCCGCTGGCACCGATGTCCTGCGCGATGGCCAGCGCCACCGGGAACACGACGGCCGCGGGATGAAACACCGAGCCGTTGTGGACGTCATCCTGCTCGGCGAAGTGCGAGGCGGCCGCGTTGACCATCGCGGCGAAATGGGGCGAGGTGGTGCGGCGCGAGATCAGCACCTCGGCGCGGCCCGAGTCCGGCCCCATGGTGCGGGCATAGGCTTCGATGGCCTCGACCGGCCGGGCGCCCTTGCCCGCCAGCGCGGAGGCGTACCAGTCGAGGAACAGGTCTTCGGTGCGGCGCAGCACCGGCGCCGGAATGGTGTCGAATGACAGATCGGCGGCAAAGGCAGCCAGCGTCGCGCTCGGGTTTGTATCCAGGGTCATGGCATCGATCTCGCAGTCAGATGGCTTTGTCCGCACGCAGCCGGGCAATGTCAGTCTCGCCGTAGCCGAGCTCGGTCAGGATGGCTTCGGTGTGCTGGCCCAGCGCAGGCACCGGCCCCATGGGCGGCGGCGGCTCGCTGCCATTGACGTGGTGCGGCGGGTACAGCGCCGGCAACGTGCCGCCGGGCGAGCCGATCTCGGTCCAGCGCCCGCGCGCCGCGAGTTGCGGGTGCTTCCACAGGTCGGCCATCTCGTTGAGCTGGCCATTGGCGATTTGCGCCGCATCCAGCCGCGCCACCAGTTGCGCCGCGGTCAGGGTGGCGCAGACGCCTTCGATGATGCCGCGCAGTTTCTCGCGCTGGGCCAGCCGGTTGGCGTTGCCCAGGTACTGTGCGGTCAGCTCGGGCAATTGCAACACCTGGTTGCAGAAGGTGGCCCATTCGCGGTCGTGCTGCACCGCCAGCACCACTTGCTTGCCGTCGCCGCAGGCAAAGGGGCCGTAGGGGTAAATGGCGGCGTGCGAGGCGCCGGCACGCGGCGGCGGCGGCTGGCCGTCCAGCGTGTAATAGAGCGGGAAGCCCATCCATTCGGACATGGCTTCGAGCATCGAGATTTCGAGCCGCTGGCCGCGCCCGGTGCGCCCACGCTCCAGCAAGGCGGCCAGCACGCTGCTGTAAGCGTACATGCCGGCGGCGATGTCGGCAATCGACAGGCCGGCCTTGGAGGGCTGTTCGGGCGTGCCCGTGACGGAGACAAAACCGGCCTCGCTCTGGATCAGCAGGTCATAGGCTTTTTTCTCGGTGTAGGGGCCGCCGTCGCCGTAGCCCGAGATGTCGCACACCACGATGCGCGGGTTGACCGGCGCCAGGCTGGCATGGTCCAGTCCCATGCGCGCGGCAGCACCGGGCGCCAGATTCTGCACCAGCACGTCGGCGCGCTCCACCAGCTTTTGCAGCACGGCGCGGGCATCTGGGTGCTTGAGGTCGAGCGTCAGGCTTTCCTTGGAGCGGTTGCACCAGACGAAGTGGGAAGCCGAGCCGTGGGCCCGGCTGTCGTAGGCGCGGGCGAAGTCGCCCTCACCCGGGCGCTCGACCTTGATGACGCGCGCGCCGAGGTCGGCCAGTTGGCGGGTGCAGAACGGCGCGGCAATCGCGTGCTCCAGCGTAACGATCAGCATTCCTTCCAATGGACGCATGGCAATTTCTTTCAGAATGAACGGGGCAGATCCAGCACGTGTTCGGCCACGTAGCTCAGGATCAGGTTGGTGGAGATCGGCGCCACCTGGTACAGCCGGGTTTCGCGGAACTTGCGCTCGATGTCGTATTCGCAGGCGAAACCAAAGCCGCCATGGGTCTGAATGGCGGTGTTGGCCGCCTCCCAGGAGGCTTTGGCGGCCAGGTACTTGGCCATATTGGCCTCTGCGCCACACGGTTGGTGGGCGTCAAACAGCTCGCAGGCACGCCAGCGCATCAGGTCAGCGGCCTCGGTCTCGATGTGTGCCTCGGCCAGGGGAAACTGCACGCCCTGGTTCTGCCCGATCGGGCGGTCAAACACGCGGCGCTCACTGGCATAGCGGGCGCTGCGCTCGACGAACCAGCGGGCGTCGCCAATGCACTCGGCGGCAATCAGCGTGCGCTCAGCGTTCAGTCCGTCCAGGATGTACTTGAAACCTTTGCCCTCCTCGCCGATCAGGTTCTCGGCCGGGATTTCGAGGTTGTCAAAAAACAGCTCATTGGTCTCGTGGTTAACCATGTTGCGGATCGGGTTCACCGTCATGCCCTGGCCAATGGCCTGGTGCAGGTCAACGATGAAGATCGACATGCCCTCTGACTTGCGCTTCACATCTTTGAGCGGGGTGGTGCGTGCCAGCAAAATCATGAGGTCGGAGTGCTGAATCCGCGAGATCCAGACCTTCTGGCCATTGACCACATAGCGGTCGCCCTGCTTGACCGCGGTGGTCTTGATTTTGGTGGTGTCGGTGCCTGTGGTTGGCTCGGTCACGCCCATGGACTGCAGGCGCAGATCGCCGCTGGCAATTTTGGGCAGGTAGAGGCGCTTCTGCTCATCCGAGCCATGGCGCAGCAAGGTGCCCATGTTGTACATCTGGCCGTGACAGGCGCCGGCATTGCCGCCGCAGCGGTTGACCTCTTCCATCACCACCGAGGCTTCGGCCAGACCCAAGCCAGCTCCGCCGTACTCCTGCGGAATCATCACCGCCAGCCAGCCGGCCCTGGTCAGCGCGTCCACACACGCCTCGGGGTAAGCACGGGCATCGTCAATCTTGCGAAAGTACTCGTCGGGGAAGCGTTTGAAAAGATCGCGCAGGGCGGCGCGCAACTCGGGGTAACGTTCTTGGTTCATCATTTTTCAGTCTCTAAAAGTTCCCCGCTGAGCCGCGCAGGACAAAGATTACCGGTTAGCGGAATTTGCTGAAGTCGGGCTTGCGTTTTTCAAGAAAGGCGCTGGCCCCTTCCTGCTGCTCGCCGGTACTGAAATAGTTGGGTGCCACTTCCTGGATCAGGTCGTTCATGTCCTTGCCCATGATCGGGGCCATGTGGTGGTAGAACGAACACTTGACGATCTTCAGGCAGGTCGGCGACAGCGACAGCAATTCGTCGCAGTACTTCTGCACTTCTTCGTCGAGCTGGGCCATGGGCACCACCGAATTGGCCAGGCCCCAGTCGAACGCCTGCTTCGCGCTGTAGCGGCGGCACAGCATCCACAGCTCGCGCGCACGCTTGTGGCCAAGCACATTGGCCGAATGCGAGACGATGTAACCACCCGCCGGTGAACCGACGCGCGGGCCGTTCTGGCCGAAGATCGCGTGTTCGGCGGCAATCGTGAAGTCACAGAAATAGGCAATGTGGTGACCGGCGCCAATCGCGTAGCCGTTGACGCGCGCGATCACGGGCTTTGGGCATTCGGCGATCTGGCGGTTGAAGTTGAATTCCAGGTCCTGCAGGCCGCTCTTGCCGCTGCTGTCGCCCTTTTCCCAGTTGACATCACCGCCGACGCAAAAGGCGCGCTCGCCCGTACCGGTCAGCACGATCACGCCGACCTTCGGATCATTGCCGGCCTGGGCCAGCAGCCGCTCCATCTCTTTGATCGTATCGCCGGTGAACGCGTTGAGCGTCTTGGGTCGGTTGATGGTGATGGTGGCGACAAAGTTCTTGACTTCGTAAATGACTTCCTGATCGCTCATGGTGTTTCCTCGTGAAAAAAAGTTGGGGGAAATCAGCGGCTCTGCGTGGCATGCCCGCGTGCAAATTCAAGAAACCAGTCCAGGCTGGCGGGGTTGGTCAGTGCATCGCGGTTGACCACTTTGTCGATGGGCTGGCCGAGCAGCAGCTTCTTGATCGGCAGTTCGAGCTTCTTGCCGGTGAGCGTGCGCGGCACCTCGGCCACGGCAAACACCGCGTCCGGCACATGGCGCGGCGACGCGGCCGCGCGGATGGCGCTCTGGATGCGCCCGATCAGCGGCGCGTCCAGCGCCACGCCCGGACGCAGCACGACGAACATCGGCATGTAGCTTTCGCGCCCCAGATATTCAAGGTCGACCACCAGGCTGTCGAGCACTTCGGGCAGCGCCTCGACCACGCTGTAGATGTCGCTCGTGCCCATGCGCACGCCGTGGCGGTTGATGGTGGTGTCGCTGCGACCGTAGATGATTGCGCCGCCGCGCGGTGTGATGCGAAGCCAGTCGCCATGCCGCCAGACGCCGGGGTACATGTCGAAATAACTGTCCAGATAGCGCCGGTTGCCGGGGTCGTTCCAGAAGTAGAGGGGCATGGACGGCATGGGCGCGGTGCAGACCAACTCACCCACCTCGTCCACGACCAGCTGGCCCTGCTCGCTGAAGGCCTCGACGCGCGCCCCAAGGCAGCGCCCCTGCATTTCTCCCACGACAACGGGCAGGGTCGGCACGCCGCCGACGAAGGCCCCGGCGAAGTCGGTGCCGCCGGAGATCGGGTTGATCCAGACATCGCGCCCGACATGCTTGGCAATCCACTGGTAGCTTTCCGGGGACAGTGGCGAGCCGGTCGAACCCACGGTGCGCAGCGGCCCCAGCGCGCCCACCTCGCGCGGCTCGACATCGGCTTTCTGGCAGGCCGCATAAAACGCCGCACCGGCACCCAGAAACGTCACGCCGACTTCCCCAGCGAAACGCCACAGCGTGGTGTAGTCGGGCCAGGCCGGGTTGCCGTCGTACAGGCAGGCCGTCGCCCCCACCAGCAAACCGCCCACCTGGCAGTTCCACATGATCCAGCCGGTGGTGGAAAACCAGTGGAAGCGGTCTTCGGGACCGAGGTCGTTGTGCAGGCGCATCAGCTTGACCTGCTCCAGCACGATGCCGCCATGGCCGTGCACGATGGGTTTGGGCAAGCCGGTGGTGCCCGACGAATACACCACCCACAGCGGGTGGTCGAAAGGCAGTGACTCGATGCGCAGTTCAGCCGGGGCGCTGACCACCTCGCTCCAGAGCACGCCACCGCGCAGCGCGTCCGCGCTGGCGCTGCGCTCCAGGCAGGGCAAGAGCACGCAGCGCTCGACGCTGGGCAGCCCGTCGAGCAGCGTGGCCACGGCTTCGCGCCGGTCGAAGCGCTTGCCACCCCAGTGGTAGCCATCGACCGCGATCAACACCTTCGGATCGATCTGCCGGAAACGGTCCAGCACCGTGGGCGCCCCCATGTCGGGCGAGCACACCGACCAGACCGCCCCCACCGAAACCGTGGCCAGAAAAGCCACGATGGTCTGCGGAATATTGGGCAGGTAGGCCACCACGCGGTCGCCCGGCCCCACGCCCGCCGCGCGCAGCCACTGGGCCAGCGCCGCCACCTGGTCTTGCAGCGTGCGCCAGGACATGTCCGCCCGCTCGCCCGCTTCATTGCGGAAGACGATGGCCGGTCTGGCGTCCGTGGCGTGCCGGAACACCTGCCGCGCATAGTTGGTGCGCGCGCCCACAAACCATTGCGCGCCTGGCATCCGGCGATCGCTCAGAACCGGGCCATTCCAGTCGTCGAGCGGCAACTCGAAATACTCGACGATGGCGCGCCAGAAGCCCTCCAGGTCATCCACGGACCATTGCCACAAGGCCTCGTAGTCGGCAAAGCGCAGGCCTTTTTCGCGTTCCAGCCATTGTTGGAAACGGGTCACCTCGGCACCCGCGATGCGATCCGCGCGGGGGGTCCACAAGATGTCGGTGGAAGACGGGCTCATGGCTTCCCTCCTGCTGTGCTTGCCATGGCGGTTTCTTGCAGGCGCACGACCCCGTCGCGCACCAGTTGGGCAATCTCCGGCGCACCGTAGCCCAATTCGCCCAGCACCTGCCCGGTATGCTGCCCCAGCGCAGGAGGCGCCGGCATCTCACCGATCTTGCGCATGCCTGCAGCCAGCTGCGCCGGAAAAGGGATCAGCGGCAGCCCCGGCATCTCGGGGTGCTCCACGAAACGGGCGGCCAGCACCGGGTCGGCCATGGCCTCGGACACCGTGTTCACCGGACCACAGGGAATATCGGCGGCCTCGAAGGCTGCCACCCAGGTAGCCGCCGAACGGGTGATGAAAATCGCCTCCAGTTCAGCCAGCAGCGCCGGCCGGTTGGCAATGCGCACCGCATTGCGCTGGTAACGCGGATCGGTGAGCCACTCCAGCCGCTCGATGACGGCGCAAAACCGCTTGAACGCACCTTCATTCACCACCGACACGCTGAACCAGGCACCGTCGGAGCCTCGAAAGTGACGGCTCGGCACAGCAATCGGCAGGTTCACCGCACGAACCGGCTCGCGCTGCTCAACCGCATATTCACCCACCTTGCTGGCAAGAAAATTGAACATGGTGTCCACCAGGGACAACTCCACGCGCTGCCCCTGGCCGGTCTGCTGCCAATGCATCACCGCGGCCAGCACGCCCAACGCGCCGCACATGCCGGACGCCACATCGATGATCGGCAAGCCGATACGAACCGGTGGATTGCCCTCTTCCCCGCTGGCGTAGAAGGCCCCCGTCATGCCCTGCACCACGCTGTCGACCGAGGGCCTGAGCCGGTAGTCGCCCTGCTCACCGAAGGCGCTGACCATGTAGTACACCAGCGTCGGGTTGATGCGCCGCACCGCGTCGTAGGTCAGCGCATGTGTCTCGGCAAAGTCGGGGCGAAAGTTGTGCACCAGAACCTGGGCTTTTGAAATCAGCCGCTCCAGCACCGAGCGCCCGGCAGGGGTGCGTATGTCCAGCGCGATCGACTCTTTGCCCCGGTTGCAGGTCATGAAAGCGACGCTGGAGTCGCCATAAAACGGCGGGCCGAAATGCCGCCCCTCCTCGCCTGTCATGGCTTCGACCTTGATGACGCGGGCGCCCAGGTCGGCCAGCACCATGGCCGCGTAAGGCCCGGCTATCAAGCGAGACAGATCGACGACGGTGATGCCACTCAGAATACCTTGCACGGCAACGCCCTTTTCTACTTGCTGGCGCGTGAGCGGGTGCGGAAGGCCGCAATGCCGGCGCGATGCTCGGGCGTGTCTTCGAGCACCGCCATGTGCGAGGACACCATGTCCAGGTGTGTGGCGAGCGCCATGGTCTGGCTTTGGTAGACGGCGCGGCGAAAGAAGCGCACCGCCTGCTGCGGCTTGGCGGCAATGGTGCGCGCCATATCGTAGGTGGCGGTCATCAGTTCGGCATCGGGCACCACGCGATTGACCATGCCAATGCGGTCGGCCTCTTCCGCCCCCACCACGCGACCGGTCCAGAACAACTCGAGCGCGCGCGCCGTGCCTATCAGTCGCGGCAAGTACCAGGCACCGGCATCACCGGCCATCAGTCCGATGTTGATATAACTCTCGGCCAGCGTGGCCGAGCTGGCCATCAAGCGGATATCGCACATCAAGGCCATGTCGCAGCCAGCGCCTCGCGCAGCGCCGTTGACAGCGGCAATGACCGGTTTTTCCATCCGCTCCAGCGTGAGCGCAATGCGATGCACGTGGCGGTACAGAAAATCCTTGCGTCCCATGCTGTCCATTTCACTGAACTTAGCCATTTCCTCGAAGTCGCCACCCGCACAGAAGGCGCGTCCGGCACCGGTGACCACGATCACCTTGACTCGCTCATCAGCTTCGGCCTGCTCAAGTGCTGCGCGCCAAGCATCCACCATCTCAAGATCGAAGGCATTGAGCTGATCGGGCCGGTTGAGGGTCAGGGTCGCAATGCCGTCGGCATCAACCGCAAGCAAGATGGCAGGAACGACGGACATGGAAAACCTTTCTGACGGTGGGATGAACAAGGATCAAGGATCAAGGATCAAGGGCGACTGTCCGCGCCTGCCGGAAACCGGCTGGTTTCGATAAACGTCATGCGAACATATTGATAGAACGGTGGTTAGTTAGGACCGCAAGCCGAAGCACGCCTTGCAAGCAGCCTGGTCACAGGCGCGGGCGTGTGTTGCACACCCCATGACCTTCCCGACACCTATCGTTCAATGTCCTCGTACAGGGCGCGATAGCTGTCACGCAGCGGATGCTTTTGAATCTTGCCGGTGGAGGTCATCGGCAAGGCATCGACGATGCGGATCGCCTTGGGCACCTCAAAGCCACCGAGATGCTCCTTGCAGTGGTTGATCAACTCGGCCTCGTCGGCCTGCGCCCCTGGCTTGAGCACCACGAAGGCGGTGACCGCCTCGATCCAGCGCGGGTGCGGCAAACCAACCGCCGCCACATTGGCCACCGCCGGGTGGAGCAGCAACGTGGCCTCGACCTTGATGGACGGCACGTTTTCGCCGCCGGTCTTGATCATGTCCTTCTTGCGGTCCCTGAACATCATCTGGCCATCGACCCACATGCCTAGGTCACCGGTGTGGTGCCAGCCGAAAGCGCGTGCCTCAGCGGTGGCTTCGGGATTTTTGTAGTAGCCCTCCATCACGTTCGGACCGCGGTGCACGATCTCGCCGACCTCGCCGGGGCCGAGCAGCTGGCCCGCGTCGTCCATCACCGCCGTGTCGTTGATCAATGCACTGACGCCCCAGTAGGAACCAAAGCGTTTAAGCTGCTCTTCCGGCCGGAAGGCCATGGTGAGCGGGTACATCTCGGTCTGACCGGTGGCCAATGAGTAATTCGGGCAGAACTCGGCGATCAGGCGGCGCAGCAGGGTCTCGGCCATGGGCGCCATGGCGTACACGCACATGCGCAGGCTCGACAGGTCTCGCCCCGGGCGCGAGGGATGATCGAGCATGGCCTGGTGCATCAGCGGCAAGCCCACCAGCAAGGTCACCCGTTCACGCTCGATGGCGTCGAGCATGGCGGCGGGTTCGAAAGCGCGCATCACAATCACCGTGCCGCCGCCCGCCAGCACACCGCACATCAGCGTGTGCTGGGCGCAATGAAAGAGGGGCAGCACGGCAATGTTCACGGCATCGCGCCACACCCCCAACTCAAGCGCGTTGTTCATCGCTGCCATCACCACCGACAAATGGCTTTGCATCACCCCCTTAGGGCGGCCGGTGGTTCCGCTGGTGTACATGATCTGGGCTACGTCGCGGTCATGAATTTCAACCTCGGACTCAGTGGCAGACTGCGCAGCAATCGCTGCAGCGAAGCTGCTGAAAGCCCCAGCCCCCTCGCCTTCCAGCACCCATCCGCGACCGGGCTGCGCCTCGATGGCTGCACGCAACTCCGGGCGCACCAGCAGAGCGGCATCCACAAGCAGGAAGCGCGCCTCAGAGTGGTCGATGATGTAGCGAACGTCATCCAGCCCCAGGCCGGTGTTGATCGGCACCCAGATCAGGCCGGCGCGATGGATGCCGAACATGGCCACCAGGAACTCAAGCGAGTTATTGCATAGCGTGGTCACGCGGTCACCTCGCACCAAGCCAGCGGCCAGCAAGGCATTGGCGCAGCGGGTCACGCGCTCATCGAGCTCACCGTAGCTCATGCGCTGATCGCCGAGCACGAACGCCGTCTTGGCGCGGTCTCGAGCTGCCGAGCGGCGCAGGAAGTCGCCGATGGCCACGCGGGCAATTGCGCCAGGGGATGGCACACCAGCGATGACGGAGGTTGATGGGTTCATGATCGATGTCTCCTGCATTTTGAATTGTTTGACCGGTGCCGCCGACCATCCTGCCAGGAACAAGCCTGGCCTCTGCTTTACCTCGGCATCCGCTGCGACCTATAACGCAGTCACCAATTCGGGCACCGCTGTGAACAGATCCGCCACCAGCCCATAGTCGGCCACCTGGAAGATCGGCGCTTCGGCGTCCTTGTTGATCGCAACGATCACCTTGCTGTCCTTCATGCCGGCCAGGTGCTGGATGGCGCCCGAGATGCCGACCGCCACGTACAACTGGGGTGCCACGATCTTGCCGGTCTGGCCGACCTGGTAGTCGTTGGGCGCGTAGCCGGCGTCGACGGCGGCGCGCGAGGCGCCGATCGCCGCGCCAAGCTTGTCGGCCAGCGGCTCCAGCACGGCGTGAAACTTGTCGGCCGCGCCCAGTCCGCGTCCGCCCGATACGATGACCGTTGCAGCGGCGAGTTCCGGGCGCTCCAGCTTCACCACCTCACGCCCGACCAGGGTGGTCAAGCCGAGATCGCCAGCCGCGTCCAGCGTCTCGACCGCTGCCGTGCCGCCCGAACCGACCGGGTCGAAGGCGGTGGTGCGAATGCTCAGCACCTTGATGGCATCCTTTGATTGCACGCGGGCCAGCGCGTTGCCGGCATAGAACGGGCGCAGGAAGGTGTCGGGCGACTCGATCGCGATCACGTCCGACACCTGGGAGGCGTCCAGCAAGGCCGCCACGCGCGGCAGCACGTTCTTGCCAAAGGCCGTCGCCGGTGCCAGCACATGGGTGTAGCCCGCATCGGCGCGCACGCGTGAGCGCACCAGCTCGGCCAGGCTCTCGGCCATATGGGCCTCGTAGTGCGCCGCGTCGGCGTGCAGCACCTTGCTCACGCCCGCAACCGCCGCCGCAGTCTGGGCCACGGCAGCGCAGTTGCGGCCCGCCACCAGCACATGGATGTCGCCGCCGATGCGCGTGGCCGCGGCAATCGTGTTCAGCGTGGCCGCTTTGAGTACGGCGTTGTCGTGTTCCGCAATGATCAGGGTTGTCATCAGATCACCTTCGCTTCTTCTTTGAGTCGTTTGACGAGTTCGGCCGTGTCGGCCACCTTGATGCCGGCCTTGCGGGTCGGCGGCTCGCTGACGTGCAGGGTCACGGTGCGCGGCGCGATGTCGATGCCGAGCTCGGCCGCCTTGATCACCTCCATCGGCTTTTTCTTGGCCTTCATGATGTTGGGCAGCGTGATGAAGCGCGGCTCGTTCAGGCGCAGGTCGGTCGTGATCACGGCCGGCAGCTTCATGGCCAGGGTTTCCAGGCCGCCGTCGATCTCGCGCGTGATGGTGGCGGTGTCGCCGCCGATCTGCACCTTGGAGGCGAAGCTGGCTTGGGCCCAGCCCATCAGCGCGCCAAACATTTGGCCAGTCTGGCCAGCGTCGTCATCAATCGCCTGCTTGCCGAAGATGGCGAACTGAACGCCCTCTTTTTGGGCCACATGCTGCATCAGCTTGGCCACCGCGAGCGGTTCGAGCGCGGCGTCGGTTTCAACCAGCACGGCGCGATCGGCGCCGATGGCCATCGCGCTGCGCAGCGTCTCCTGGCAAGCGGTCGGGCCACAGGACACGACGATCACTTCAGAAGCGACACCGGCCTCCCTGAGGCGCACCGCCTCTTCGCAGGCGATCTCGTCGAACGGGTTCATGGACAATTTCTGGTTCGCGAGATCGACTCCCGAACCGTCGGACTTGACGCGGGCCTTGACGTTGTAGTCCAGCACCCGCTTGACAGCGACCAATATCTTCACTTTATCTCCATAGGGTTAAAAAATAAACAATTCAAAACCGGCAAGAACGCAGCCCGAAGCCGGCCCCTTCAATCACGGCTCACTCCCACTTCCAGTCCTTGTACATCTCCCGCAGCTTGGTCTTGAGGAACTTGCCGGTCGAAGTACGCGGGATTTCATTCACGAAAGCGAAACCTTCGGGCAACTGCCACTTGGCGAACGTCTTGGCCAGATGATCGCGAATCTCTTCCCCAGTGGCACTCATGCCAGGGCGCAACACCACCACCGCCAGCGGCCGCTCGGCCCAGCGCGGGTGCGGCACCGCGATCACAGCTGCCTCCAGCACCGCCGGATGCCCCATCACGGCGTTTTCCAGATCGACCGAACTAATCCATTCGCCGCCCGACTTGATCAAATCCTTGGTGCGATCGGTCAACTGCAGAAAACCCTCGGAGTCGATGCAGCCGACATCACCTGTGCGCAGCCAGCCATCGGCAGTAAAGCTGCTTTCGTTGATGGGCAGATCGTGATAAGAGCCGGTAATCCATGGCCCACGCACCTGAATCTCGCCGACCGACCGCCCATCCCACGGTACTTCACCGTTGTCGCCGACCAGCCGAATCTCAACCAATGGCGCGGCCATGCCCTGCTTGATACGGAAGGCATATTGCTCTTCCTTGGGCAGTGCCCGCATGGAAGGTTTGAGCGAGGACACGGTACCCAGCGGCGAAGTCTCGGTCATGCCCCAAGCAGTGCCGACTTCAAGACCAAACTCATCGAAACCACGGAACAAGGATTCGGGTGCCGCAGAGCCGCCCACCATCATGCGCATGCCAGGCACCAGGTCGTACTTGCCCGGGTTTGCGCGCAGCGTTTGCAGCAGCGACAACCAGATGGTGGGCACACCACCGGTGACGGTGACCCGCTCGCGCTGGTACAAGTCGAGCAGCGATTCTGAGTCGAGGTGCGGGCCGGGAAACACCAGCTTGGCACCGACGAAAGTTGAGACGAATGGCAAACCCCATGCGTTGGCGTGGAACATTGGCACCACCGGCAGCACTGTGTCAGTACCCGACACGTTGATCCCCCCTGGCAGTGCCGCCACGAGCGTGTGCAGCACGGTGGAGCGGTGCGAATAGACGACACCCTTGGGGCTGCCCGTGGTGCCCGAGGTGTAGCACATGCCGCAGGGCGCGTTTTCATCGACTTCAACACATCTGAAGTCATCAGTCGCTCCACCGATGAAGCCTTCATAGTCCTCGTACCCCTGCGGCACCGGCTTGCCTGTCAGCGGCACCACAATGATGCGCTCGAAGTTGACATCCTTGGCGAACTGCGCCAGCAACGGCAGCAAAACATCGTCGACGATCAGGAAACGGTCCTTGGCGTGGTTGACGGTGAACGCAATGTCGTGCGGGAACAGGCGCAAGTTGAGGTTATGCATCACCGCGCCGGCCGCCGGAATGCCGAAGTAGCACTCGAGGTGGGCGTAATGGTTCCACATCAGGGTTGCGACCCGGTCACCGGGCTGGATGCCGGCCTTGACCAGCGCCTCGGCCAGACCCTTGGCCCGACGGTGGAAGTCGGCGTAGGTATGGCGATGCAGGGACTTGTCGGGCATCCTCGATACGATCTCCACCTTCGGGTGGTACAGCTTGGCCCGCTCCAGGAAATGATTGAGCGAGAGCGGCACTTGCATCATGGTCGATTTCATAGCTGCTTTTCTCCTGTTTAGCTTTCAATTCAAAGAAGGTACTGTTTCGGACGGCCCTGCTCCCGGGCTCTCCGAAGGGGTACCGATAGCCTTCGACCTACTTGCGCATGCCGCACCTTGCACATCGGATGCGACCACACGAGGAAACAGCATCGTGTACATGCGCTGCGCCAACGCATCGACGTCCAGACGCCCGCCAGGCCGGTACCACTGCGCCGTCCAGTTGAGGGCGCCGAGCACCGTCTGGCGCACCAGCACGGCATCGGTGTCGACCAAGCCCTGCGCCGCAGCCTCGCTGATCGGCACCATCCACAAGGCCTCGTAGGCATCGCGCGTTGCCATCACCCGGGTCTGCGCGGCCGGCGAAAGGCTGCGCCACTCGTAGAGCAGCACGGTCATGGCGTCGAACCTCGTACCCAGCAAAGCTTTCAGGTGGCTGCGCACCATCGACAGCAGCCGCTCGGGCA
>JAHFQI010000215.1 GCA_023259355.1 Comamonadaceae bacterium
CGCCGCCTACAACGCCGGACCCAGCCGCCCGCGCAGCTGGCGCAACGGCCCGACGATGGAAGCCGCGATCTGGGCCGAGAACGTGCCGTTCGCCGAGACCCGCGACTACGTCAAGAAAGTGCTCGCCAACACCACCAGCTACGCCGCCCTGCTGAGCGGCCAGCCGCAGTCACTGAAGGCGCGGCTGGGGACGGTGGGGCCGCGCGAGGCGGGCCTGGCGCAGGCGGAGAACCGCGACTTGCCGTGAGGCGGTAGCCGGGTTGCTGCCCGACGGACGGGGCCGGGTCTCGGCCCGGCGGCCGCCTCACTTTTCTTTGCTTCGCCAAAGAAAAGTAAGCAAAAGAAAGGCGAGCCGGATGCGTCGCCCGGCTGCGCCGGTACGCTGCGTTGCTCGTGCCGGGCGGGGTGCGCGCAAACTCGCCCTTCGGGCTCAAACATGCGCGCCCCTTTATCCGCCCGTCCCTGCGCTACTCGCCTCCGCATGACGGCGTGGAGACCGGGGAAATCCGGCGCCCCTGAACTTGGCGATGAATCAGAACGAACAGCGGCCGTTGGGCTGCAACAGACGCTCGAAGCCGGGGGATGTCCGCTCCCCCGCCGTGCGGCAGGGCTGAGCAGCGCAGCGGCAGGTGGACAAGGGCTGGCGTTGTCTGAGCGAAGCGAGTTTAGCCAGACCCCACCTGACGCGAGCAGCGCAAGGCACCCCGTAGCGCAGCGTAGGGGCCCAGACGCCCGGCTCGCCTTTTCTTTGGGTACTTTCTTTTGGCGAAGCAAAAGAAAGTACCTCGCCCGCCGGGGCGAAACCCGGCCCCAGCCCGCCGGAACGGAACACCGCCCCCAACCCAATCACTCCCCCCAAGGCAACATCAACGTCACCATCGACAACTTCGCAAACTCCGGCTCGAACTCGTCGATGATCGCCTGCGGCTCGGGGCACAGCTTGGTGTCGGTGATCACGCCGAACTGCACGCCGCCACCGTAGCTCAGGATCGACACGCCCAGGCCGATGTCGCCCGACTGCGGCACCCAGAACATGCTTTGCTCCAGCGTCGCGCCGCAGAATTTGAGCTTCTCGCGCGGCCCGGGCACGTTGGTCATCACGGCCGTGGTCTTCTTGCCGAACAGGCTGAGCATGGCGTCCTGCGCCGGCTTGATCAGCAGCCCGGCCACGGCCAGCAGGCCGAAGGCCAGCAGCGGCTGGGTGCTGCCCTTGAGGGCGCCCATGCGGCGGCGCACTTCATAAACCCGCTCGATCGGGTTGTCGATGCCAATGGGCAGCACCAGCGGCACCAGCCCGAAGCGGTTGCCGAGTTTCCAGGCCTCTTCGATCGGGCGCAGGTTGACGGGAATCATGGCGCGGATTTCCTGGCCCGCCACGCTGTCGCCCTGCGCCTTGAGGTACTCGCCGATGGCGCCGGCCACGCAGCTGAGCAGCACGTCGTTGACGGAGCAGTTCAGCGCCTTGCCCACTGCCTTGACTTCATCGAGCGGGATCGGCTGGCACCAGGCCACACGCTTGGTCCGCCCGGGCTTGCCCTTGAGACGGGTCCTGGAATCGTCGGGCATCAGCGCCAGCGCGGCGGCGTCGCTGAGCACCTGGTAGGCGACCTTGGCGAGGTCCACCGAGCCGCTGACGCCCTTGCCGGGCTCGCGCAGCATGTGCAGCGAAGCGGCGGCGCCCTCGCCCGCGGCGTCCAGCGCCTTGACGGCCATGTCGGTCAGGGGCTTGATGAGGCTGTGGGCGATCCAGTCCTCGGCGCTCTCCGTGTCCGGCGCGCGCTGGCGTTGGGGCGGCGCCGCGCCGCCATCCACCAGCGACATGGTCACCGCGATCAATGCGATGCCATCGGCGATGCAGTGGTGGATGCGCACGATCAGGGCGCTGGCGGGCTGACCGTTCTCGTCGCGGTAATTCTCGACCAGGTGCATCTTCCACAGCGGGCGCTTCGGATCGAGCGGCACCATGGCCAGCCGGCCGACCAGCGCCTGCAGCGCCGCCTTCTCGCCGCCCCTGGCGACCCTGGGCAGCTTCTCGCGCACCACGTGGTCCTGAATCCTCAGGTCGGGCACGTCCACCCAGGTGGCGCCGGCCGCATCCTCGGCCACGCGCTGGCGGAACCGGTTGTAGGGCAGCAGCCGCTCCTGGATCCGCTGGCAGACCTCGTCGTAGCTCACGCGCGGTGTCAGGGTCCAGAAGCCGACGATCATCATCAGGTTGCTGGGGCTGTCCATGCGCAGCCAGGCGGTGTCCACCTTGCTCATCCGCTCGCCGTTCAGGCCGAGCATGCCGCCGGCGGTGCGGGACACGTTTTTCCCCAGAGCGCGGGCCACCTGCAGCGCCGCCTCGGTGGCCATCGCGCCGAGGTGCTGCGCCAGGGGAAGCAGGGCGTCGTCGGCGCCCGCCGGCTGATGGGAGGGCTTGTCCGCCTTCGGGGTTTTGGCAATACGGGTCACCATGGTTCGTCCACCGTTCTTTTGAGATGCGCCTCTATTCTGTCTTGGACGCTGCCCGTAAGATACCGGGAACTTGCCCGGGCGGGTAGACGCCCGCACCCAACTGCAACAACCGAGGAGCCCCATGCCCGCCCTGAAAGCCAAATTCGAAGCCGCCGTTGCCAACTCCAAGAACCTCAGCGAGCGCCCCGACAACGCCACGCTGCTCAAGCTCTACGCGCTCTACAAGCAGGCGACGGTGGGTGACAACACCGAGAAGAAACCCGGCTTCGGCGACATGGTGGGCCGCGCCAAGTGGGGCGCCTGGGACGGCCTGAAAGGCATGGCATCGAGCGATGCGATGCAGCAGTACATTGACCTCATCGAATCGCTGAGCTGACGCAGCCCGCAGCAGAGCCAGTCGCCGCCGGGCCGCCCCAAGGCGACTGCGGCCCCCTCGGGGGGCAGCGAAGTACACGAAGTGACGAGCGTGGCGGCTACATCATTCAAGCGTGATCTTCGCGCCCTTGATGACCTTGCCCCAGTAGTCGAGTTCCTTCTTCGTGAATTCGCCGAGTTGCTGCGGCGTCATCTGCGCCACGCCGGTGCCGGAATCGTCGGCCTTCTTGCGGATTTCGGGCGCGGCCAGGATCTTGTTGACCTCGGTGTTGAGCAACTGCACCACCTCGGCCGGTGTGCCGGCCGGCGCGTACAGCGCAAACCAGGAGTCGAGTTCGTAACCGTTCAGCCCCTGCTCGGCCGCCGTGGCCACATTGGGCAGGGACGACAGGCGCTGCTTGCTCGTCACCGCGATGCCCTTGAGCCGGCCACCCTGGATCTGGCTGACCACGCCCGCCGGCGTGGTGATGAAGATGTCCACCTGCCCCGCCATCAGGTCCTGCACCGCCGGGCCGGAGCCGCGGTAGGGAATGTGGGTGATGAAGGTGCCCGTGAGCTGCTTGAACAACTCACCCGCGATGTGCTGGATCGAGCCGTTGCCCGACGACGCGTAGTTGAGCTTGCCGGGGTTGGCCTTGGTGTAGGCGATCAGTTCCTTGAGGTTGTTCACCGGCAGCTTGGGGCTGACGGCAATCACCTGCGGCGCGCGGGTCATCATGGCGACCGGCGCGAAGTCCTTGATCGGGTCCCAGCCCGACTGCTTGAACAGGTGCGGGTTGCCGACGTGGTAGCCGCTGTAGGACACCAGCAGCGTGTAGCCGTCGGGCTTGGCGCGCGCCACGAACTGGTTGCCTATGTTGCCCGATGCGCCGGGTTTGTTGTCCACCACCACGGGCTGGCCCAGCGCGCGCGACAGCGGCTCGGAGATCAGGCGCGCGGTGAAGTCGGTGGAACCGCCCGGCGCCGTCGGCACCACCAGCGTGATGGGGCGCTGCGGGTACTTGCCCTGCGCCAGGGCGGCGGGGCTGGCGATCAGGGAGGCACCGCCGAGGGCGGCGAGCTGGGCAAGGATGTGACGGCGTTGCATGGGGGTCTCCTAATTTTGTGTCGTCGTTCAGGGCAAGTGCGTCAAGCGGGCTCGGACAGCTCGATCAGGTTCAGGTCCGGGTCGCGCACATAGACCGAGCGGATTTTCCGCGTGGCACCGGTCCGCAGCACCGGCCCCTCGATGATCGGCCAGTTTGCGGCATGCAGGTGTTCGATCACCTGATCCAGCGCAATGCTGGCGATGAAGCACAGGTCCAGCGCGCCCGGCACCGGCGTGTGCGCCTTGGGTTCGAACTCCTTGCCGCGCACGTGCAGGTTGATCTTCTGGTGGCCGAACTTGAAGGCCTTGCGCCCCACCGGCGGCGTGCCGCCAACGAAGCTCTCCAGCGTCATGCCGAGCACGCGCGTGTAGAAATCGACGCAGGCGGCTTCGTTGAAGGTGGTCAGCACCAGGTGGTCCAGATGGTCGATCATGTGGACGTCTCCTGTGCCTTGGCGCGCAGCTCGGCGACCGACGCCGGTGCCGGATGCAGGTCCGTGATGCGTCCAGCCTTGGCCACCTGGCCCGGCACGTCATGCCCGACGATCTGCGGCATCTGGTGGCGCGCCACGGCCAAAAGCCGAGGGATGTCGATGCCGGTGTCATAACCCATGGCGTCGAGCATGTGGATCGCATCCTCGCTGCTGATATTGCCGCTGGCGCCCGGCGCGTAGGGGCAGCCGCCCAGGCCGCCGAGCGAACCGTCGAAGCGCGTGATGCCGCCCTGCACCGCCGCCAGCACATTGGCCAGGCCCATGCCGCGCGTGTTGTGGAAGTGCAGCGTGAGCTGCAGCGCGGCGAATTCCTTTTGCAGCACGTCGACCACCTGCGCCACCTGGGCCGGATGTGCCATGCCGGTGGTGTCGCAGATCGTGAGGCCGCGCACGCCCAGATCAGCAAAGCGGCGCGCGAAACGCAGCACCTCGGCAAGCGGTACCTCGCCCTCCATCGGGCAGCCAAAGCAGGTGGACAGCGAGACGTTGACGGGTGTGCGCCCACCATCGACCTGTTGCACGTGGCGGATCACGCCGGCCAACGCGTCAAAGCTTTGCTCGCGCGTCATGCGCAGGTTGGCCAGGTTGTGCGTTTCGGAGGTGGACATCACGAGGTTCAGCTCGTCCGCCTTCGATTCCAGCGCGCGCTCGGCGCCGCGCAGGTTGGGCACCAGCACCGTGTATTCGACGCCGGGCACGCGACGGATGCGGCCC
>JAHFQI010000064.1 GCA_023259355.1 Comamonadaceae bacterium
GTGAGAAAAAAACCGGGCTGGCCGTCCGCCAGGCGGGGCCGGTGGTCGCCGCCAAACGCCAGTCGGGCGCCCTCCTCGCGCGCCAGCGCGATGTACTGCAGGTCGATGGCCAGCTGACGTTCGTCGACCACCGGGCCGATGTCGATGCCGGGCTGGCGCGCGTCGCCGACTTGCAGCGACTGCAGGCGCTCCACCACGGCCGCGACAAAGCGGTCGTGGATGCCCTCGGTCACGATGAAGCGGCTGGACGCCGTGCAGCGCTGGCCGGTGGAATAAAAAGCCCCCTGCACCGCGCAGTTCACGGCCACCGCCAGATCCGCGTCGTCGAGCACGACCAGCGGGTTCTTGCCGCCCATCTCCAGCTGGAACTTGGCGCCGCGCGCCACGCAGGCCTGGGCCACCTTTTGCCCGGTGGCCACCGAGCCGGTGAAGCTCACGGCCGCCACGCGCGGGTCGTCCAGCAGGGTCGGGCCGATCTCCGCGCCCTGGCCCATGACCAGGTTGAACACGCCGGGCGGCAGGCCGCTGCGCGCGAGGATGTCGGCCAGCGCCCAGGCCGAACCCGGCACCAGCTCGGCCGGCTTGAACACCACGCAGTTGCCGTGGGCCAGCGCCGGCGCAATCTTCCAGGCCGGAATCGCGATCGGGAAATTCCAGGGCGTGATCAGGCCCACCACGCCAACCGGCTCGCGCGTGACCTCCACGCCGATGCCGGGGCGCACCGAGGGCAGCACGACCCCCGGCGTGCGCAAGGCCTCGCCCGCGAAGAATTTGAAGACCTGCCCGGCCCGCGTCACCTCGCCGATGGCCTCGGCCAGGGTCTTGCCTTCTTCGCGGGCCAGCAGGTCGCCGAGCTCGGCCTTGCGCGCCAGGATTTCCGTGCCTGCCGCGTCAAGCGCATCGAAGCGCAGCTGCGGGCCGCTCAAGGACCATGCCG
Source organism: Comamonadaceae bacterium (assembly GCA_023259355.1). Taxonomy (GTDB): domain Bacteria; phylum Pseudomonadota; class Gammaproteobacteria; order Burkholderiales; family Burkholderiaceae_C; genus JAHFQI01. Next base: position 938 of record JAHFQI010000064.1, read on the forward strand.
GGAAAGCCGCCGCGGCCGCATCGACGGCCAGACGGGCCTGGGCCGCGTCGGCCTGGGCGTAGTCGCCGACCACGTCGCGCGTGTCGGAGGGGTTGACGTTGGGCAGGCTGCGCGGGCCTTGCAGCCATTCGCCCCCAATCAGGTTGCCTTTCATCACGCTCTCCCCGGCCCGCGCTGGCGAAACTGGGCCTGCCACTGCGCCAGCGGCATGAAGCTGGGGTCGTGGCGCACCATGGCCTCGGTTTCCTGGAGCAACTCGGCTTCGGTCTTTGACAGATCGAGCGGCGCGCCGTAGGGCTGGCTGACATAGAACGGCGTGTCCAGGTAGACCTCAACCCGGTTGCCTTCGGGGTCGAAGTAGTACACGGACCAGGCATTGCCGTGGTTCATCGGACGGATTTCAGTGGCGCCCAGTGCCTCGGCCTTGTCGCGGTTCCAACGCAGCTCGGCCAGGTCGGGCACCAGGAACGAGGCCTGCATGATGGTGCTGACCGGCGACTGCGCCGAACGGCCGCCCGACAGCACGAACTGGTGGTGCTGGTCCTCGGTGGCGCTCATGAACACCAGGCGGTTGCCGAAGTTCTTGCCGAGGCCTTCGTCAGTGATGGTCAGGCGAAACACCGTGGTGTAGAACTCGACCATCCTGTCGAGGTCGAAAACAAAGATGCCGAAATGGGCGGGAGTCGGGCGGGTGACTTTCATGGGGGCGCTCCAGGGCTTCGTATGAGGTTTATTGTTTTTGCAACTTGGCATCGACCACCAGCTGACTCCAGCGCTTGATGTCGGCGCTGATGGCGGCCTTCAACTCGTCGGGGCTGCTGGCCTGCGCCAGCCCGCCCGTGGCTTCTTCCAGCCGGGCTTTGACACTGTCATTGCGCAGCGCGGCGCGCACCTCGGCGTTCAGGCGGTCCACCACGGCCCGGGGTGTACCGGCCGGCGCGAGCAGGGCCGTCCAGGAGTGCACGTCGTAGCCCGCCACGCCCTGTTCCGCCACCGTGGGCAGATGGGGCATGGCCGGCCAGCGCGCGTTGCCCGTGGTGGCCAGGGCGCGCAGCTTGCCGGCCTTGATGTGGCCAGCAACCGCGGTGGGCGCCACCATCGCAAAGTCAAGCTCATTGCCCAGCAAGGCCGTGACGGCCGGCGCCTCGCCGCGGTAAGGCACATGCGTCACGCTCACATTGGCGCTTCGTCCCAGCAACTCGCCGGCCATGTGCTGGCCGGTACCTTGCCCCGCGGAACCGAAATTCAGCATCCCGGCCTTGGCCTTGGCGGCGTTCAGCACGTCCTGCAGGCTGCGGTACTTGCTGGCGCTGTTGACCACCAGCAGGAACGGGAAGGTGGTGATGGCCGACACCGGCTGGAACGCCGCTTCCGTGGCGTAAGGCAGGCTGCCGTACATCGCCGGGGCAATGGCGTGCGCGCCGGTCGCCACCAGCAAGGTCAGGCCGTCGGCCCGGGCCTTGGCCACGGCATCCGCCGCGATCGTGCCGCCGGCACCCGGCTTGGCTTCCACCACGAAGGGCTGGCCCAGGGTCCTGGCCAGTTCGCCGCCGAGGATGCGGGCGACCGTGTCGGCATTGCCACCGGCCGGAAAGCCCTGCAGCACGCGCACCGGCCGGTCGGGATAACTGGGGGCCTGCGCCGCCGCCCGGCCGGGCCAGGTGAGGCTGGCCGAGGCGGCCAGAACCAGCAGGAAGGGAATGCGCTTCATGGCGCCTGCTCCACGCGGTTGCGCAGGATGCCGATGGCTTCGATTTCCACCTCGACCACATCACCCGGCACCATGAAGCGCGGCGGCTTCTTGCTCCAGCCCACGCCGCCCGGCGTGCCGGTGACGAACACGTCGCCCGGCATCAGCGTGAAGATGGTGGAGGCGTAGGCAATCTGCTGCGCCACCGAAAAAATCATGTCGGCGGTGGTGGTGGATTGCATCTGCTCGCCGTTCAGGCGGGTCTTGAGCGCCAGCGCCCGGTCCGGCGCAATCTCATCGGCCGTCACCATCCAGGGACCGAAGGCGCCGGTCGATTCGAAGTTCTTGCCGGCGGCGATGGACTTGGCATGGAACTGCCATTCGCGGATGCTCGCGTCGTTGTAGATCGAATAGCCGGCGATGTGCTCATGCGCCTTGTCGGCCGCAATGTTGCGGCCGGGCTTGCCGATGATGACGGCCAGCTCGCCCTCCCAATCCAGCGAGTCCGAGCAATCGGGCCGGAGGATGGGCTGACCGTGGCCGGTCTGCGAGCGCCAGACCCGCAGGAAGATCGGCGGGTGCTCGGACAGCTCCCGGTCCAGGCCGGCGGCCACCACTTCCTTGTGATGGTCGTGGTAATTGCGGATCGCGCAGATGATTTTTTCCGGCTGCGTGATCACCGGCAGGTACTCGATGGCGGCCAGGGGAATGTCGGCGCTGACCGTGGCCGCATCGGCTGCGGCCTGGGGCACGCGGCCTGCCGCGATGTAGGACTGCAGCGTGGGGTATTGCGGGTAGGCCCGGCCCAGATCGGCGACGGCATCGCCGAGCACGGCGCCCCAGGATTCCCGGCCCTGGTATTTGAAAGACAGTAGTTTCATGGTGTATGACCTCTTGAAGAATGCGGATGAGTGGTTGAAGAAGGCTTTCGGGATGAAGTTCGCATGAATGTCGCCGCCTTCACCGTGATTGAAACTGTCGCAGCACCTGCTCGGTGTCGGCCCCGAGCGCCGGCGCGGCATGGCGGTACCGCACCGGGGTCCTGGACAACCGCAGCGGGCTGGCCACGGCCGGGGCGGTCCCCGTGACAGGGTGCGGCACATCGACGCGCAAGCCGCGGGCCACCACATGCGGGTCGGCAAACACCTGCTCCAGCGTGTTGATGGGGCCGCAGGGCACGTTGGCCGCCTCCAGCACGTCGATCCACTCGGCGGTGGTTTTCCGCACCGTGGCCTGGCGCAGCAGCGGCACCAGCGTCTTGCGGTGTTCCACGCGGGCCGCATTGGTGGCAAAACGCGGGTCGGCCGACCACGCCGGGTGTCCGGCCACGCGGCAGAACGAGGCGAACTGGCTGTCGTTGCCCACGGCGAGGATCAGGTCGCCGTCGGCTGTGGGGAAGGCCTGGTAGGGCACGATGCTCGGGTGCGCATTGCCCAGCCGCTGCGGCGACTGGCCCGTCACCAGGTAGTTCAGCGCCTGGTTGGCCAGGCACGACACCTGCACGTCGAGCAGGGCCAGATCGATGTGCTGGCCTTCGCCCGATTTTTCGCGCCAGGCCACCGCCGCCAGGATGCCGGCCACGGCGTGCAAACCGGTCAGCACATCGGTCAAGGCCACGCCCACCTTGACCGGGCCGCCGCCGGCTTCGCCGTCGGGCAGGCCGGTCAGGCTCATCAGGCCGCCCATGCCCTGGATCATGAAGTCGTAGCCCGGGCGCTGCGCGTACGGCCCGGTCTGCCCGAAGCCGGTGATGGAACAGTAAATCAGCCGCGGGTTGATTTCGGACAGGCTGGCGTAGTCCAGGCCGTACCGGGCCAGGCCGCCGACCTTGAAGTTTTCGACGACGATGTCCGACTGCGCCGCCAGCGCGCGGATCTGCGCCTGGCCTTCGGCCGTCGCCATGTCCAGCGCGACCGATTGCTTGTTGCGGTTGGTGCAGAGGAAATAAGCCGACTCGACCGGTTGCCCCTCGGCGTCCGTCAGGTAGGGCGGTCCCCAGCCGCGGGTGTCGTCGCCGCGATCGGGGTGCTCGATCTTGATGACGTCCGCCCCCAGATCGGCCAGCATCTGGCTCGCCCAAGGGCCGGCCAGCACGCGCGAGAGGTCCAGCACGCGCAGATGAGACAGGGCTCCATCGCTCATGACCGCCCTTTCAGCAAAACGCCTGGATGCCGGTCTGGGCCCGGCCCAGAATCAGCGCGTGCACATCGTGGGTGCCCTCGTAGGTGTTGACCACCTCCAGGTTCACCAGATGGCGGGCAATGCCGAATTCGTCGCTGATGCCGTTGCCGCCCAGCATGTCGCGGGCGGTGCGCGCAATCTCCAGGGCCTTGCCGCAGGAGTTGCGCTTGAGCAGGCTGGTGACCTCCACGGAGGCCGTGCCCTCGTCCTTCATGCGGCCGAACCGCAGGCAGGCCTGCAGGCCCAGGGTGATCTCGGTCTGCATGTCGGCCAGTTTCTTCTGCACCAACTGGTTGGCCGCCAGCGGCCGCCCGAACTGCCGACGGTCCAGCACGTACTGGCGCGCCTTGGCCCAGCAGTCTTCCGCAGCGCCCAGCGCACCCCAGGCAATGCCGTATCGCGCGCTGTCCAGGCAAGTGAAAGGTCCTTTCAAACCCTTGACGCCGGGCAGCATGTTCTCGGCCGGCACGAACACGTCATCCATGACGATTTCACCGGTGATCGAAGCACGCAAACCGACCTTGCCATGAATGGCCGGCGCGGACAGGCCCTTCCAGCCTTTTTCCAGCACGAAGCCGCGAATCTCGTCTTTGCCGCTGGCCTCGTCCTGCAACTTGGCCCACACCACGAACACGTCGGCGATGGGGCTGTTGGTGATCCACATCTTGGCGCCGCTCAGCGAATAGCCGCCGCTGACGGGTTGGGCACGGGTCACCATGCTGGCCGGGTCGGAGCCGCTGCCCGGCTCGGTCAAGCCAAAACAACCAATCCACTCGCCCGATGCGAGCCTGGGCAGGTATTTCCGGCGCTGCGCTTCACTGCCGAACTGGTAAATCGGCAGCATGACCAGGCTGGACTGCACGCTCATCATGGACCGGTAGCCCGAGTCCACCCGCTCGACTTCGCGCGCAATCAGGCCATAGGAAACACAGTTCAGGCCGGCACCGCCATAGGCCTCGGGAACGGTGCTCCCGAGCAGGCCCAGTTCGCCCATCTCCCGAAAAATGGCCGGATCGGTGTGTTCGCGGCGGAACGCCTGCAACACGCGGGGGGCCAGTTTGTCCTGGCAATAGGCGAGAGCGGCATCCCTCACGGCGCGCTCGTCGCCGCTCAGTTGCTGATCGAGCAGCAAGGGGTCGTTCCAAACAAAGGTGGCAGCGGTCATGGTGCTTGAAGTTTCCTTGTCTTGTGCAATTGGCTCATTTGAAATTTCTGTTTGCTGAACTTTATCGACGTATCAACAGCGCTTCAAACGATTTGTTTGCATCGACTTGTGCGAAACTTGCACTTCAAGAGTTCAACCGAAAGGAGCAGCGATGCGCCGGAAAATACCCAGCACCGGGGCTTTGAGCGCCTTTGAAGCGGCGGCCCGTCATGCGAGCTTCACCGAGGCCGCCAGCGAACTGGCGTTGACACAAAGCGCCGTCTGCCGCCAGATCGCAGGGCTGGAGGGCTTCCTGGGCGTCAAGCTGTTCCGGCGCTCCAAGCGTGGCGTGGTGCTCACCGAGGCCGGCGCAGCCTACCACCGCCAGATCGCCAAACGGCTGGACGAAGTCGAGCGCGACACGCTGGACCTGATGGCCAGACAAGGCGAGGGCGGCACCCTGGAACTGGCGATCGTGCCCACGTTCGGCACCCGCTGGCTGCTGCCGCGTTTGCCCGACTTCGCGAAGCGGCATCCGGCCATCACCTTGAACCTGTCCAGCCGCACCCGCCCTTTTCTGTTTGACGACACCGAACTCGACGCAGCGATTTACACGGGCGACGGCAACTGGCCCGGCGCCGTCGCCACGCACCTGATGCCCGAAAACCTGGTGCCCGTGTGCAGCCCGTCACTGATCGCGCCGCGAACCCAGCTGACACCGCAGGAGCTGGCGCAGCTGCCGTTGCTGCAGCAAAGCACCCGGCCCCACGCCTGGCGGCAATGGTTCGAGTCGACGGGCTACAGCCCCGGCAACGAGCTGGTGGGCGCGCGCTACGAGCTGTTTTTCATGTCCTTGCAGGCCGCTGCGGTGGGCCTGGGTGTGGCCCTGGTGCCCGAATACGATATTGGCGACGATGTGGCGCAGGGACGCCTCGTCATTCCCATTCGCCACGCCTTCCCCAGCGACCGCGCCTACTACCTGGTGAGCCCCGAGCACAAAGCTGAAAACCAGGCACTCGGCGTTTTCAGAAGCTGGCTTCAGGAGCAAACCGCCCCCTACGCCTGAGACCCCGGCACGACCGCCAGCGGGTGGCATGGCCAGGGTCTGAACGAATGACCAATGGGGCATCCTGGATCCGAGCAAGGTGACCCGTACCGCGCGACAGGACGCCGCGTCCGTCGCGGCCCTGATGCGACCGGCCTCAACGGTGGTCCGCCCTCAGGGCATCGAAGTTCGAGAACAGCTCGACCATCGCCCGGCGCAGCCACACGTTGCCGGCATCGGCATTGAAGCGCTCATGCCAATGCTGCTTGACCTTGTACGGCGGCAGGGGCACGGGCGGCTCCAGCAACTGAACCCGCTCCTGCGATATCAGCGCATTGCCGAGCAGCCTGGGCACGATGACCAGGAACTCGGTCTGCGCCACGATGCGCGCCACGCCCAAAAAACTGGGCACACGCAGCACGACGCGGCGCGCGATCTTGTGCTTGGCCAGCACCTTGTCAACGATGGAGTGGCCCGTGCCGGAGGTGCTGACCACGATGTGGCCTTCCGCCGAGAACGCGCGCTGACTGAGCCCGGCACGCACCCTGGGATGGTCCTTGGATGCCAGGCAGACGAAGTCCTGCGCGAACAAGGCCTGCTGGTAAAAGCCCGCCTCCAGGTCGGGCGTGAAGCCCACGGCCAGGTCCACCTCACCCGATTCGAGGCGGCGGCGGCTCTCGGGCGAAATCTTTTCCGCCTCGACCACCAGGCCGGGTGCGGTGTTTTGCAAGTGGTTGATGAGGCGCGGCAGCAGCACGATCTCGCTGATGTCGGTCATGCAGATGCGAAACACGCGCTGAGCCTCGTGCGGCGAAAAGGCCTCGCGGCCACCGCGCGCCCTCTCGATGCGCAAGAGCGCCTCGGCCAGGTCCGGGTAGATGGCCTGCGCCCGGGGCGTGGGCGCCATGCCGGCCGAGGTGCGGGTGAACAGGGGGTCGTCGAAGTGGCGCCGCAGCTTGCCCAGGGCGATGCTGGCGCTGGCCTGCTCCAGACCCAGGCGCTGCGCCGCGCGCGAGACGCTCTGCGTTTTGTAGACCTCGACGAAGACGCCGAGCCAGTCGAGATCGAGTTTGGCCATGTACCAGTATATAAAAACGATATGTGAAGTATTCGGTATCTGGCTTTGACGCAATAGTCGATTTCACCGACAGTTGCGCCAGATCAAAGATCCAGGGCAACAAACATGGCAGGCCGCTCGAAAGCACCCTGACCACCGCCCGGATCGAGGTCGCCGCCCCCACTGATTCGCAACGACGTCCCAGGAGACACTTTTGAAATTTCTGAATCCGGCCTCTCTCGTTCTGGCCGCAACCGCCGCCCTGGGCCTGCCCGCCCAGGCCCAGCCAGCCAGCTTCCCGACCAAGCCGGTGACCATCGTCACCGCATTCCCCGCCGGCAGCGGCCCCGACGCCGTGCTGCGCCAGGTGTCCGAGAAGCTGTCCAGGCTCTGGGGCCAGCCGGTGCTGATCAACAACAAGCCCGGCGGCGGCGGCTTCATCGCCATCGAAGCCTCGCAACGCGCGCCAGCCGACGGCTACACCCTGGTGCAATTCGACAGCGAACACCTGGCGGCCTTGCCGCTCCTGTACAAGGCCAAGGGCTATGTCACGCTGGCCAACTTCGACCCGGTGGCGCCGCTGTTCCGCACCCCGTTCTTCGTCGCTGTCCCCGCCGATTCCAAGTGGCAGAACATGAAAGACCTGATCGGCGCCGCCAAGGCCACGCCCCACAAGGTCAACTTCGGCTCCTGGGGCATCGGCAGCCCCGGCCATCTGGGCGGTGAGCAGCTGGAGCTGCTCGCCGGCCTCGAGATGACCCACGTGGCCTACCGCGAGGTGTCGCAGTTGTTCACCTCGGTAGGATCGGGCGAGTTGCAGTGGAGCTTCGGCAGCCTGCCCTCCAGCCAGGGCATCTACAAAGCTGGCAAGCTGCGCTACATCGCCGTCGCGGCGACCCGGCGCGTGCCGCAGATGCCCAATGTGCCCACCATGGCCGAGGCGGGCGGCCCGGCCGGCCTTGAAGTGAACTCCTTCGTGTCGCTGCTCGCGCCCAAGGGCCTTGCCGCCGACGTCAAGACCAAGATCCACGCCGACGTGTTGAAAGTGCTGGCCGATCCCGAAGTCAAGGCCAAGTTCGACACCTTCGCCTTCGAGACCATCACCTGGTCGCCCGACCAGATTCGCCAGAACGCCGAAGCCAAAGGCAAAATCTACGCAGAGTTGGTCAAGCGCAAAAACATCAGCCTCGACTGAGGCCAAGGAGACATCATGCAGTTCTATTTGAATGGCTACGCGCCCGGCGACCCCGACATCCAGGCAGCCGCGCCCGGCACCGAGCAGCGGCCAAAGGGCCTTCCCGAGACGGTCGATGTCCTCATCGTCGGCAGCGGTCCCGCCGGGACCTTGCTCGCGGCCCAGCTCTCGACGTTCCCCAACATCAGCACCTGCCTCGTCGAGCGCCGCGACGGCCCGCTCCAGCTCGGGCAGGCCGATGGCGTCGCCTGCCGCACGGTGGAAATGTTCGAGGCTTTCGGTTTGGGCCAGAAGCTCGTGCGCGAGGCCTACTGGGTCAACGAGACCGCCTTTTGGCGCCCTTCGCCGCAAGACCGCTCGCGCATCGTGCGCACCGGCCGCATCCAGGACACCGAGGACGGCTTGTCGGAGATGCCGCACGTCATCGTCAACCAGGCACGCCTGCAGCAGTACCTGCTCGACTACATGCGCCAGTCGCCGACGCGGCTGGAGGCCGACTACGGCCTGGAATTCGTCACGCTGAAGGTGGAGTCCGAAGGCGAACATCCGGTCGTGGTCACGCTGCGTGATGTGGCCAGCGGCGCCGAGAAGACGGTCCGCGCCAAGTACGTGGTTGGCTGCGACGGCGCGCGCAGCGGGGTTCGCGAGGCCATCGGCGCCGTGCCGCGCGGCGACTTCGCCAACCACGCCTGGGGCGTGGTGGACATGCTGGCCGTCACTGACTTCCCGGACATCCGGCTCAAGGCCGCCATCCAGTCCGCCGATGAAGGCAACATCCTGCTCATCCCGCGCGAGGGCGGCTATCTGGTGCGGCTGTATGTCGACCTCGGTGAAATCGATCCCGCCAAACGCGACGCCTTGCGCGAAATCCACACCCAGGAGAGTGTCATCGCGACCGCGCAGCGCGTGCTGCGCCCCTACACGCTGGACGTGAAAAACGTGGCGTGGTTCGCGGTGTACCAGGTTGGCCAGCGCGTCACGGACCGCTTCGACGACGTGCCGGCCGAGCAGGCCGGCTCCCGTTTGCCGCGCGTCTTCATCGCCGGCGACGCCTGCCACACGCACAGCGCCAAGGCCGGCCAGGGCATGAACGTCTCGATGCAGGATGCCTTCAACCTCGGCTGGAAGCTCGTCTCGGTGCTCGAAGGGCGCAGCAGCCCGGATCTGCTGCGCACCTACTCCGCCGAGCGCCATGCGATTGCCCAAGGGCTGATCGACTTCGACAAGGAGTGGTCCAAGATCATGGCGTCGCCGCCCAAGGACCCGATGCACCCGGAACTCGGCGGGGTCGATCCGGCCGAGCTGCAGGCCTACTTCGTGAAATCCGGTCGCTACACGGCGGGCGTCGCGACGCACTACGCGCCCACCACGGTATTGACCGCGCCATCCACCCACCAGGCACTGGCCCAGGGCTTCACGATCGGCATGCGCTTCCATTCGGCCCCCGTGGTGCGCCTGGTCGACGCCAAACCCGTGCAGCTCGGCCACGCCGCCCGCGCCGATGGCGCCTGGCGCATTTACGCCTTTGCCGATGCGACGGGACAGCGACTGCGCGAACTCGCCGCCTTTCTGGCGGAATCGCCGAATTCACCGATTCGCCGCTTCACCCCGGCGGGGGCGGATATCGACAGCGTCATCGACGTTCTCGCGGTGTTCCAGCAGGGACACCGCGAACTGAAGGTCGAAGAACTGCCGTCGGCGCTGCTGCCGCGCAAGGGCCGCTTCGGGTTGATCGATTACGAGAAGGCATACACCCCCGATGGCAAGAACGGCCCGGACATCTTCGACCTGCGCGGCATCGACCGCGAGAACGGCGCGCTGATCGTCGTGCGTCCCGACCAGTACGTGTCGAACGTGTTGCCGCTGGACGCGCATGACGAACTCACGGCCTTCTTCGGCCAATTCCTGCTGGATCGTCAGTAGTTTTCCAGCAGGCGGCGCAGCAGGCCGGCGGTCGAGCCGTCGAGCCCGGCCACATCGCCCGAGGCCAGGCGGGGCTCGATGTCGCGGGCCAGCACCTTGCCGAGTTCCACGCCCCACTGGTCGAAGCTGTTGAGGCCCCAGAGCGAGCCGCTGACAAACACGCGGTGCTCCTGCAAGGCGATCAGCGCACCCAGGCTTTCGGGGTCCAGCCGCTCCAGCAGCAGGAAGGTGCTGGGGCGGTTGCCCGGGAAGTGCTTGTGGCCCCCCCCGTCCGGCTTGCCCAGCATCAGGGCCTGGGCCTGCGCCAGCGCGTTGGCCAGCAGCAGCTGGTGCTGGCGCGGCAATTCGTGAGACGCCTCGCGCACGGCGATGAACTCCACGGGCACCACGTCGGTTCCCTGGTGCAGCATCTGGAAAAAAGCATGCTGGCCGTTGGCGCCCGGCTCGCCCCAGAGCACCGGCGCGGTGCCGAAGCCCAGGGCCTGGCCGGCCAGATCGACACGCTTGCCGTTGCTTTCCATCTCGACCTGCTGCAGGTGCATGGCAAGGTAGCGCAAGGCGCTGTGGTACGGCGCGATATTGCGGCTGGTGAAGCCGTGAAAATTGCGGTACCAGACATCGAGCAGCGCCAGCCGCACCGGCAGGTTGCGCGCCAGCGGCGCGGTGCGGAAGTGCTCGTCCATCGCATGCGCGCCGGCCAGCAGGGTGCGGAACGCCGTGGCGCCGAACGCGATCGCAATCGGCAGCCCGATCGCCGACCAGAGCGAATAACGCCCGCCCACCCAGTCCCAAAAACCGAAAGTGGTCTGGATGCCGAATTCACGCGCCGCCGCCACGTTGGCGGTCAGCCCGACGAACTGCCGCGCCACGTCAACACCCCCGCCGGCCTCGAACCAGCGGCGGGCGGCATGGGCATTCGCCATGGTTTCGGTCGTGGTGAAGGTCTTGGACGCCACCAGGAACAGCGTGCTGCGCGGCTTGACCAGGCGCAACACGGCGGCCAGCTCGTGCCCGTCCACGTTCGAGACAAAATGCACGCGCCGCCCGGGGCTGACCCGGTCCAGCAGCGCGCGCACCACCATCTTCGGCCCCAGGTCCGAGCCGCCGATGCCGATGTTCACCACATCGGTGATCGCCGCGTCGGCGCGCACGGCCTCGGCGTAGGCCAGCATCGCGTCCAGCGTCGCATGGACCTCGGCCAGCTGCGGGCCCAGGGCCGGGTTCACCGCGCCGCCCAGCGCCTCGCGTGGCGCACGCAGCAGCGTGTGCAGCACGGCGCGGCCTTCGGTGGTGTTGATGGCCTCGCCCGCGAACATGGCGTCGCGGTGCGCCTCGACGCGGCATTCGCGCGCGAGCTGCAGCAGCAAGGCCTCGCCCGTGCGGTCGATCAGGTTCTTGGACAGGTCGGCAAAGACATGCGGCGCACCCTGGCTGAAGTCGTCGAAGCGCCGCTCATCCTCGGCAAACGCCTGGCGCAGGTCGAATGCGGCGCCCGCCTGGCGGTGGTGCTGTCCGAGTTGCGGCCAGACCGCGGCCTGATCGCAACGCGGCCGGTTGACCAGCGCGGCGGGAAGCCCGGACATGTCCAGCGCCGAGCCGGGCGTGAGTGCCATCCTAGGCGGCCTTCATCAGGGCTTCCAGCTTGATTGCGTCCGCGCAGAAGGCGCGAATGCCCTCGGCCAGTTTTTCCGTGGCCATGGCGTCGTCATTGAGCGCAAAGCGGAAGCCGGCTTCGTTGTACTGGACGGGCGGCAGGTCCATGGCTTGCGCGGCCTGCGCGTCCAGCGCCCGCGCGAGCGGCGCCTCGGCGGCCGCCAGCTGCGCCAGCAGGTCGGGGGCGATGGTCAGCAGATCACAGCCGGCCAGCGCGGTGATCTGGCCCACGTTGCGGAAGCTCGCGCCCATGACCTCGGTGGCAATGCCGAACTTCTTGTAGTGGTTGTAGATCTGTCGCACCGACTTGACGCCGGGATCGTTCGCACCCGCGCTCGCGGCTTCGTCCCAGGCGGCGCCGGCCGATTTCTTGTACCAGTCGTAAATGCGGCCGACGAACGGCGAGATCAGCTGCACCCTGGCCTGCCCGCAGGCCACGGCCTGGCAGAACGAGAACAGCAGCGTCAGGTTGGTGCGGATGCCGCGCTGCTCCAGCGCGGCGGCGGCCTGGATGCCCTCCCAGGTGGACGCGATCTTGATCAGCACGCGCTCTTTCGCCACGCCTTCGGCCTGGTACAGCCCGATGATGCGTTCGGCGCGGGCGACGGTGGCCTGCGTGTCAAAACTCAGGCGGGCATCGACCTCGGTGGAAACGCGGCCGGGAATGAGGGCCAGGATCTCGCAGCCGAAACGCACCAGCAGGCGGTCCATCACCTCGTCGAGCGCGCGGTCGCGAAAGCGCGCCACAGTGTCGGCCAGCAGGGGCGCGTAGTCGGGCTTTTGCACCGCCTTGAGGATCAGCGAGGGGTTGGTGGTCGCGTCCTGCGGATGGAACTGCGCAAGTTGCTTGAAGTCGCCCGTGTCAGCCACCACGGTGGTGAATTGCTTGAGGGCCTGGAGTTGGTTGCTTGAGGAAGTCATTTGCGGATTATCCCGCCAGCGACGGGGCACGGGGTACGAAGCGGTTACAGCGGACTCGCGAGGGGCGGGCCGACGCCGATCAAGTCAGCTGGACCACGGAGACGCCGTGGTCGGCCAGGCTCAGCATCACGGTGCAGCCCGGCGGCAGCACCTCGCTCAGCTCGGGTGATACCACGAAGATGCTGCCCAGCGCGGTCTGGAAGGTGTACTCGTAAAAACTGCCCAGGTAGGCCGATTTGAGCAGCCGGGCCTCGATGCCCGCCGCACCCACGCCGGGCCGCTGGATGTGCCAGGCCTCGGGCCGCACCGCCACCTTCACCGGCCCGGCCGGCACGGCGTGGCGCGGCTGCAGTGTCAGCGGGCCCAGGGCCACAGTGCCGTCCTCCCGGGCCATGGCCGGAAACAGCATGGCCTCGCCCATGAAACCCGCGACAAACTCGCTTTGCGGGCGCTCGTACAGGTCCTGCGGCGTGCCGCTTTGGGCAATCAAGCCCTCGTCCATCACGATGATCTGGTCGCTCACGGCCAGTGCCTCGCTCTGGTCGTGCGTGACATAGGCCACCGTGAGTTGCATGCGCTGCTGCAGCGAGCGGATTTCCTCGCGCATCTCGCGGCGCAGGCGCGCGTCCAGGTTGCTCAAAGGCTCGTCGAACAGCAGCACCGCCGGCTCCAGCACCAGGGCGCGGGCCAGGGCCACGCGCTGCTGCTGGCCGCCCGAGAGTTCGCTGGGCAAGCGGTCGTCGAAACCCACCAGCCCCACGCCGCGCAGGGCCTCGCGCGCACGGTCCCGGGCCAGGTCTTTTTTCTCGCCGCTCATGTTCAGGCCGTAGGCCACGTTGGCCAGCACGTTCATGTGCGGAAACAACGCGTAACTCTGGAACACCAGGCTCACGTTGCGCTCGGCCGGGCCCAGCGTAGTGACGTCGCGCCCGGCGATGAAGATCTGGCCCGAGGTGGGCGACTCCAGCCCGGCGATCATGCGCAGTAGGGTGGTCTTGCCGCAGCCCGAGGGGCCGAGGATGGTGGTCAGCGTGCCCTGCGGTACACAAAAGCTGATGCCCTTGACCGCGTAAGCCGACAGGTCCTGCGTGGCCCGGCCGCTGCCATAGCGTTTGGTCACGTTGCGGAATTCGATACCCGCGCTGGAAGGGGTGGGGCTGCTCATGTCATGCCTTGCGTGGAGGTCAGTTTCACCGGCAACAAGGCACCTGTGCGGCGCCCCAGCTTGCGTTCACCGACGAGGAACTGGATCAGCCCGGTGGCCAGCGACATCAGCACGATGAGCACCGTGCAGTAGGCCAGTGCCACGCCGTAGTCGCCATTGCCGACGCGGCCGATGATGTAGGTGGTGGCGAGTTCGTTCTCGGCGGTGACGAGGAAGATGACCGCGCTCACCGTGGTCATGGAGCGCACGAAGCTGTAGACCAGCGCGGCGATCAGCGCCGGCTTGAGCAGCGGCAGCACCACCTTGAACAGCGTCTGCGCCGTGGACGCCCGCAACATCAGCGAGGCTTCGTCCAGCGATTTGTCGAGCTGCTTGAAGGCCGCCGTGCCCGCGCGCACGCCCACCGGCAGGTTGCGGAACATGAAGCACAGCACGATGATGAGGCCGGTGCCGGTCAGCTCAAACGGCGGCACGTTGAAGGCCAGGATGTAGCTCACGCCGAGCACCGTGCCGGGGATGGCAAAGGCCAGCAACGCCGCAAACTCGAACAGCCCCTGCCCGCGGAACGCCGTGCGCGCCAGCAGCCAGGCCATCAGCAGGCCGGCCGCCGCGGTGAGCGGCGCGGAGGCCGCCGCAAGCTTGACGGTGGTGAACAGCGAGTTCCACGCGGTGCCGGCCCACACCAGGCCGAATTGCCCCCACTCCAGGGCGAAAGCGGTCTTGAAGTGGTTGAGCGTGAAGCTGTAGTCACGCCCCCAGGTCTGCACAAAGCCGCCGGCAAAGGCAAAGCCGTACACGACCACGGTGAAGGCGATCCAGGGCAGCGCCACGCCGTGAATCAGCCGGCGCACACCGTCGGGCAGGGCCATGGGCACGCCGGCATCGCCCTTGCCGCCCACGGTGGTGAAGTTCTGCCGGCCCAGCACCGCCTGCTGCAGCGCGAACACCGTGAGGGCAAACAGCGTCAACAGCCAGGCCAGCGATGCAGCGCGCCCCTGGTCGTATTGCGCGCCCACGATGGCGAAGAAGATTTCGGTGGACAGCACCGAGTACTGCCCGCCCACCACGATGTGGTTGCCGAAGTCGGCCATGCTCTCGATGAAGCCCACCAGGAACGCATTGGCCAGCCCGGGCTTGAGCAGCGGCAGCGTGATGGTCATGAAGGTCTGGCGGCGGTCGGCGCGCAGCGTCTGGGCGGCCTCCTCCAGGCTGGGCGCCACGCCCTGCACCACGCCGCGCAGGATCATGAAGGCAATCGGCGTGAAAGCGAACAACTGTGCGATCCACACCCCGAAAAGCCCGTAAAACCAGCGCGTGGGCGTGATGCCGAAAGCGGACTCCAGCAACTGGTTCACCACGCCGGCGCGGCCGAACAGCAGGATCAGACCCAGCCCGACCACAAACGGCGGTGTGATGATAGGCAGCATGGCCAGCACCTTGAGCAGGCCCTGAAAACGCAGCCCGGCGGCGCCCGAGGGCCGCTCGGCCATCAGCGCCATCATGGTGCCCAGCACGGTGGTGCCGGTGGCTGTCAAGAGCGCCAGCGCCAGCGTGTTCCAGGCCACGCCGCAGCGCACGCCGCCCGCCAAGCAGCCCAGGCCCCAGACCCGCTCGTTGCCGACCCGCTCGGCCATCGCCGTCACCGACCAGCGCCCGGCTTCGTCGAGGAAGGCCCCATGCAGCGCCTTGCTGACCGGAAACGCGATGAACACCAGCAGCAGCACCGCGCACGCCACCACGGCCCCGGCCACGAACAAATCCCCCTTGAAGTAGCCCAGCCGCGCCAGCCCAAAGGCGGCCAGCATGACCAGCGCGCTCAAGGCCACCAGCGCACCGATGCCCATGCCGAACTGGTTGCCGGCGAGCTCGCCCAGGCGGCTGTTCAGCGCTTCAAAAGCCCAGCCCCTGGCGCCAATCAGAAAACCGCTGCCGCTCAAGCCCAGTGCCCCGACCGCGCCGCCGGCCAGCAACCAGCGGCCTTGCACCCGGCCGGCCGGCAGCAACGCGCCCACGCCGGCGATCAGCAGGCCGGCGATCCCCGCCAGCAGCCAGGAGCGGCCGTGGACGGCGGCCTGAACCAGTCCGCTGGCCGACTCGGCCCCGCCCCAGACCTGCGGCAGCACCGCGACCCAGCTGGTGTCCTGCACGGCGTACCAGGGCAGCAGCGCATACGCCAGCAGGCCGGCAGCCACCCACAGCCGCAGCAACGCGGCGGAGCCGGTTTTCAAGGGTTTCACCGCGGCAGGGAATTGACTTCTTTTTCCCAGCGCGAAATCAGGCGGCGGCGCTCGGTGCTGGCCCCGTATTTGGCGTAGTCGTAGTTGATGAACTTGATCTTCTTGAAGTCAGGCACGCGGGCATCGACCTTGGCCGATTTGTTCGACGGCAGCTGGAACTGCTTGGCGGCCGCGGCCATTTCCTGCGCGGCGGGCGTCAGCGCCCATTCATAGAATTTTTTGGCGGCTTCCAGATTGCGCGCGCCCTTGATGAGGCTCATGGAACCGATCTCGGCCCCGGTGCCGTCCGCCGGCGTGATGGTTTCCACCGGAAAACCCTGCATCTTCTCGCCCGGGCCGTCGTGCACGAAGCTGATGGACACCGCCGTCTCGCCGCGCGCCACGGCCTTGATGGGGCCGGTGCCCGAGCGCGTGTACTGGCTCACATTCTTGTGCAGGCCCTTGAGGTAGTCGAAGGCCTTTTCCTCACCCATGAGCTGCACCAGCGTGGCGATCATGGTGTAGGCCGTGCCGCTGGAGGCCGGGTTGGCCACCTGCACGTCGCCCTTGTACTCGGGCTTGAGCAGGTCGCCCCAGGTCTTGGGCACGGCCAGTTTTTTCTTGGCCAGCAGCTCCGGGTTGTAGCCGAAGCCCAGTGGCCCCGAGTAAATGCCGACCGTCCTGTAGCCGGACTGCTGGGCCTGCTGCTGCGCCCAGGGGTGGAGTTGCGCCAACGTGGGCGACTTGTATTCGAGGCTCAGGCCCTGCTCGGCCGCCTGAAGATGCGGGTCACCGGTGCCGCCGAACCAGATGTCGGTCTTGGGGTTGTCCTTTTCGGCCATCAGCTGGGCCAGCGCCTCACCCGAGCCCTTCAGGCTCATGTTGACCTTGGCCCCGGTGGTCCGCGCATAGACGGTGGAGATCATGTTGCACCACTCGGCCTGCACCGAGCAGATGATGTTCACCTGGCCTTGGGCCGCGGCGCCCATGGAGGCCGCCAGGGCGGCCGCCGTCAGAATCCATTTTTTCATGAGGCACTCTCAGTAATCGGGTTACGCCACCAGCGTAGCGGGTTCGCCCCTACGGGCGCCACAGGGGAAACACCCAGAGCACGGACGCGGCAGACCGGCACCCCATTGGTAACTTGGTTTGAAAAAATATGAAACCAAGTAACATTGCGCCACATCATCGACAAGCCCGGTCCGGCCCGCCTGGGCATTTGCCCGATTCTGTTTTCCGACTCGGCTTACCGGGCGGGTGCAAGGGGTTGCAGCGCCATGATTTTTTGCTGGAGTGAACCATGTTAGACCGCATCAAGGCTTCCCTGTCGTCCCTCGCGCCGGCCGAGCAGCGCGTGGGCAAGCTCGTGCTGGCCGACCCGCGCGCGTTTGCCAACCTGCCGGTGAGCGTGCTGTCCGACCGCGCGCACGTGAGCAAGCCCACCGTGGTGCGTTTTTGCCGCAGCATGGGCTACGACGGCCTGAGCGACTTCAAGCTCAAGCTCGCCGGCAGCGTGAGCGAAGGCGTGCCCTTCATCCACCGCAGCGTGGACGTGGACGACAAGACCAGCGACGTGATGGTCAAGGTGATCGACAACGCCGTGGCGGCCTTCCTGAAGTACCGCAATGACGCGAGCACGTCTGCCATCGAAAAGGCCGCCGAGGCCCTGGCGGCCACCTGCAAGACGGGCCGGCGCATCGAGTTTTTCGGGGCGGGCAACTCCGGCATCGTGGCGCAGGATGCGCAGCACAAGTTCTTCCGGCTGGGCGTGAACACCATCGCCTACAGCGACGGCCACATGCAGGTGATGAGCGCCTCGCTGCTGGGCCCCGGCGACTGCGTGGTCATCATCTCCAACTCGGGCCGCACGCGCGACCTGATGGACGCCTGCGACATCGCGCGCAAACACGGCGCCACCACCATCGTCATCACAGCCAGCGGATCGCCGCTGGCA
This sequence comes from Comamonadaceae bacterium, assembly GCA_023259355.1. GTDB lineage: Bacteria > Pseudomonadota > Gammaproteobacteria > Burkholderiales > Burkholderiaceae_C > JAHFQI01. Next base: position 19,082 of record JAHFQI010000064.1, read on the forward strand.
GCGGCCGGGCACATTCACCTGGCGGCCGACCACCCCGAGGGCTACGACCGCTACAGTCCGATGGTGTCGCGGCTGCTGCACTTGATGGTCATCGACATCCTGGCCACCTGCGTGGCGCTGCGCATCGGCGGCGGCAAGCTGCAGCCGCTGCTGCGCGAGATGAAGAACAACCTGCGCGCCAAGCGCTACACCTGATCGTTTTCAGGCGCTCAGATCCGCCCTTCCTCCACCGCATGGCAGGCGACTTTCACGCCGCCGATGGCCAACAAATGGGGGCGTTCAGCCTTGCAGCGCGGATTCGCATGCGGGCAGCGCGGGTGAAATGTACAGCCGGCCGGCGGGCTCAAGGGGTTGGGCACCTCGCCTTGCACCGGCGTGCGGGCGCGGCCTGTGTCGTGCAGCTTCGGAATCGCGTCGAGCAGCATGCGTGTGTAGGGGTGGCGCGGACTGTCGAACAAGCTGCGCTTGTCGGCCACCTCCACCAGGCGCCCAAGGTACATCACGCCGACCTGGTCGCTCACATGGCGCACCACGGCGAGGTTGTGCGAGATGAAGAGGTAGGTCAGGCCGCGCTCGCGCTGCAGGTCCATCATGAGATTGAGCACCTGGGCCTGCACGGACACATCGAGCGCCGAGGTGGGTTCATCGCAGACCAGGAACTCGGGGCCGGTGGCGAGCGCGCGCGCGATCGAGATGCGCTGGCGCTGGCCGCCTGAGAACTGGTGCGGGTACTTCGCCCGGTCAAGCGGCGACAGGCCCACGGACAGGAGCAACTCGCCGACCCGGGCCTGGCGTTCGGCCCGGTCGGTGATCAGGCCCTGCTCGACCAGCGGCTCCCCCACGATGTCCTCGACCCGCCAGCGCGGGTTCAGGCTGGCATACGGGTCCTGGAAGATCATCTGGATGCGGCGGCGCAGCGTGAGCCCATGCTGCGTCTTGAAGATCGCATGGGCGTCCAGGCCGTCGAACCTCAGGCCTCCGCGCGTCGGCTCGTGCAGGCCCACCAACAGACGCGCCACCGTGCTCTTGCCGCAACCGGATTCGCCGACGAGCGCGAACGTCTTGCCTTTTTCAATCTCGAAACTCACGCCATCGACCGCCTGCAGCCACTGGCGCGGCTTGCGTTCCAGCACGCGGTTGAGCCAGGGCGCGGAAACATCGAAGGACATGGCCAGATCCCGTGCCTGGACCAACGGCGGTCGCCTTTCGGGGGTCGGGTTCATGACCTGCCCCCGCGATGCGCCGCGTCATGCAGCCAGCAGGCGGCCTGCGTGGCACCGGCGTTCATGAGCTCGGGCCGCTCGCTGCGGCAGCGCCCAAAGACCTGGGGGCAGCGCGGGTTGAACGCGCAGCCCGGCGGGATGGCGCCTGGCCGGGGCATTGCGCCGTCGATCTGGTACAGGCGCTCACGGTCCTGCGTGATGTCGGGAATGGCGGCCATCAGGCCCGCGGTGTAGGGATGAGCGGGGTGGTTGATGAGCGCGTGGACCGGGCCGATTTCCACGATGC
>JAHFQI010000216.1 GCA_023259355.1 Comamonadaceae bacterium
AGGGCCTGGAAACCCGCATCGACGGCTGGCTCAACGCCGTGCGTGCCCGCGTGCGCTACGGCGCGCTGTGCCCCGAGTCGCAGCACGACCTGTGCAGCATCCTCGACGAAATGCGGCTGTTCAAAGACGCATACGAGCAGGCCACCATGCGCCGCGCCGCGCAGATCAGCGCCCAGGCCCACATCCGCGCCATGCAGCGCAGCGCCGCCATGCTGCGCGCCGGGCAGGACGTGCGCGAATACCACCTGGACGCCGAGCTGCTGCACGAATTCCGCCAGCACGGCTCGCAGTACCCCGCCTACAGCTCCATCGTCGCCGCCGGCGCCAACGCCTGCGTGCTGCACTACCGCGCCGACATCGCGCCCATCCGCGATGGCGAACTGGTGCTGATCGACGCCGGCTGCGAACTCGACGGCTACGCCAGCGACATCACCCGCACCTTCCCCGCCAACGGCCGCTTCACCGGCCCGCAGCGCGTTTTGTACGAGCTGGTGCTGGCCAGCCAGGACGCCGCCATCGCGGCCACCCGGCCCGGCGCGCGTTTCACCGCCCCGCACGAGGCCGCCGTGAAAGTGCTGACCCAGGGCATGTTCGACCTGGGCCTGCTCGACAAGGACCAGCACGGCACGCTGGACGACGCCATCCACCACCGCCACTACTTCGCCCACTACATGCACCGCACCGGCCACTGGATCGGCATGGACGTGCACGACTGCGGCAGCTATGTGGAGCCTTCGGAGCTGGGCCAGGCCAGCGAGCGCCATGACCCGCTCTCCGGCGAAACCATCAAGGACCGCCCCAGCCGCATCCTGCAACCCGGCATGGCCCTGACCATCGAGCCTGGCCTCTACGTGCGCCCCAGCGACCACATCCCGCACGAGTTCTGGAACATCGGCATCCGGATTGAGGACGACGCCTTTGTGACCGAGACCGGCTGCGAGCTGATTTCGCGCGGGGTGCCGGTGAAGGTGGGGGAGATTGAGGGGGTGATGCGGGGGTGAGGGGCAGCTCAGTCGCACGGTGATTCAGAATGCCGCGTTCTGACTGGTTTTTCCGGGAATCCATATGTCCGTTGACCTTTTCCCTTCCGCCGCGACATCCTCACCCCGCGTCACCAGCGTGAATATCGGCGTGGCCCGCGCTCTGCTCGCCAGCGGGCGCCGCGTGCTGTCGGCGATTGGCAAGCAAGCGGTGGCCGGCCCCGTGGCCGTGGGCCGCATGGGCCTGGCCGGCGACGAGCAGGCGGATCTGAGCGTGCATGGCGGGCTGGACAAGGCGGTGTATGCCTACCCGGCCGAGCACTGCGCGTTCTGGCTGGCGCGGCGGCGCGAACACGGCGTGAGCCTGTTCGGCGAGGTGCTGCCGCCGGGCTTTGTCGGCGAAAACCTGACCCTTGAAGGCCTGCTGGAACACGAGGTGTGGATCGGCGACGAGTTGCATTTCCCCGCCTGCGTGCTGCGCGTCACGGCGCCGCGCGAACCGTGCTTCAAATTCAACGCGGTCATGGGCTACGCCCAGGCGGCGCGCGACATGGTGCATGCGGGTTGCAGCGGGTTTTACCTGGCCGTCGATGAGCCGGGCACGATAGCAGCCGGCCAGTCTTTCACGCTGGTGCCGGGGCGCCGCGCGCTGGGCGTGCCGCAGGTTTTTGCGGCCAAGCGGGCCAAGCACCTGCGTTGAGGCCTGCCTGTGGCAGTGATGGGGCCGGTATCGCGGTCGGCGTGGCCGGTCGTTTTGTCTACCGGTATGAGCCGGTGTAGTTCAGCGTCACGCCATCCTGCGACAGTGTTCCCGACTCCTCCAGCCGCGTGACCTGGCCCAGGTTGCTGACCCGCACGGTCAGGGTGCTCACGCCGGTCGCGCCGAGGTTGTCGGTCGTGTTGACGATCGTCTTGAACCGCGCTGTGCTGTCGGACTCCGGTTCAAGGACCCAGGAGGTCGAGGCGCTGCCGACCCGGACGAGGCGGGTGGCATCGCTGTAGCAGGTGGACGAGAACCAGATGCTGTTGTGGCCGGGCTGGGCGGTTGCGGGCAGCGGGTGATGGTCGGTCACCACGCAGTAGCCGTCCGCACTCACGCTGCCGATCGGGGCGTAGTTCGTGTCGAAATAGCTGGAGGAGGTTGCGGCCACTGGATAGGTGTTGCCCAGAAGCACGAACTGACCGCTCTCGGTCATGGTCTTGCGCAGCGCCGGAATGCCTTCGAAGGTGGACGCTGTCGTGGTCTCGGTCACGAACCCCGATCCCGTGAAGGGCAGTTCCTGTCCGGTGGGGGTGGTTGCCGTGCCGCTGAAGGCGATCTGGTACGAGGGCTGAGCGTTCACGAAGTTGGCGAAGGCCGTCGCCAGCGGGATGCTTGGCGTTGCCGCGGGCTCGCCCCCACCACCGCCACCGCATCCCGCCAGGAGCAGTGCCACCGCAACAACCCCGCCCAGGCGCTGTGCGGACGAAGAAAAAGCATTTTTCATGACATCGCCTCCATCAAAGCCGATGCTTCATTGGGCCACGTCGGAGGCCGGCAATCTTGATGTGTCTCAAACCCTGTGCATGTGCGGAGAGGGCCGCACCCCGGTGTCAGCCGCCACCAAGGGCCGGGTCGGGCGCGCTGCCCGCGGCGTGGCCGCGCGTGAAGGCTTCCTCGAACACCGAATAGCCGGACCAGTCGCTGTGGGCGAAGCGCAGGCGGCCGGCCGTGGGCATCGCCAGCGCGTACTGCCGCAGCAGGCTTTGCTGTTTGGGCATTAGGCCTGTGGCGCCTGGATGCCCCGCGCCGCCCGCCTGGCGCATGCCCGGCACCGGCACGGCCATGGCGTGGCCGTAGCGGGTGATGTCGATGCGCGTGGCCTTGGCGCGCAGGTCCGGGTGGGGCGCGGCCAAGTCGGCGAGGAGGGCGTCGCGCCAGGTGGTCCAGGGGCGCTCCAGCAGCTGGCGGCGGCCGTCGGGCAGGTCGCCCAGCGCCTGGTAGCAGGTCAGCACGGTCGTGCCGGGCACCGGGCGCAGGCTCTGGTGCATGGCGTCCACGTAGCCCAGGCCAGCGCTGCCGTGGACCACGTTGTCCCAGCTCGGCGGCGCGCCGGGGCGGTCGTGCAGGGGCTGGTCGATGTGGATGTTGGCGACCAGCCAGGGGGCATGGCGCGTGCGCGCCGCGGCCTGGCGCAGGAAGTCCGGCGGGTTCACCACCACGCGCGCGGCCACGAACACCGGCAACGCGACGATGCAGCGCCCGGCCTGCCAGCGCTCCACGGCCCGCGTGGCGGTGTCGAACGCATCGACCGTGACGCCGTGCCGGCCGGCTTCGATGCGCAACACCACGCGGCCGGTGCGCAGCCGCCCGCCCGAGGCTTCGGTCAGCGGTGCGGCCAGCCGCTGCGTGAGCCAGCCGTTGCCCTCGGGCCAGGTGAGCACGCCTTCGCGCTCGCCCGCGTCCTCGCCCGGCGCGTGGAAGCCGTGGCGGCTGGCGAAGTAGTGGAGGCCGGCCCACACCGAAACGGTGGCGATGCCGGCGCCGTAGTCGTCGCGGCAGCAGTAGTCGAGGTACCAGCGCAAATGCGGGTCGGTCAGGCCCTGCCGGGTCAGCCAGGTTTGAAACAACTCGGCATCCAGCGCCGCATGGGCGCCGGGGTGGGGCGCCCTGAAAGCCGGCAGCGTGAAGCGGGCGGCGGTCTGCGCTTCGCGAACCAGCGAGGCAAAGCGCCGGTACTGGGCCAGCGTGTCGGCACCCACGCCCTGCACGGGCAGCAGGCCTTCCTGCCACTCGCCTTTGAAAAACAACCGCTCTTGCGGGCTGTGGCACAGGTGGCGTTCGTCGTACTGCCAGCGGCCGGCCACGCGCTGGCGCAAGCCGAACTCCTCCAGCAGATCCTGCACCTCGTGCGCATCGTCGCCGGGCACGGGCAGGTAGTGCGCGCCCAGCGGGCAGGCGATGCCACCCACGGCGCCGCCCCGGCTGTTGCCGCCGGGCGCGTCCTCCAGCTCCAGCACCGCGAAATCGTCGATGCCGCGCAGCCGCAGCGCACGCGCCGCAGCCAGACCCGCCACGCCGCCGCCGGCGATCAGGGTGTGGACGCGGCGGGTGATGGTGGGTGGGTCTGGTGGCTGCCCGGCACGCAGCAGATGGCCGCGCTCGTGCGCGATGCCGGTGAAGCCGCCTGCGATCTCGCGCGCCGGCGCACCGCAGCCGGCCAGGGCGGCCAGCGAACCGGTCGCGAGAAACTGCCGCCGCTTCATGCCAGCCATGTCATGGGTGCACCCGGCCCCATTCGGTTTCGTAGGTGTGCACCAGCACCTGGTTCGACAGGCGGTTCACCTCCGCGGGCACACGCGCCATGTCCTGCGGGAAGTCGAACAGCAGCGGCAGGCTCGCCGTGTTCAGGAAGCGCAGGCCTTCGGGCAGGGCGGTAGGTCGCCGGTACGGCCTGCGGCTGGCGATGACGTAGCCCCATTCGCCGAAGCTCGGCACGTGCGCGTGGTAGGGCGCCGTTCGCAGGCCCACCGATTCGAGGGTCTGCACCACGGTCCAGAAGCTCTGGCGCGCCACCAGCGGCGAGGTGGTCTGGATCACGGCGTAGCCGCTCGCCGCCAGGCGCTGGTCGAGCAGGGCGTAGAACGACTTCGTGTAGAGCTTGCCGATGTTGAAGTTGGTCGGGTCGGGGAAATCGACCACGATCACGTCAAACGTTTCTTGCGTGTCCTCCAGCCACTTGAAGGCGTCGGTGTTGACGATCCTGACCTTGGGCGACGATAGGGCGTGGCCATTCAAGCGGGCCAGCGTTTCGTCCTGCGTGAACAGCTGCGTCATGGCCGGGTCCAGCTCGACCAGCGTGACGCTTTCCACGCCGGGGTACTTGAGGATCTCGCGTACCGCCATGCCGTCGCCGCCGCCGAGCACGGCCACCTTCCGCGCCCCGCCGTGGGCCGCCATCGCGGGGTGCACCAGCGCCTCGTGATAACGGTATTCGTCGCGTTCGGCGAACTGCAGGTTGCCGTTGAGGAACAGGCGGTGGCCGGCGCGGCCATTGGTCACCACGATGCGCTGGTAGGGCGTGGTGACGGCGATGACGGGGCGGTCCTGGTACAG
>JAHFQI010000065.1 GCA_023259355.1 Comamonadaceae bacterium
GTCCAGTATTCGACCTTCTCCGCGACGGCGGACAGCGCCCCCTTGGGCCGGCTCTCGATCACGGTGCGCATCGGGTCGATGGGCGCTGGCGGCGCCACGCTGGCCGCCTCGGCCTTGCCCGAGCCGGTCTCCAGCACCGCGCCCAGGATGCTGTTGGGCCGGTAGGTGGCCAGCCCCTTGAGACGGGCGCGCCAGGCCTGCAGGTACAGGCCCTTGAAATCGTCGTAGGGGTACTCGGCCGGCACGTTGACGGTCTTGGAAATCGCCGTGTCGATGAACGGCTGCACCGCTTCCATCATCGCGATGTGGCTGGCCGCCGACATGTCGAGCGCCGAGACGAAGTAGTCGGGCAGCTTGTCCACATCGCCGCCGAGTTCGCGGTACAGGCGCCAGGCATGGTCTTCCACCGCGTACTCGGTGGTGCTGCCGTCGGACTCGCGCTTCTTCCGCCGGTACATCCACGAGAACGCGGGTTCGATGCCGTTGGACGCGTTGTCGGCAAACGCCAGGCTGACCGTGCCCGTGGGCGCCACCGACAGCAGATGGCTGTTGCGGATGCCATGCTGGCGGATGGCCTGCTGCAACTCCGCCGGCAGCCGGCTCGCGAAGGTGCCGGCCGCCAGATAGCCGTCGGCGTCGAATTTCGGGAACGCGCCCTTTTCGCGCGCCAGCGCCACCGACGCCGCGTAGGCCGCCTCGCGCAGCCGCGCGGCGATGCGCGCCGCCATCTCGCGGCCGTCCGGCGCGTCATAACGCAGGCACAACATGGCCAGCGCGTTGCCCATGCCGGTGAAGCCCACGCCGATGCGCCGCTTGGCGGCCGATTCCTCGCGCTGCTGCTGCAGTGGCCAGAAGGTCACGTCGAGCACGTTGTCGAGCGCGCGCACCTGGACCTCCACCGAACGCTCGAACGCCTCGAAGTCGAACACCGGCACCCCGTCGAAGCCGAAAGGGTGGCGCACGAAATGCGTCAGGATGATGGGGCCGAGGTCGCAGCAGCCGTAGGGCGGCAGCGGTTGTTCGCCGCAGGGGTTCGTCGCGGCGATCGCCTCGCAGTAGCGCAGGTTGTTGTCCTGGTTGATGTGGTCCAGGAACAGGATGCCGGGCTCGGCGAAGTCGTAGGCCGAATGCATCACGGTGTCCCACAGCTCGCGCGCCGCGATGGTCTGGTAGACCCACAGGCCGTCGGCGCGCTGGAAGGCGCCCTGCGCCAGCAGCGCGGCGCCGGGTTTGGCGCGGTGCACCAGTTCCCAGGGCTGGTCGTCGCCCAGCGCCTGCATGAAGGCGTCGGGCACGCCGACCGACACGTTGAAGTTGTTCCAGCGGCCCGGCGTGCGCTTGGCGGTGATGAAATCCAACACGTCCGGGTGGTCCATGCGCAGCACGCCCATCTGCGCGCCGCGGCGCGCGCCGGCGCTCTCCACGGTGGAGCACGACTGGTCGAACACGTTGATGTAGCTGCAAGGCCCGGAGGCCATGGACGCCGTGCCCTTGACCTCGGCGCCGCGCGGGCGGATACGCGAGAAGTCGTAGCCCACGCCGCCGCCGCGCCGCATGGTTTCGGCGGCTTCACGCAGGGCTTCGTAGATGCCGGGGTAGCCTTCGTCGTCCACGCCCTGAATGCAATCCCCCACGGGCTGCACGAAGCAGTTGATCAGGGTGGCCTGGATGTCGGTGCCGGCGGCGCTCATGATGCGCCCGGCGCCAATTGCGCCGGCATGCAGGTTGTCGAGGAACAACGCCTCGAACTTCGCGCGTTGCGCCTCGGGTTCGACCGAGGCCAGCGCCCGAGCCACGCGGCGGTACACGTCCTCCAGGCCGCTCTCGCCGGGTTTGAGGTATTTTTCCTTCAGCACGTCGTGGCTGATGGGCTGGGTGGTGGTCACATCCTGTGGCCGGCCAAAATTGTCTCGTTTCATCAGAGGGACTCCATGGACAGGGAAGCCGGGCGAACACCGCCCGGCTTCCATTGCATCAATTCTTGCACCGTCCGAACCTCATGACCAGCCGGTGCCGCAAGAACGCCCCGGACACCCCCAACCAGGTCAGTCGGAAAGGATCTGGCCATCATGCTCCACATAGGGCTGGTACGGCCCGGTGCCGCTGTTGGAGGCTAACGAGGCCGGGACGAAATCGCCTTGCTGTGCGTCAAAGACATGGATTTCGCCCTGCTCGATCACGTAGTGCCAGCCGTGCAGCGTGAGCTGGCCGCTCTCGACCTGGCGCCGCACCATGGGGTAGTCCATCAGGCGCTCCAGTTGCAGCACCACGGCGCGCTGCTCGCTGCGGTACCTGGCCTCGGGGCTGGACTGCACGGGCAGGATCGCCTCGGCGGCGAGCTTGAGCCACGCCTGCAGGTTGACGGCCTCTTCGGGCACGCCTTCATAGGCGGCCTTGATCGCACCGCAATGGCTGTGGCCGCAGACGATGATGCGCTCGACGTGCAGGCTCAGCACCGCGAACTCGATGGCCGCCGTGGTGCCGTGCAGGCCATGCGAGCCATCGTAGGGCGGCACGAAGGCGCCGACGTTGCGCACGATGAACAGTTCGCCCGGCCCGGTGCCGGTCAGCAGGTAGGGCACCAGGCGCGAGTCGGAGCAGCCGATGAACAGCGTCTTGGGATGCTGGCCCTGCTCCACCAGATCCTGGAAGCGCTGCTGGTGCCGGGGAAAGTAGTCGGAATGGAAACGCCGCAACCGCAACAGCAGTTCGTCCGCGGATGCGGCACCCTCCGTCATTGCACCAGAGGCGAATCAGCCCCCTCCAGTTCGATGCCCTCCACGCGGGCCTGCCCCGCCAACAGGGACATGTACTGGTGCAGGGCCTTGGCGCGGGACTGCAGGGCCAACTGGGCGGCAATACGTTCGCGCACCTCGTCATAAAGCGCCTGCTTGCCCTTGCGGCGACCCAGCACCTCGATCACGTGAAAACCGAAACGCGTGTGGATCAGCCGCGGGTGCACGCCCATGCCCCACTGCGCGTGCTTCTGGTGAAACAGCTCGTTGGCAAGTTCCGGCGCGCAATCCTCGGGGCCGATCCAGCCCAGGTCTCCGCCCTGGACGCTGGTGGGGCAGTTGGAAAGCTCCGCCGCCAGCTGGGCGAACCGCTCCGGCGAGACATCCTTGCGCGAGAGTTCGAGCAATGCCTTCTCGGCATGCACGGTGAGCGCGTGCACGTTGACGCCAGGCGTCACCGCGAACAGGATGTGCCGCACATGCACCGCCTGGCCCACAAGGAACTGGTGCTTGTTGGCCTCGTAGTAGCGCTGGCACTCTTGCTCGGTGGGGTTCGGCGAGACCACCGCCTGCTCCACCATGGCTTCGATGGCCTGGCGCTCCGGCTCCCCAAGCTGCGGTGCGGTCAACCCGGGGTGCCGGGGCAACAGGCCGGTCTTGACCGCCTGCTGGCGCAGCAGTTCGGTGTACGCCAATTCACGCAGCGTGGCCGTATCCGGACGCTGGCCGGGCTCGTGCAGGGCGATGCCGTTGATGCTGGCCGCGGGGGCCGACTCGCTGGCATCACCGGCGCACTGGCAATTGCTGCTGCCGCAGCCGGTCACGGTGGAGGTATGGGCATTCATGAAAGGGGCCTCTCTCTGTTCAGACGTTGGAACCGCGGCGACCCGCGGGCGCGCTGGGGGTCACGCCCAGCCGGCGGCTGCGCACCACCTGGTAGGGACGAACGATGTAGGCAACCGTGCCGAAGCCGCTCCACACATGCACCAGCCGGGTGAACGGGAAGATCAGGAAGATCGACATACCCAGGAACATGTGGGCCCGGAAGACCCAACCCGCCTCGGCCAGCATTTCGGCGGCGCCGGTGCGGAAGGTCACGATGCGCTGCGCCCACTCGGCCAGCCGCATCATCATGCTGCCGTCCAGGTGCTGGGCCGACAGCGGAATCGTCGCCAGGCCCAGCGCCAGCTGAATCCACAGCAGCCAGAGCAGCACGATGTCGCTGGTCTTGGAGTTGATGCGGATGCGCGGGTCGCTCAGACGCCGGTGCAGCAAAATCGTGACCCCGATGAAACCCAGCAGGCCGGCCGCGCCGCCCGACACCATGGCCATGAGCTGCTTGGCGCCGGCGCCGATGAAGTGCTCGTAGACGAAGTGCGGGGTCAGCATGCCCACGAAATGCCCGAAGAACAGGAACAGCACGCCCACGTGGAACAGGTTGCTGCCCCAGCGCAGCTGCCCGGCGCGCAACAGCTGCGAGGAGTCGCTTTTCCAGGTGTACTGGTCGCGGTCGAAACGGATCAGGCTGCCCAGCAGGAACACCGACAGGCAGATGTAGGGGTAGTAACCGAAAAGAAAGCTGTCAAGGTAGCTCATGGTGCCACTCCTTGCGAAGACGTATGGCGAACAATGTGAATGGGTTGCGGGTCGCCCGGACGGGCCTGGCCGCGGGTGCTGCAGCCGTCAAAGACCACGGGCTCGGCCCAGCTTTCGTCCATGGTTTCCTCGGCCTGGATGGCCACGGCCTGCACTTTCTGCCCGGCCAGCTCCAGCACGGCCGCGATCACGGCGGCGTAGGGGCTGCCGCGCTTGAGCAAGGCGCTGAACACGGTGGTCAGGATGTGCGCCACCTCACCCAGAAAATCCTGCGCGACTTTGGGCGGCTGCGTGGACGCGAATTCCAGCACCACGCCCAGGTGGTCGGGCAGTTCCTCCGGGCCCAGCTGCAACCCGGCCTTTTCGTAGGTCTGGACCAGGTCGATCATCGCCGGCCCCCGGTCGCGCGAATCGCCGTGCACGTGCTCGAACAGGTGCAGCGAGGTGTTGCGGCCGCGGTCGAAGGTCTCGACATAGCGGGCCTCGATCTCGTACGGGTCGAGCCGGGTCAGCTCGTTGGCCAGCGCACGCAGTTCCGCGCGCCGCGCGGCAGGGATGGCCGCCTCCGCATCGATCGCGTCCATCAGGGCCGGCAGGTGCTCCCGCAGGTCCTCGGCCGGGTAGCCCAGCAACTGGGCCAGGGCTCTCAGTGAATATCGGTTGGGGTTCACGGTGGGCTCCTGGTGCTCAGACGACCGACTGGATCGGGATGGTGCGGCGCTTGGCGCCGCCGAACAGGCTCGCCTCCGAGGCGCCGTCCGAGCAGCCGTTGCCGAACGAGAAGCCGCAACCACCGCGCAGGTCGAAGGCGTTCTCGGCGTACTCGCGGTGCGTGCTCGGAATCACGAAGCGGTCTTCGTAGTTCGCGATGGCCATGATCTGGTACATCTCCTCGACCTCGGCCGCGGTCAGGCCGGTCTGCTCCAGCACCGCGAGGTTCTGCACCTGGTCCACGTGTTTGCTGCGCTGGTAGGCGCGCATGGCCAGCATGCGTTCCAGGGCGCGCACCACCGGCTGGGTGTCGCCGGCCGTGAGCAGGTTGGCGAGGTACTGCACCGGAATGCGCATCTGGGCGATGTCGGGAATCTCGCCGTTGATACCGATCTGGCCGGCATTCGCCGCCGAGGTGATCGGCGAGAGCGGCGGCACATACCAGACCATGGGCAACGTGCGGTACTCGGGGTGCAGCGGCAGGGCCACTTTCCAGTCCACGGCCATCTTGTAGACCGGGCTCTTGCGGGCGCCTTCGAGCCAGGCTTCGGGAATGCCGTCCTTGCGCGCCTGCTCGATGACCTTGGGGTCGTTCGGGTCCAGGAAGATGTCGAGCTGTGCCTGGTACAGGTCCTTGTCGTTCTCGACACTCGCCGCTTCCTGGATGCGGTCCGCGTCATAGAGCACCACGCCGAGGTAGCGGATGCGGCCCACGCAGGTTTCCGAACACACGGTCGGCTGGCCGGCCTCGATGCGCGGGTAGCAGAAGATGCATTTCTCGGCCTTGCCGGTCTGCCAGTTGTAATAAATTTTCTTGTAGGGGCAGCCCGAGACACACATGCGCCAGCCGCGGCACTTGTCCTGGTCGATCAGCACGATGCCGTCGTCCTCGCGCTTGTAGATCGAGCCCGAGGGGCACGAGGCCACGCACGCCGGATTCAGGCAGTGCTCGCACAGGCGCGGCAGGTACATCATGAAGGTATTCTCGAACTGGCCGACCATCTCCTTCTGCACGCTGTCGAAGTTGGCCAGGTTGGCGTCCTTGCTGCGCTTCGAGAATTCGCCGCCGAGAATTTCCTCCCAGTTCGGGCCCCACTCGATCTTCTCCATGCGCTGGCCGGTGATCAGGCTGCGCGGCCGGGCTGTCGGCGCGGCCTTGGTCTCGGGCGCCGACTGCAGGTGGTCGTAGTCGAAGGTGAAGGGCTCGTAGTAGTCGTCGATCTGCGGCAGGTTGGGGTTGGAGAAGATGCGCATGAGCAGCTTCCATTTGCCACCCTGGCGCGGCTCGATGGAGCCGTCGGCGTTGCGGATCCAGCCGCCGTTCCACTTGTCCTGGTTCTCCCACTCCTTGGGGTAGCCGATGCCGGGCTTGGTCTCGACGTTGTTGAACCAGGCGTATTCCATGCCCTTGCGGCTGGTCCAGACGTTCTTGCAGGTGACGGAACAGGTGTGGCAGCCAATGCACTTGTCCAGGTTCAGCACCATGCCGATTTGCGCGCGTACTTTCATTTTGATTTCTCCTTTACGCCTGCTTGGTCGCCGGGGCTTCGCCGTCGAGCCAGTCGATCGTGGACATCTTGCGGATCACCACGAATTCATCGCGGTTGGTCCCGATGGTTCCGTAGTAGTTGAAGCCGTAGCTGAACTGCGCGTAGCCGCCGATCATGTGCGTGGGCTTGGTCACGATGCGGGTCACCGAGTTGTGGATGCCGCCGCGCTGGCCCGTGATTTCCGAGCCGGGGGTGTTCACGATCTTTTCCTGGGCGTGGTACATCATGACCATGCCGTTGTTGACGCGCTGACTCACCACCGCGCGCGCCGCGATGGCGCCGTTGGTGTTGAACAGCTCGACCCAGTCGTTGTCCACGATGCCGGCGCGTTGGGCGTCGTCCTCGCTGAGCCAGATCACCGGGCCGCCGCGGTTGAGCGTCAGCATCATCAGGTTGTCGGTGTAGGTCGAGTGAATGCCCCATTTCTGGTGCGGCGTGATGAAGTTGAGCGTGATCTCCTTGTTGCCATTGGGTTTGCGCCCCATGACACCCTCCACCGTCTTCAGGTCCACCGGCGGGCGGTAGCTGGTCAGGCCTTCGCCGAAGGCCAGCATCCAGGGGTGATCCAGGTAGAACTGCTGGCGGCCGGTCAGGGTGCGCCATGGGATCAGCTCGTGCACGTTGGTGTAGCCGGCGTTGTAGCTGACCTTCTCGCTTTCCAGGCCCGACCAGGTGGGCGAGCTGATGATCTTGCGCGGCTGCGCCTGGATGTCGCGGAAGCGGATCTTCTCGTCCTCGCGGTGCAGCGCCAGGTGGGTGTGGTCGCGCCCGGTGATCTTGGAGAGCGCTTCCCAGGCCTTCACGGCCACGTGGCCGTTGGTTTCAGGCGCCAGTTGCAGCACGACCTCGCAGGCGTCGATGTCGGACTCGATCCTGGGCATGCCCTTGGTCACGCCCTCGGTGTGAACCTTGCCGTTGAGCTCGGCGAGCTGGCGCACCTCGTCCACCGTGTTCCACGCGATGCCCTTGCCGCCGTTGCCCACTTTCTCCATCAGCGGCCCCAGCGCTGTGAAGCGTGCATAGGTGTTGGGGTAGTCGCGCTCGACCACCTGGATGGTGGGCGCGGTCTTGCCGGGAATCAGCTCGCAGTCGCCCTTCTTCCATTCCTTCACGTCGAACGCCTGGGCCAGTTCGGCCGGCGTGTCGTGCATCAGCGGCGTCAGCATGACTTCCTTTTCCACGCCGAGGTGACCCACGCAGACCTCGCTGAAGGCCTTGGCAAAACCCTTGTAGATCTCCCAGTCGCTCTTGCTCTGCCAGGCCGGGTCCACCGCGGTGGACAGCGGGTGGATGAAGGGGTGCATGTCGCTGGTGTTGAGGTCGTTCTTCTCGTACCAGGTGGCGGTGGGCAGCACGATGTCGGAGTACAGGCAGGTGGTGCTCATGCGGAAGTCCAGCGTGACCAGCAGGTCGAGCTTGCCTTCGGGCGCATGGTCGTGCCAGACCACCTCGGCCGGCTTGGCGTCCTCGGTGCCCAGGTCCTTGCCCTGCACGCCGTGGCTGGTGCCCAGCAGGTGCTTGAGGAAATACTCGTGGCCCTTGCCGGAGGAACCCAGCAGGTTGGAGCGCCAGACGAACATGTTGCGCGGCCAGTTGGCCGGGTGGTCCGGGTCCTCGCAGCTCATCTTGAGCGAGCCGTCCTTGAGCGACTTGACCACGTAGTCCTTGGCGTCAAGCCCCGCGGCCTGCGCGTCCTTCACCACCTGCATGGAGTTGGTCTGCAATTGCGGCGCCGAAGGCAGCCAGCCCATGCGCTCGGCGCGCACGTTGTAGTCGATCAGGCTGCCGCCATAGGCCTTTTTGTCGGCCAGCGGCGAGAGGATTTCCTCCACGCCGAGCTTCTCGTAGCGCCACTGGTCGGTGTGGGCGTAGAAGAAGCTGGTGGAGTTCATCTGCCGCGGCGGGCGCAGCCAGTCGAGCGCGAAGGCCAGCGCCGTCCAGCCGGTCTGCGGGCGCAGCTTTTCCTGGCCCACGTAGTGCGCCCAGCCGCCGCCGCTCTGGCCGATGCAGCCGCACAGCATCAGCATGTTGATGATGCCGCGGTAGTTCATGTCGCTGTGGTACCAGTGGTTCATGGCCGCGCCGATGATGACCATGGACTTGCCGTGCGTCTTGTCGGCGTTGTCGGCGAACTGGCGTGCCACGGCGATCACCTGGTCGCGTTTCACGCCGGTGATCTTTTCCTGCCAGGCCGGGGTGTAGGGGGTGTCGTCGTCGTAGCTGGTGGCGGCGTTCTCGCCGGGCAGGCCGCGCGCCACGCCGTAGTTGGCGGCCGTGAGGTCGAACACCGTGGCCACGAGCGCATGGCGCTCCTCGCCGGCCTTGCCCAGGCTGATGCGGCGCACCGGCACCTGGCGCACCAGCACGCCCTCGACCGCGTCGTCCTGCTCGTTGGCGCTGAAGTTGGGCGTGGCGATGCCGCCGAAATACGGGAAGCCGACGGCGCCGACCTCATAGTCGGGCTGCTCGCCTTCCATCAGGCTCAGCTTGAGCTTGACGTCGCCGTCATGGCGGGCTTCCTTGTTTTCCAGGTTCCACTTGCCGGCGTCAGGACGGCCGTCCGGGCCCCAGCGGAAGCCGATGGAGCCGTTGGGCAGCACCACCTTGTCGTTTTCGTCGAGCGCCACGGTTTTCCACTCGGCGTTGTTGGCCTGGCCCAGCTTGCCGTTGAAGTCGCTCGAACGCACGTAGCGGCCGGGCACCAGCACCTTGCGGCCGTCGGGCAGGGTGCGCTCGTCCAGCATCACCAGGTTGGGCAGGTCGGTGTAGCGGCGCACGTAGTTGTCGAAGTAGCTGCTGCGCTTGTCGAAGTAGAACTCCTTCAGGATCACGTGGCCCATGGCCATGGCCACGGCCGCATCCGTGCCCTGCTTGGGGTGCATCCACAGGTCGGCCAGCTTGCTGACCTCGGCGTAGTCGGGCGTGATGGCCACGGTCTTGGCGCCCTTGTAGCGCACCTCGGTGAAGAAGTGGGCATCGGGCGTGCGCGTCTGGGGCACGTTGGAGCCCCAGGCGATGATGAAGGTGGAGTTGTACCAGTCGGCCGACTCGGGCACGTCGGTCTGCTCGCCCCAGACCTGCGGGCTGGACGGCGGCAGGTCGCAGTACCAGTCGTAGAAGCTCATGCAGACGCCGCCGATCAGGCTCAGGTAACGCGAGCCGGCGGCGTAGCTGATCATCGACATCGCCGGGATCGGCGAGAAGCCGATGATGCGGTCGGGGCCATATTTCTTGGCGGTGTAGACGTTGGCGCTGGCGATGATCTGGTTGACCTCGTCCCAGGTGGAGCGGACCATGCCGCCCAGGCCACGCTGCTGCTGCCATTCAAGGCGCGCGCCGTTGTTCTCCACGATGGCGGTCCAGGCATCGACCGGGCTTTTCGCCACGGCCAGCGCCGCGCGCCAGTGCTTGAGCAGGCGCGCGCGCACCATCGGGTACTTCACGCGGTTGGCGCTGTAGAGGTACCACGAGTAGGAGGCGCCACGCGCGCAGCCGCGCGGCTCGTGGTTGGGCAGGTCGGCGCGGGTGCGCGGGTAGTCGGTCTGCTGGGTTTCCCAGGTGACGATGCCGCCCTTGACGTAGATCTTCCACGAGCACGAGCCCGTGCAGTTCACGCCATGGGTGCTGCGCACGATCTTGTCGTGCTGCCAGCGGCTGCGGTAGGCGTCTTCCCAGGTGCGGTCTTCCCCGGTGGTGACGCCATGGTCGCCCGAGAACGATTCCCTGGGGTTGGAAAAGTGGCTCAGCCGGTCAAGAAAATGGCTCATTTGAATCTCCAGTAGCTGCTTGTTGGGCGGCTCGCCGCGAGAGGGCGAACCGCGATGTGTTTCAGGGGTTCTTGATCTCCGCGCCGGCGCGCAGGTAGAACCACCAGTTGAGGACCAGGCACAGGGCGTAGAACACCGCGAAGCCGTACATCGCGATCTGCGGCGTGCCGGCCTTGATCTGCGCACCGATCACCACCGGGGCGATGAATGCGCCGTAGGCGGCGACGGCCGAGGTCCAGCCCAGCACCGGGCCGGCCTGCTGGCGGTCGAAGATCACGCCGATGGTGCGGAAGGTGGAGCCGTTGCCGATGCCGCTGGCAAAGAACAGCACCAGGAACAGGCCGAGGAAGGCGGGGAAGTAATGTTCGGGCGTGGCCGAGCCGTAGGCCTGCATCATCACGTAGCCCACAGCGCCGGAGGCCAGCACCATCACGGCCGAGATGATCTGCGTGACGATGGAGCCACCGACCTTGTCGGAGATCCAGCCCCCGATGGGGCGCACCGCAGCGCCGACGAAGGGGCCGATCCAGGCGTAGGTCAGGGCCGAGGGCGCATTCGGGTTCTTCAGCGTGTGCTGCATCACGCCGGCCGCGTCGGGGATGTGCTGGAAGCCGAAGATCACGGTGATGGCCAGCGGCAGCACCATCGAGAAACCGATGAAGGAGCCGAAGGTGACGATGTACAGCGCGGTGAGCGACCACGTGTGCTTGTTGCTGAAAATGGCGAACTGCTTGGCCACGTTCTCCTTCATGGCGCCGAAGGCGGCCACGCGCATCATGAGCAGCGCCAGGACGATGTCCAGCGGGATCGCAACCCACATGTTCAGGATGCCCAGCCCGGTCGGCGCCGGCAGGTACAGGTAGAGCATGAAGATGGCGGGCACGAAGGCCAGCGTGTACAGGTAGGTGACCTTGGCGAACGCCACGACCGGATTGCCCGTGTCGGGCGAGACCGTCTTCAGGTTGTTCATGCCGAACCAGCACAGCGCGCTCAGCGGCACCAGCGACAGCACCCAGGCGAAGCCAGCGTTCTGGATCCAGGTCGGCGTGCCGGCCTTGATCTTGCCGAAGATCCAGCCGCTGTCTTTCACGAGCGTCATGGGCTCGCCGCCGAAGGCGCCGAACAGGCCCATGGTCATGACCAGCGGAATGACGATCTGCATCGTCGTGACGCCGAAGTTGCCCAGGCCCGCGTTCAGGCCCAGCGCCGTGCCCTGCAGGCGCTTGGGAAAGAAGGTGCTGATGTTGGACATCGACGAGGCAAAGTTGCCGCCGCCCACACCGGACCACAGCGCCATGAGCTGGAACACCCACAGCGGCCAGTCCTTGTGCTGCAGCGCAATGCCGGTGCCGATGGCCGGCGCCAGCAGCATCGCGGTGGTCAGGAAGATGGTGTTGCGGCCCCCGGCCAGGCGGACCAGGAAGGACGCCGGGATGCGCATGGTGGCGCCGGAGATGCCGGAGATCGCGGTCAGCGTGAACAGCTCGGCCGCGGTGAACGGGAAGCCCAGGTTGAGCATCTGCACCGTGATGATGCCCCACATGCCCCACACGGCGAAGCCGCAGAGCAACGCGGGCACCGAGATCCAGAGGTTGCGGTAGGCGATTTTCTTGCCGGTGGATTCCCAGAAGGTCTCGTCCTCGGGGCGCCAGTCGGCAATGTCGGCGCCGCTGGCGGCGCTGCTGGGGGCGCCGCCAGCGGCGCGTTGGGTGGTGGTGGTAGTCATGATGTTCCAGTCAAAAAGATGGCGCCAGGCTTTCAGGCCGCCGCCTGTGCGGCCGTCTCGCCCATGAGGGGTGCGCGGCGCACCTCGGTCCAGTACATCCAGATCAGCGACACCCAGACCACGCCGTACATCAGCATGAAGGCGCTGGAGCGGATGCCGGTCAGGTCCATCAGCGCGCCGAACATGATCGGCAGCACAAAGCCGCCCATGCCGCCGGCCAGGCCCACGATGCCGCTGATCGTGCCGATGTTGGTCGGGTAGTCGTCGCTGATGTACTTGAAGACGCTGGCCTTGCCGAAGGCCCAGGCGATGCCCAGGATGAACATCAGCCCGGTGAACAGGTAGACGTTCAGGCCCAGGTGGAAAGTGCGCGGGCCGTTGACGGTCACGATGGTGAAATCGGTCTGCGGGTAGCTCAGCAGGAACAGGCAGATCCAGCTCACCCACAACACCCACCAGGTCACGCTGTGGGCGCCGAACTTGTCCGACATCACCCCGCCGACCGCGCGCAGCACGCCGCCGGGCAGGGAGAAGCAGGCCGCCAGCAGGGCCGCGACGCGAATGTCGAGCCCGAATTCACCGACGTAGTACTGCACCATCCACAGTGACATCGCCACATAGCCGCCGAACACGATGCTGTAGTACTGGCAGTACTTGATGACCTTGGGGTCCTTCAGCGCCTTGAGCTGGTCCATGAACTTGACGTTGCTCGACACCAGGTGGGAAGGCTCGCTGTGGCTGAACAGCCAGAACAGCACCAGGGTGCCCAGCATGATGGCCGCGTAGACCTGCGGCACCATGGTCCAGCCGAAGGCCACCAGCAGCACCGGCGCCACGAACTTGTTCACGGCCGCACCCGAATTGCCGGCGCCATAGACCCCCATGGCCATGCCCTGGCGCTTTTTGGGGAACCAGCGTGCCACATAAGGCGTGCCCACCGAGAACGAACCGCCGGCCAGCCCGACGAACAGGCCGATCGTGAGGAAGTGCCAGTAGGCGGTCGCGTAGCTCATCAGCCAGATCGCCGGCACCGTGCAGGCCATCAACAGCGCCATGACGATGCGGCCGCCGTAACGGTCGGTCCAGATGCCCAGCGGCACGCGGATCAGCGAACCGGTCAGCACCGGCACGGCCGTCAGCAGGCCGAATTCGGTGGAATTGAGGTTAAGCGCCTTCTTGATCGGGATGCCGATGACGCCGAACATCATCCAGACCATGAAGCAGACGGTGAACGCCAGCGTGCTCACGATCAGGACCGACCAGGCTTTCTTAGAATTTTTCAGATCCGAAACCATGCTTTTTCTCCAGAAATCACATGGACTGACTTTCGGACTTTTGGCGGCGGCTGAACATCCGCCGATGGAACACCGCCGCCACGCCAGAAGGACGATGGGGGCCGCAGCCCCCATCGTCCTGAAGAACTACTCGCGCGCGCTTGTCATGGGCGTTTGATCTGGCTCAAGTCACGCCGCGTCCGGTCGCGTATACCGCCACCTGCACGCGTGAACTCAGGTTGAGTTTGCGAAGGATGTGCTGGACGTGGATCTTCACCGTGGTTTCGGCGATGTCGAGGTCGCGCGCGATCACCTTGTTGCTCGCGCCGCGGGCGATCAGCGTGAGGATGTCCATCTCGCGCGATGACAGCATCTCCAGGCCCTCGGCGCGGGCCGGCGCGCCGTTCGGGACCACGCCGTCCGGCACTTCGGCGACAGCGGGCGCCGAAGCGCTGCCACGGAACGCCGCGACCAGCTTGGTCGTCATCTCCGGGCTGACCACCGACTGCCCCTGGAAAACCTTCAGGATGGACTCGCTGAGGTCTTCCGAGTTGATGGTCTTGAGCAGGTAGCCGTCGGCCCCGGCCTTCAGGGCGGCGGACAGGTCCTGCTCGTTCTCGCTCACGGTCAGCATCAGGATCTTCGCGTCCGGCGCGACCTCCTTGAGGCCGGCAATCGCATCGACGCCCCGCACGCCGGGCAGGTGGTTGTCGAGCAGGATCAGGTCGGGCTGGTCACGCTGGACGCAGCGCAGCGCCTCGCCGGCGTCCCCGGCCTCATGCAGCACGACAAAGCGCTCATCCTGCGTGAGCAGGGCCACGAGGCCGCGGCGAAACAGGGAGTGGTCGTCAACGACCATCAGTCGAATGGATTTCATCGGCATGGGCACCCTCAGGCAAAAGGCGTGGAGGAGGCAGGCGATGGTGCCACGGAAGCGTCCGGCTCCGCGGGCGCGCCGCCGGCCACCGGATGCGGCGGCAGCGTCAGCGTCACCGTCGTTCCCGCGCCGGGGGCCGAAACCACCGCGACTTCCGCGCCGATGCGGGCCGCGCGCTCCCGCATGATCTTGAGCCCCACATGCGACTCCCCCTTGACCTGGCCCATCTCAAATCCGGCGCCGTCGTCATGCACCACGAAACGCCAGCGCTCGCCCTTGCGCACTTCCAGCGCGATGTGGCCGGCAGCGGCGTGCTTGCGCGCGTTGGACAGCGCTTCCTGCACCACGTGCAGCACCTGCACCTGCACGTCGGCCGGCAGCGGCAGGCCCTCGCCATGCACTTCCAGGCGCGACGGCAGGCCGGTCTGGTGCTCGAATTTCTGCAGGGTTTCCTGCAAGGCCTGCTCGATGTCGTCGGTGTTGGTGCGGGTGCGGAAATGCACCAGCAGCTCCCTCACGTCGTTGATGCTCTCGCGCACCCCGATATCGAGTTCGTCCACGATGCTGCGCACCTTGTCCGGCTGGCCGCGCTGGGCGGCCGTGCGCAGCAGCTGCACCTGAATTTTGAGGAACGCCAGCGACTGCGCGATCGAATCGTGCAGTTCGCGGGCGAGCAGCGCGCGCTCCTCGCCCACCGCGGCCTCGCGCTCCAGCGCGGCGGCGCGCAAGCCCTCCAGGGCGCTCGCCAGGTGGCTGGCCAGCGCATCGAGCAGCGCGGTTTCCTCGTCGCTCAGCGTCACCGCGCTGCGGAAGAACAGGTCGATCTCGCCGATCAGGCGCTGCTGCAGGCGGATCGGCACGCTCACCACGCTCTCGTAGCCGGCGCGGGCGCAATGGCGCACCGGCTCGGCGTCGTGGGACAGGATCGGGATGACGCGCGTGCGGGCGTCGGGCTGCAGGTTCCCGCAGGCGCAAGCCCCCGCGAGCAGGCTGCGCTCCTCCTCCACCATCTCCTGCGGGAAACAGTCGGAGGCCAGCATCAGGTAGCGCGAGTTGGCGTCGTCGGCCCAGCGCACGGCCACGGCGTCGGCGTTCATGACGGTGCGCACTTTCCGGGAAAAGCCCCGCGCCAGCTCGTCGATGGTGTTGGCTTCGGCCAGGAAGGCGCTCACCTCGTACAGCGCCGCCAGCCGCGACCGCTGCGCCTCGATGCGCTGCGTCTTGGCCTGCACCTTGGCTTCGAGCCCCTCGTAAAGCGACTGCAACGTGGCCGCCATGCGGTTGAAACCGCCCGCCACCTGGCCGAACTCGTCCTGCGTGTCCACCTCGACGCGCGTGGAGAAATCCCCCGTCTCCACCTGCCGCAAGCCCTGGCGCAGGTTGGCCAGCGGGTTGATCACGTACATGTAGCCGGTGTAGAGCATCACCACCGCGCCGACGATGGCCAGCGCCATCATCACGAACTGGAACAGGTTGAGGATCGCCGTCAGGCGCGACAACTGCTGCTCGATCGACAGCACCAGCCCGTCGATCGCCCTGACAAACTCCTCGGCCGCGGCCACCGACCCGGCCGCCGTCATCGGGGGCTTGGCCAGCCACTGCGCGCGGCGCTGCGCCCAGAGTTTCTCCACGGCCGTGAACTTGACTTCCACATCGTCGTCCCAGGGCACGAACAGCGGACGCGTCGCGTCGCCGGTGCGCAGCAGCAGCAGGCTGCTGTCGAACTGCCCCACCAGCGACTGCAGATCGTCGGGCGCCAGGCTGGTCTGCACCGCACTGGCCAGCCGCCACGTCTGCATGCGCATGCGGCCCGCCTCATTGACCGCGGCGGCGCCGCCTTCCAGCTGCCAGGTCACCCACAGCGTGAGGCCGATGGACGCCAGCGCCACCAGCAGCAGGCTGGCGCCGATGCGGATCAGCTTGGTCGAAAGCGAAGCGGAAGACATGCCGCAAGCGTAACCGCTCCGCGCAGACCCGGCCAACCCCCTGGCTTCCGCGCCGCGCACCCCAAGCGGATCAAGCCGGGCGGCAAGCGCAAGTTTCGCCATGGCGGTCAACGCACCATCAGGCCCAAGCATTGCAGAGGTGTGGCTCACCCGACGCCACGAGCGAATGAACTGGGGGCTCCAGAATGAAGACACGCGGGTTTCGACGTTTCCTCGCGATGCGCGCGGTAGGCGTCGCCCTGATCGCCCTGTGCGCCGGGGTTCAGGCCGGCGTGCCAGCCGGGCGCCCTGCACGGCTTCAACCGCCAACCACCGAGGTCCATGACCGGCTGGCGGCGGCGGCCTCCGCCGGGCCCCGGCTGGCCCTGACGCTGGACGCCTGCACCGGCCAATATGACGACGATCTGATTCAGTTTCTGATCCGCCGCCGGATTCCCGCCACCATTTTTGCCACCAAGAAGTGGCTGGATCGCAATCCGCGTGGTGTTTCCATCATCACGGCCCACCTGGACCTGTTCGATGTCGAGGACCACGGAGAGAACCACATCCCCGCCGTGATTGGCGCCGGACGCAAGGTGTACGGGATTCCCGGTGAGCCGGACCTCGATCACCTGCGGCGAGAGGTGACGGAAGGTGCCCTGGCCATCCAGGCTGCGACTGGCATTGCCCCGCGCTGGTACCGGGGCGCGACGGCCGTCTACGACGCGCAGGCCATCGGCGAGATCGGCCGGCTGGGCTACCGGATTGCCGGCTTCTCGGTCAATGCCGACGCCGGTGCCACACTCGGGAAAGGCGCGATCGTCGAACGGCTGGCCCACGTTCGTGCCGGAGATGTCATCATTGCCCACATGAACAAGCCCGCGTCGGACTCGGCCGAGGGCCTGGCCGTCGGGCTCAAGGCCTTGCTCGATCGGGGGTTTGTGTTCGTGCGTCTTGATCAGGCCGATCTGGAGCTTGTGTCCGGGAAAGCCGGCCACGGTGTGCCGGTCAAGTCCGTTCAGTGAAACCGGGCGTCATGTTCCCCGGCCTGACCCTCGCCAACTTGCTCACGTTGCACGGCCTGGTCACGGTGCTGGCCGTCCTGCTGTATGTGGTCACCTCGCATGTGATGCACCAGCGGCGCCATCCCGCCGCGGCGATCGCATGGATGCTGTTCATCCTGCTGGTGCCCTACCTGGCCCTGCCCGCCTACCTGACCTTCGGGTCCAGGAAACTGGCGCGCCCGCGCTCATCCCCAACGCCGGCCCCGGCACCCGCCACGCGCGGCGCCGACACCTGGGCCATCGGGACGATCGTGGCCCTCGGCCAGCCGGCGCCGGCGGCCTACCGGGACCTGAACCTGCACAACGAGGGGCATGCGGCGTGGGTCGCGTTGCTGGAGACCGTCGACGCCGCGCAGCATTCGATCGACCTGTGCACCTTCCTGCTCGGGCGCGACAGCCTCGGCAATGCCCTGATCGACAAGCTGTGCCACAAGGCGCGCAACGGCGTTCGTGTGCGCCTGCTGCTCGACGGTCTGGGCTTCCTGATGGCGGGCCGCCCGCAACTCAAGCGGCTCGCCGAAGCGGGCGGGACCTTCGCGCTGTTCGTGCCGCCGCTGCGCTCACCGCTCAGGGGCCGGTCCAACCTGCGCAACCATCGCAAGCTGGTGGTCGCCGATGCCCACCAGGCGTCAGCCCGGCTCTGGTGCGGCGGGCGGAATCTGGCAACCGAATATTTCGAGGGCGAGCCCGGCGTTCCGCCCTGGCGCGACCTGAGCTTCGATCTGCGCGGACCGATGGTGGGCCAGGCCAGCGCCCTGCTCGAGCGTGACTGGGCCTTTGCCAACGGGTCACCAGCGGGCCGGGAACACCCGGCATCGCCCGACGGCCCCTGCCTGGCGGACGGCGCGCAACTCGTGGCGTCCGGCCCCGACCAGGCGGACGA
Organism: Comamonadaceae bacterium; assembly: GCA_023259355.1. Taxonomy (GTDB): domain Bacteria; phylum Pseudomonadota; class Gammaproteobacteria; order Burkholderiales; family Burkholderiaceae_C; genus JAHFQI01. Next base: position 18,109 of record JAHFQI010000065.1, read on the forward strand.
CACGATCCATGCCTTGCTGGTCACCGCGGCGTACCGGGCGCGACGGCGCATCGCGCTCGTCACACCCTACTTCGTTCCCGAGCCGGCCTTGCTGATGGCCCTGTGCCTGGCTGCCCGGCGAGGCGTTTCCGTCGATCTGCTGCTGCCCGCGCGGTCGAATCACCGCCTGTCGGATCTGGCCCGCGGCCGGGCGTTGCGCTCCCTCACACAGGCGGGTGGCCGGGTCTGGCTTGCCCCGGGCATGGTGCATGCCAAACTGGCGGTGATCGACGACACGCTGGCGCTGGCGGGTTCGGCCAACCTTGACAGCCGCAGCCTCTTTCTGAACTACGAACTGATGGTCGCCTTCCACAAGGCCTGCGACGTGGAACGCTTCACCGCCTGGTTCGATCAGGAGCGCCTGCCCGCGCGCGCCTTTGCCTCCCGCGAACCCAGCCTGATCCGCGACGTGGCGGAAGGCATGTTGCTCTGGCTGGGCTTCCAGCTTTGAGCGCGGGGTTGCGCGCCGGGCCGTTCGCCCAAGCTCACCGGCGCCGCAGCATCTCCTGGATCATGGCCGAGAACTGTTCAGCGGTCTGGCGTTGCACCAGGGCCGGGCCGATCAGGGGCGGGAACCAGAAATCCGGCTGCACCTCCGCGTGGTACTGGAGCCGGGTGCCCCCGGTTTCGGCTTCCAGCTGCATCACGCTTTCCATGCGCTTGACATTGCCGCCCAGACCATGCGCCCGAATTTCATGCTGCGGGGTAAGCCGAATCTCGCGCAGGGATTCGAAGTCCGCCGAGAAGATGCCGTAACGCGCAACGCCCTTCTGGCTGACCTGCAGCGCCATCTCCTTGCGTTCCACGACCTGGCTGGACTTCAGGTTGGGGATGAAGTCGGCCATGTGCTCGAAGTCGGTAAGCACCGCCCAGGCCTGAGGCGGTGGCACCGGGGCGTGCATCACCAGATCCACCGAAAAACTGGCGCCGGACCGCCCGACGCGGACATCGCTGTCCGCCACGACCGGCGAGCCCTCCGCGGCCATCACCCCCTGCGGCTGCAGGAGCGCCGCAGCCACGACCAGCATGAGGAAGTTGATCATCCGAAGCATGTTTTCGCCTCCTTCGTCAAAGTCCGGTTGCAGTGTGCCATGCGCCCCCCGAACAGGCCCTTGGCATCTTGACACAGGATGGCAGGCCCTGCCGAGGCCGCGCGAAGGCTTCTCGCATCAGCCGCCACGCGTGCGGCCTGAACGGGTCAGAATGCGGGGAAACTCCTGTCCCGGCTCCGCAACCCGTGCCGCCCGCCGCACACGGGCCAACCCAAACAACATGCACTCCACACAGAAGACCTTGCGGCTGATCGCCGTGGCCGCCTTCGCCAGCATGGCTTCCATGCGCATCTGCGATCCGATGCTGGTCGATCTGGCCCGGGAATTTCAGGCAACGACGGGCGATGCCTCCCGCGTGATTGCGGCCTTTGCCGTGGCGTACGGCGTGCTTCAGCTTTTCTACGGGCCACTCGGCGACCGCCTTGGCAAGATCCGCGTCGTCGTGGCGGCCACCTTTGCCTGCGCGCTCTTCAGCGCGCTGACGGCGATGGCGCCGACGCTGCAATGGCTGGTGCTTGGACGCGGGGCCATGGGCGCCGCGGCCGCAGGCATCATTCCGCTGTCGATGGCCTGGATCGGGGACCAGGTCCCCTATGACCAACGGCAGGAAACGCTGGCCCGCCTCATGGTGGCCACGGTGTCTGGAATGATGGCTGGGCAGTGGTTCGGCGGCATGGCCGCGCAGACCCTGGGCTGGCGCACGGCGTTCATGGTGTTGTCGGCCGTGTTCCTGCTGGCGGCCTTCATGCTGCACCGCAAGACCCGCCATGACCCTAGCCACCGGCCCGCAGACGGCGCCGCTGCGGTTTCCACCGCGCAGTATTTCCGCAACACCCTGCAGCTGATCAGGATGCCGCGGGTGCGCTGGGTTCTGACCATCGTCACGGTGGAAGGCGCGCTGGCATTTGGCACCCTGGCTTTTGTGCCGAGCCGCCTGGTCGATGGGTTCGGGTTCTCGGTCTCGGCCGCGGGCGCCACCATGATTCTCTACGGGGTGGGCGGCCTCATCTACAGCCACTTCGCCCGGCGCTGGCTGGGCCTGCTCGGCGAAAAAGGCCTGGCGGTGACCGGCGGCACCCTGATCGCCTGCGGGCTCTTGGCACTGGCCTGGGCCAGGCTGCCCGCGCTGGCCATCGCGGCCTGCTTTCTGGCCGGCCTGGGCTTTTACATGCTGCACAACACCTT
>JAHFQI010000217.1 GCA_023259355.1 Comamonadaceae bacterium
GGCATCTCCATGCCCGGCGAACGCGAAGATGCGCTGGCCCGCGCTGCCCGCGCCGAGGGGCTCAAGGTGTCCGAACAGGATCGCGACATGCTGCGTAAGGAACTGGAACTCGCCGGTTTGCCGGTGGCGCAGCCGTCTCTGACGGTCAGCGCCGCCCTACGGGGGGCCGTCGGGTCCGTCAGGCAGGAAGGGTCACGTCACTTCGCTCCGCGCAATGCCGGCGTGAACCACCCCAGCCCTGCCGAGGTCCCGCCCGGCTCGCCGCCGCGCCTGGGCTTGTATTCGCAGCCCACCCAGCCGTCCCAGCCGCACTGCGCGGCGACCTCGTCGATCACGCCGAACAGGTAGGGGTAGTTGAGCTCGCCGATGTCGGGCTCGTGGCGCTCGGGCACGCCGGCGATCTGGAAGTGGCCGACGCGGCCGGTGGGCAGGTACTGGCGGATCTTCATGGCCACGTCGCCTTCGACGATCTGGCAGTGGTACAGGTCCATCTGCACTTTGAGGTTGGGCGCGCCGACTTCGGCCGCGATGGCGTGCGCCTGGTCTTGCCGGTTCAGGAAGAAGCCGGGAATGTCGCGCGTGTTGATGGGTTCGATCAGCACATCGCGGCCGTGCCGCGCGGCCTCGGCGGCGGCCCAGCGCAGGTTGGCGATGTAGGTCGGCTGCACCGCCTCGCGTGTCAGCCCGGGCGGGATCAGGCCGGCCATCAGGTGGATGCGCGGGCAGGCCAGCGTCTGGGCGTAGTCCAGCGCCAGCGCCACGCCGGCGCGGAACTCGGCTTCGCGGCCGGGGATGCAGGCAATGCCCTTGTCGCCGCCGGCCCAGGCGCGGTCGATCGAGGCGGTATCGGTGCCACCGGGCGGGGCGTTGAACAGCACCTGCTGCAGGCCGTGGGCCTTGAGCCGGGCGGCGAGTTCCTCCTTGCCGAAGGCGTAGGGGAAGAGGTATTCCACGGCACGGAAGCCGTCCTTCGCGGCCGCCTCGAACCGGTCGAGGAAAGGCAGCTCGGGGTACATCATGGACAGGTTGGCGGCGAAGCGGGGCATGGCGGGGCTCTCTGGAAATGAAGGGATGACGGCGGGTGGGCGTGGGGGCCTACCAGCGCGCGCCAAAGGTCTGGCGCAGTTCCTCGATCTGGTTTTCGGCCAGCGGCGCGGGCGGCGTGGGGCTCAGCATCAGGAGCCTGGCGGTTTCCTCCAGCTCTTCAAGCGTGGCCATGGCGGCGGCGGGCGAGTCGTGCCAGACGTTGGGGCCCAGGCGCTCCAGCATCACCGCGCGGATCGGCGTGCCGCGATGGCCATAACCTTCGATGGCCTGGGCCACGCGTTCGGCAGCCTGCGGGTCGCCGGGGCGGTGGTAGGGGATGACCGGCACGTGGCCAACCTTCATGACGAAGTAGGGCGTGGCGGCGGGCAGCAGCTCGCGCGGCTCGGCGACGCCGGGCGTTTGCAGCGTGAGCGCCACGCAATGTGTGCTGTGGGTGTGGATCACGCAGCGGGTGGTGGCGTCGAACGGCGCGGCGGCGCGGTAGATCTGGCGGTGCAGCGCGATGGTCTTGCTGGCGCGGTCGCCGCTGGTCTGCTGGCCGGCGTCGTCGAGCCGGGCCAGGCGTGCCGGGTCGAGAAAGCCCAGGCACGCATCGGTCGGCGTGATCAGGAAGCCGCCGCCTGCCGAGGCATCGAGCCGCACGCTGATGTTGCCCGCCGTCGCGTGCACGTAGCCGCGGTCGAACAGGCTTTTGCCGACGCGGCAGATTTCTTCCCGGGCTTGCGATTCGGTCATTGCAGCAATGTAAAGGCTTTGGTGAAAAAGTCGTCGGTGCCGAAGTTGCCGGACTTCAGCGCGAGGTGCAGGCCGCCGTCGTTGGTGGCATGGCACCAGGGGACGCCGGGGTCGATCTGGGGGCCGATGCGCAGCTGCGTGACGCCCAGCGCCTGCACACATGCGCCCGAGGTTTCGCCGCCGGCCACCACCAGCTGGCGCACGCCGCGCTCGACCAGGCCGCGCGCGATGGCGCCCAGGGCGCGCTCGACCATCGCGCCGGCTTCCTCGACGCCGAGCCGGCCCTGCGCCGATTTCACGGCGGCGGGGTCGGCGGTGGAATAGATCAGCACGGGGCCGCCTTGCAGCAGCGGCCCGGCCCAGGCCAGCGCCTCGGCGGCGACGTCCGCGCCCGATGCAATGCGCAGCGGGTCGATGGCCAGCGCGGGGCGGCCGCTGTGGATGAAGTGGGCCACCTGCCGGTTGGTGGCGAGCGAGCAGCTGCCCGACACCACGGCCTGCAGACCGGCGGCGGGCGGCAACTGGCTGGCCTGCTGCGAGGGGGCGAGTCCGAAGTTGGCCGGCAGGCCGATCGCCACGCCCGAGCCGGCCGTCACCAGCGGCATGCCGTCCAGCGCCGGGCCCAGCCGCAGCAGGTCGTCGTTGGACACCGCATCGACGACGGCCACGCCAACACCCTGCGCCCGGAGCTGGCCGATGCGCTCGCGAATCGCCGCCGCGCCGCGCGCCACCACGGTGTGGTCGATCAGGCCGACCTTGCGCCGCGTCTGCGCCTGCAGCACGCGCACCAGATTCGCGTCGGTCATGGGCGTGAGCGGGTGGTTCTGCATGCCGGACTCGTTCAGCAGCACGTCGCCCACGAACAAATGGCCCTTGAACACGGTGCGCCCGTTGTCGGGGAAAGCCGGGGTGGCGATGGTGAAGTCCGTCTTCAGCGCGTCCATCAGCGCCTCGGTGACCGGGCCGATGTTGCCCTGGGCCGTGCTGTCGAAGGTGGAGCAGTACTTGAAGTAGATCTGCCGCGCGCCCTGCGCCTGCAGCCACGCCAGCGCTTCGAGCGATTGCGCAACGGCCTCGGCGGGCGCGATGGTGCGCGATTTCAGCGCCACGACAACGGCATCCACGTCCGTGTCCAGCGGGCCGTCCGGCACGCCGATGGTTTGCGTCACGCGCATGCCGGTGCGCACCAGGTTGTTGGCAAGGTCGGTGGCGCCGGTGAAGTCGTCGGCGATACACCCCAGGAGGATGGATTTCATGGCTTTGGGGGCAAGGTGATGCCCGGGAAAATCTTGATCACCGCGCTGTCGTCTTCCTTGGCGAAACCCGCCGTGGACGCCTGCATGAACATCTGGTGCGCGGTGCTGGACAGCGGCAGCGGGAATTTGCTGGCGCGCGCCATGTCGAGCACGATGCCGAGGTCCTTCACGAAGATGTCCACCGCCGACAGCGGCGTGTAGTCGGCCGCCAGCACATGGGCCATGCGGTTCTCGAACATCCAGCTGTTGCCCGCGCTGTGGGTGATCACCTCGTACAGCGCGGCCGGCTCCACGCCCTCGCGCAGGCCCAGCGCCATGGCCTCGGCCGCGGCGGCGATGTGCACGCCAGCCAGCAGCTGGTTGATGATCTTGACCTTGCTGCCCGCGCCGACCCGGTCGCCCAACCGGTAGACCTTGGCGGCCATGGCGTTGAGGATGGCTTCGCACCTGGCATAGGCCTCGGGCTTTCCCGAGGACATCATGGTCATCTGGCCGCTCGCGGCCTTGGCGGCGCTGCCGGAAATGGGGCCGTCGATGTAGAGCAGGCCGAGCCCGGCGAGGCGCTGCTCCAGCGAGATCGACCAGTTCGGGTCCACGGTCGAGCACATCACGAAGACGCTGCCGGCCTTCATGGCGGCGGCGCAACCGCTGCCATCGCCGTTCGGGCCGAACAACACGGCCTCGGTCTGCGCGGCGTTCACCACCACCGACACGACCACGTCGCAGGCGGCGCCCAGCTCGGCCAGAGAGCCACAGGCCACGCCGCCCTCCTTCGCAAAGGCCTGCGCGGCTTCGGCGCGCACGTCATACACCTGCACGGCGTGGCCCGCGCGGCGCAGCGAACGCGCCATGCCAGCGCCCATGGCGCCCAGGCCGATCAATCCCACGGTTTGCTTCATCGTTGTTCCTGGCAGAGCGCCAGCCGGTTAAATTTGTATGGTCATCATACAAATTATTTGGATGGAAGCAACAGGAGGAACCCGGAAATGCCGGGGCGAGGGCGGGCGGCGTGGCGGAAGGGCGGGCGCTCAGGGCCGGCTCAACCCGGTCACCAGCGGCTGGGCCAGACGGTCGCCTTCCTGGCGCCAGAAGGCCGGGTCGGCGCTTTCGATGCGGCGGATGGCATTGTTCATGTGGTCGCCCGCCGCCTGCCGGGCCTGCGCGGCGTCGCCGGCCGTGATGGCTGCGACGATGGCGGCGTGTTCGCCCCGCACCTGCGCGGCGAAGTCTGCGCGGCGCGCTTCGTTGGCGCGGGTCACGCGTGTGGCGCCGCGAAGGAACTGCGCCAGGTAGTCGAGGGTGCTGATCAGGAAGGGGTTGCGCGCGGCGTCGGCAATGGCCCGGTGGAACTGCACGTCTTCCTCCACCCCGTCATGGCCCGCTTGGACGGCCTGGTCCAGCGCCTTCACGGCCTGCTGGATGCGCTCCAGCTCGGCGTGTGAGCGGCGCTGCGCGGCCAGCGCGGCCACCTCGGCCTCCAGTGCGCGGCGCACCTCCACCATCTGGACCACGGCTTCCTTCGACACCGCGTGCCGGGCATCGAAATTCAGCGGCGCGAAGGGCACGCTGGCGCTGACGTAGACGCCGCTGCCCTGGCGCGAATCCACCAGCCCCAGCGATTTGAGCTGCGACACGGCCTCGCGCACCACGGTGCGGCTGACCTCGAACTGCTCCACCAGACGGGCCTCGGGCGGCAGCTTGGCGCCCGGTGCAAGGCGGCCGCCGCGAATTTCGGCGGCGAGTAGTTCCGCCACCTGGTCGGACAGGCGCGCGCCGCTGGTGACGGGCGAGAAGCGGGCGAAGGCGGCGGTCATGGAGGGCGGCGGGGTCATGCGGGAATCGGAAGCGATGCGTCAGGATAGCGCCTCGCGCGCACCGCGCAATGGCAATCACCCGAAGCTGTGAAAACCGGGCGGGCCCGGCGCAGCGCCTTGGCGCCGCTCAGGCCCAGCCGGCCAGCCGCAGCGCCAGGCCTGCCAGCGCGCAGGCCGCTATGACAGGGATCACGCCCG
>JAHFQI010000066.1 GCA_023259355.1 Comamonadaceae bacterium
GCGGATGTAGGACAGGCCCACGTCCAGCAGCGTGTGCAGTTTGCGCGCAATCGCCGGCAGGTCCTTGAAGAACGTGTGGGCGGCCTCCACCGTCATGTCCAGGATTTGCGCGATGTTCCGGCCCTTCCACAGCACTTCCAGCGTCTCGCGGTTGTAACGCAGGCCGTGGCACACGTCGCAGGGCACGTAGACATCGGGCAGGAAGTGCATTTCCACCTTCACCATGCCGTCGCCCTGGCACGATTCGCAGCGCCCCCCGGCCACGTTGAAGCTGAAGCGGCCCGCGCCGTAGCCGCGCTCGCGCGCCGTGGGCACCTCCGCCATCAGTTCGCGGATCGGCGTGAACAGGCCGGTGTAGGTGGCCGGGTTGCTGCGCGGCGTGCGGCCGATCGGCGACTGGTCCACGTTGATGACCTTGTCGAAGTGCTCCAGGCCCAGGATCTCCTCGTGCGCCGCGGGTTCGTCGTGCGCGCGGTGGATCTGGCGCGCGACCGCCGCGTACAGCGTGTCGTTCACCAGCGTGGACTTGCCCGAGCCCGACACGCCGGTCACGCAGGTCAGCAGGCCGACCGGCACGTCCACGCTCACGCCTTTCAGGTTGTTGCCGCTGGCGTTCACCACGCGCAGCGTCTGCGGTTCGGCCTGGTCCTTGAGCGAATGGCGCCGGGCCGGCACGGCGATGGTTTTGGCGCCCGACATGTACTGCCCGGTGACCGAGCCCGGCGTGGCCTCGACCTCCGCCGCCGTGCCTTGCGCCATCACGCGCCCGCCGTGCACGCCCGCGCCGGGGCCCATGTCGATGACGTGGTCGGCCGCGCGGATCATGTCCTCGTCATGCTCGACCACCAGCACGCTGTTGCCGATGTCGCGCAGGTGCTTGAGCGTGCCGATCAGCCGGTCGTTGTCGCGCTGGTGCAGGCCGATGCTGGGCTCGTCGAGCACGTACATCACCCCCGTGAGGCCCGAGCCGATCTGGCTGGCCAGGCGGATGCGCTGCGCCTCGCCGCCGGAGAGGGTTTCCGCGCTGCGGTCCAGGCTCAGATAGTTCAGGCCGACGTCGTTGAGGAACTTGAGGCGCGAGCCGATCTCGCGCACCACCTTGTCGGCGATCTCGGCCTTGGCGCCGTGCAGCTGGAGGCTGCCGAAATAGCCATGCGCCTCGCGCAGCGTGGCATGGCTGATCTGGTAGATGGCGCGGGCCTGCGCGCCTTCGCCGACCTTGACGTGGCGCGCCTCGCGGCGCAGGCGGGTGCCGCCGCAGTCGGTGCAGGGCTGCGTGCTGCGGTACCGCGCCAGTTCCTCGCGCACCAGCACCGAATCGGTCTCGCGGTAGCGCCGCGCCATGTTGGGGATGATGCCTTCGAAGGGGTGCTTCTTGCTGACCCGCTTGCCCTGGGATGTTCCCGAATCCATCACGTAGCTGAACTTGATGTCTTCCTCGCCCGAGCCGTGCAGGATGGCGTGTTGCACCGGCGCCGGCAGCGATTCGAAAGGCGCCTCGATGTCGAAGGCGTAGTGTTTAGCCAGGCTCTCCAGCAGCGCGAAGTAATAGCCGTTGCGCCGGTCCCAGCCCTTGATGGCGCCGCTGGCCAGGCTCAGCGAGGGAAACGCCACCACGCGCGCCGGGTCGAAAAACTCCATGGTGCCCAGGCCGTCGCAGGTCGGGCAGGCGCCCACGGGGGAGTTGAATGAAAACAGGCGTGGTTCCAGCTCGCTGATCGAGTAGCTGCAGACCGGGCAGGCGAACTTGGCGTTGAACAGGTGTTCCTTGCCGGCATCCATCTCCAGCGCGATGGCGCGGCCGTCGGCCAGGCGCAGCGCGGCTTCGAAACTCTCGGCCAGGCGCTGCCGCACCTGGGCTCGCGCTTCCGGCTCGGTGTCCGGGCGCACCTTCAGCCGGTCGATCACCACGTCGATGTCGTGCTTCTCGGCCTTCTTGAGCTTGGGCAGGTTGTCGAACTCGTAGGCCGTGCCTTCGACGCGGAAGCGCACGTAGCCCTGCGCCTGCATGTCGGCGAACAGCTCCAGGAATTCGCCCTTCTTTTCGCGCGCCACCGGCGCCAGGATCATGAGCCGAGTGTCATCGGGCAGGGCCAGTGCGGCATCCACCATCTGGCTCACGGTCTGCGCCTGCAGCGGCAACTGGTGGTCCGGGCAGTAGGGCGTGCCGGCGCGCGCGAACAGCAGGCGCAGGTAGTCGTGGATCTCGGTCACGGTGCCCACGGTGGAGCGCGGGTTGTGGCTGGTGGCCTTCTGCTCGATGGAGATCGCGGGGCTCAGGCCCTCGATCAGGTCCACGTCGGGCTTGTCCATGAGTTGCAGGAACTGCCGCGCGTAGGCGCTCAAGCTTTCCACGTAGCGGCGCTGGCCTTCGGCGTACAGCGTGTCGAACGCCAGGCTGGACTTGCCCGAGCCCGACAGTCCGGTGATCACCACGAGCTGGTTGCGCGGGATGTCCAGGTCGATGTTCTTCAGGTTGTGCGTGCGCGCCCCCCGCACGCTGATGCGCTGCTGGCGCAGCACGGCGGCCAGATTTCTTTCGTCCGCGCCCAGGGGCGCGGCCGTTGCATCAGCGGAGTCGGCGGGGCGGGGGCTGTCGGTGGAGGAGTTCAAGGTGGGCGCGCGTTCGGGGAAACTCTCCATTATCGGGGCCAGTGCCCGGCGCGCGCGGCTCAACGCGGGGCAACGGCGTCTGGCAGAGGGCCGATGTAGCGCCCGCGCGGGCGAATCACCTGCGCCACGGCCAGCTGTTCCATGCCGTGCGCCAGCAGGCCGACGCTGCGGGCCGTGGCGAACAGGCCGAAGGCGGCGTCGGCGGGCAGCCGGTAGCGCGCCACCAGGGCGGCCAGTGCCGCGTCGATGTTCGGCTGCAGGCCGGTCAGCCGGGCCACTTGCTGAATGAAGCGCCCGATGACCTCTGGCGGCTCGAACAGGGACAGCAGCGCGGCCGCTCGCGGATCGCCGTCCGGGTAGAGGTGGTGGCCGAAGCCGGCCAGCGGCAGGGCGGCCGACAAGTAGTGGTCCACCACCCGGTCCTCGCCCTGCCGTTCCACCTCGTCGAACAAGGCCTGCACGCGCCCGGAGGCGTCGCCATGCAGCGGGCCCGAGAGCGTGGCCAGACCGGCCAGCAGGCTGGCCGGCAGCGAGGCGCCGGTGGAGGCCGCGATGCGGGCCGCAAAGGCGGAACTGGTCAGCTCGTGGTCGGCCAGCAGGACCAGGGCCGTTCGCATGAGCTCGCCCACCGCCACGGGCAGGTTCCAGCCCTGGGCGAAACGCAGATGCAGCGGCCCCGCCGCCCCGGGTCGGGCGCCGAAGGCATCGGCCACCTGCGCGACCAGTTGTTGGGCTTCGTCATGCAGCACCCGTGTGGTGCGGCCCCGGGTTGAATGCCCGGTGGCCGCCAGGCGGGCCAGTGCCGTGAAGGCGGCCACGCGGCCCGGCGGGCTGGCGTCGCCCGCGCCGGGGGAAGAGAAATCAACGTCCTGCGTCGCGCCCCACAAGAGCCCGGCCACGTCTTCCAGCGTGGCCGTGCGCGCCAGGGTCACGACATCCTGCCCCCGGTAAATCGGCCGGCCGCGGAAGAAGGCGCACAGGGCCGTGGGCACGCTGGGCTCGGCGCCGAACAGCGTGTTGGTGGCCACGGTTTCGTGTTTGCGGCCGTCCTGCTTGCGCTTGGCCAGCGTGGCAACGTCTTCGGCGCGGTACAGGCTGCGGCGCGTATCGGCGGGGTCGGGCATGACTTCGAGCTTGCCGCGGCTCACGTAGGCGTACACGGTCTGCTGCCGCACCCCCAGCTGCTGGCAGGCTTCGCTCATCGAGATCCAGGTGGCCATGGTGCCTGTTACAAGTTTATATATTGATTTTATACATCAATATTGACGACTATATCAATCAACTTTTACGATGCGTACACGTTTCCTGACCCGCCACACTGAACCCCACGCCATGCCACACCAGATCCTTCAACTCAACCCCATCCTGATTCCTGCCATCAACGAGCAGCTCGCGGCGCGTTACACCGTGCACAAACTCTTCGAGCAGGCCGACCCGCAGGCCTGGCTGCGCGAGCATGGCGCGGCCATCGAGGCCGTGATCACCGGCGGCCACACGGGTATTTCACGCGCGATGCTGGAGCAACTGCCCGCCGTCAAGGTGGTGGCGGTCAACGGGGTGGGCACCGATGCCGTGGACCTGGCGTACTGCAGGGCTCGCGGCCTGCCCGTGACCGCCACGCTGGGGGCGCTGACCGAGGACGTGGCCGACCTGGCCATTGGCCTCTTGATCGCGGCGTGCCGCAACCTGTGCGCGGGCGACCGCTTCGTGCGCGACGGCCTGTGGGAGTTGCACCCCCAGCCCAGCGCCATTCCGCTGGCGCGCCGCTTCACGGGCATGCGCGTGGGCATCGTGGGCATGGGGCGCGTGGGGCGCGCGGTGGCGGTGCGGGCGGCGGCCTTCGGCTGCCCGATCAGCTACACCGATCTGCGCGCCATGGACGATCTGCCGCACCGCTTCGTGCCCGGCCTGGTGGACCTGGCGCGCGACAGTGATGCGCTGGTCCTTTGCGCGGCGGCCGACCAGGCCGAAGGCATCGTCAACGCGGCCGTGCTGGAGGCGCTGGGGCCTCGCGGCTTTCTGGTCAACGTTGCCCGAGGCCGCCTGGTCAACGAGGACGACCTGACGGCGGCCATCGCCGCCGGCCGCATTGCCGGCGCGGGCCTGGATGTGTTTGTCGATGAGCCGCGCGTGCCGCAGGCGCTGCGCCAGTCCGAGCGCTTGGTTTTGCAGGCCCACCGCGCCAGCGCCACCTGGGAGACCCGCACCGCCATGGGCCAGATGGTGCTCGACAGCCTGGCCCAGGCCCTGGCAGGCGGGCGCCCGGTGATGAGCCTGACGACCTGAGCCGCCCGCACCCGCCCTGTCCGCATAAAAACACACGGAGACAAGATCATGATGAACCGACGCTATGCGCTCGCCACGGCCCTGGCCCTCGGCGCCACCGCACTCTCGCCCGTCGCCGCACAAACCTGGCCCGCGCGGCCGGTGACGCTGGTGGTGCCCTTCCCGCCCGGCGGCGGCACCGACACCGGCGCACGCATCCTGGCCGAGCAGCTGGGCAAGCGCTGGGGCCAGCCGGTCGTGGTGGAAAACAAGGGCGGCGCGGCGGGGCAGATCGGCGCCGAGGTGGTTGCCAAGGCCAAACCGGACGGCTACACCCTGCTGCTGGGCAACATCGGCACGCAGGCGATCAACCCGTCGCTGTATCCCCGCATGGCCTACAACCCCGAGACGGCCTTCGCGCCCATCTCGCTGGTGGCCGAACTGCCGCTGGCGATGATGGTCAACCCGGCCGTGCCGGCCAGCACGGCGGCCGAATTCGTCGCGCTGGCCCGCGCGCGTCCGGGCCAGATGAGCTACAGCAGCGCGGGTGCCGGCGGTGCGCCGCACCTGGCCGCCGAGATGTTCAAGGACCGCACCGGCACCTTCATCCTGCACGTGCCCTACCGGGGCGGCGGGCCGGCCATTGCCGACCTGCTGGCCGGCCATGTGCAGTTGTCGTTCATGACGGTGCTGGAGGCCTCGGGCCACATCAAGGCCGGCAAGCTGCGGGCGCTGGCCGTGACCAGCGACACGCGGGTGCCCGCGCTGCCCGCCGTGCCTACGCTGGCGGAAAGTGCGCTGCCCGGGTTCAACGCGATTTCATGGCTGGGCCTGCTGGCCCCGGCCGGCACGCCGAAAGACATCGTGGACCGCATGGCTGCGGATGTGCAGGCTGTGCTGGCCGATGAGGCCGTCAAGGCCCGTTTTGTGGCCCTGGGCGGTGTGCCGCGCGCGACCACGCCGCAGGCGTTTGCCCAGCTCATCGCCACCGACCGGCGGCGCTACGCCCAGGTCATACGCGACCGCAAGATCACCACGGAATGAGCCAGGCCCCGCCCATGACGCACTTTGTAATGCCTCTGCCAGCGCCCGTCTCCCTGCCGGTGGCGGGCAGCACCGCACGGTTCCCGGTTAACCGCGTGTTCTGCATCGGCCGCAACTACCGCTGGGGCGCGGACGCGGTGGCAACGCCAGCCGACATGCCGCCCTGGTTCATGAAGCCGTCCAGCGCGGTGGTGGCGGCGCAGGGCGTGCTGCCCTACCCCACGGGCACCCGGGATTTCTGCCACGAGATCGAGCTGGTCGTCGCACTGGGGCGCGGCGGGCTCGACATCGACCCGGCCGCCGTCGAGGCACACCACATCTGGGGCTACGCCGCCGGCTTGGACCTGACCCGGCGCGACCTCCAGCAGCAGGCCAAAGCCACGGGCGGCCCCTGGGAAGCCGCCAAGGCCTTTGACCACTCCGCCCCCTGCACCCCGCTGGTGCCCGCAACAGTCTGCGGCCATCCCCGCACGGGCGCGGTGTGGCTGACGGTCAACGGCCAGGACCGGCAACGCGCCGATCTGGCGGACCTGCTGTGGCCGGTGCCCGCGCTGGTGGCGATGCTGTCGCGCTCGGTCACGCTGCTCCCCGGCGACCTGATCTACACCGGCACCCCCGCAGGCGTGGGCCCGCTGCAGCCCGGCGACGTGGTGCGCGGCAGCGTGGACGGCATCGGCACCTTCACCCTGGCGGTGGGCGCGGCGCCGGATCACTGAGACACCGGCGCCGCGCTGGCCACCGGCCTTTCTTTTTTGCCCTCGATTCAATTTCAACCTACAAGGAACCGCTTCATGAACACCCCCCACTCCGGAAAAATCGCCCTCGTCACCGGCGCAGGCAGCGGCATCGGCCGGGCCGTGGCCCTGGGCCTGCTGGACGACGGCTGGCAGGTGGTGCTGGCGGGCCGCCGCGCCGAGCCGCTGCAGGCACTGGCGGCGCAGGCCCAGGCCGCCGGCCAATCGGCGCTGGCCGTGCCCACGGACGTGACCGACCCGGCCAGCGTGCAGGCGCTGTTCGACACCATCGAGCGCCAGTTTGGCCGGCTGGACCTGCTGTTCAACAACGCCGGCGTCAACGCCCCGGCCGTGCCAATGGACGAATTGCCGCTGGACAAATGGTTCAGCGTGATCAACACCAACGTCACAGGCGTGTTCCTGTGCGCGCGCGCTGCCTTCGGGCTGATGCGCCGGCAGACGCCGCAGGGGGGCCGCATCATCAACAACGGCTCGATCTCGGCGCACACGCCGCGGCCCTTCACCGCCCCCTACACCGCCAGCAAACACGCCGTCACCGGCATCACCAAGTCGCTGGCGCTGGACGGCCGGGCCTTCAACATCGTGGCCAGCCAGATCGACATCGGTAATGCGCTGACCGAGCTGTCCGAGCGCATGACGCGCGGCGTGCTGCAGGCCAACGGCACGGTCGCGCCCGAACCAATGATGGATGCGCGCCATGTGGCCGACGCCGTGCGCCACATCGCCGCACTGCCACTGAGCACCAACGTGCTGAACATGACCGTCATGGCCAGTGCCATGCCCTTTGCCGGTCGCGGCTGAGAAAAAAACACACCCATCACCACCCGAAGGAGACCTTCATGCAGATCAACCCCATGTTCAAAACCCTGGCCGCCGCAGCGTGCCTGGCCCTGGCGCCGGCCCTCGCGTCAGCTCAGGCCTACCCGACTCGCACTATCAAGATCATCGTTCCGGCCCCGCCGGGCGGCGCCATCGACACCCTGGCCCGCGTCGTGGGCGACAAGCTGTCGGCCTCGATGGGGCAGCCGGTGATCGTGGATAACAAGCCGGGCGCATCCAACAACATCGGAACCGACGCCCTGGCCAAGGCAGCGCCCGACGGCTACACCATCGGCATCGTGGGCGGCAGCCACAACATCAACAAGTTCCTGTTCAAGAACCTGGGCTGGGACCCGGAAAAGAGTTTCGAACCCATCGTCTACACCCATGTCGTGCCGCTGATCTTCGCCATTTCCCCGCAGGTGCCCGCCAAAACGCTGCCCGAGTTCGTGGCCTGGATGAAGGCGAACCCGGACAAAGCCAAGGTGGCCACCTCCGGCCGCGGCAGCGCCCAGGAGATGGCGGCCGAGATGTTCCGCATGGCGACCGGCGTCAACATGCTGCTGGTGCCCTACAAGGGGTCGTCAGCCGCCCACCCGGACCTGCTGGCCGGCCGCACCGTGCTGTACATCGACACGATCAGCGCCATCCAGTCGCAAGTGAAGGCTGGAAATGTGCGCGGCATTGCGGTGTCCACCCTGAAACGGACCCCCGCGCTGCCCGATCTGCCCACTGCCGACGAGCAGGGCCTCAAGGGCTACGACGCCAATACGAATGGCGGCTTCCTGGCGCCCGCCGGCACCCCCAAGGCGATCATCCAGAAGCTCAATGCCGAAATCAACGCCGCACTGAAACTGCCCGACGTGCGCGCCAAGCTGGAAGCCGCCGGCATCGATATCCAGGGCGGCACGCCGCAGGACTACGCGGCCCTCATCAAGTCCGACCTCGCCAAGTGGGGCAAGGTGATCAAGGAGGCAGGCATTCCGGCGGAGTGACAGGAGGTGGGCGCCTGGGAAAGCCTCCCGGGGCGCCCCTCGGAACTTGCACCTGCGGCCGGTTTGCCGGGGTGCGCGGACGGCTTCGGAATTGATCAGGGACAATACCGGGTTTACACCTGTCGTGCGGATCGGTTTCCAGCGTGTCTGAGTCTTCTGCCCCCCCCTCTTCGAAAGCCAAAGCCCCCGCGTCGACCGCCATGACGCCGGCGGAACGCCGCGCCAGCCTGTCGCTGGCGTCCATCTTCGCCTTGCGCATGCTCGGGCTGTTCCTGGTGCTGCCCGTGTTTGCGCTCGAAGCGCGGCATTACCCGGGCGGCGACGATCCGGCGCGGATCGGCCTGGCGATGGGCATTTACGGCCTGACGCAAGGCTTGTTGCAGCTGCCGTTCGGCATGGCCTCCGACCGGCTGGGCCGCAAGCGGGTGATCATTTTTGGCCTGTTGCTGTTCGCGGCGGGCAGCCTGCTGGCGGCCATGGCCACCAGCCTGAACGGCCTCGTCGCCGGCCGCAGCCTGCAGGGCGCGGGTGCGGTGTCGGCCGCCGTGACCGCGCTGCTGGCCGACCAGACGCGCGACGCGGTGCGCACCAAGGCGATGGCGCTGGTGGGCGCCAGCATCGGCCTGATGTTCGCACTGTCGCTGGTGCTGGCGCCGCTGCTGGTGGCGGCGGTCGGGCTTTCGGGTCTGTTCGGGCTGACTTGCGCGCTGGCGCTGGGCGGCGTGGCCGTGGTGATCTGGGGCGTGCCGCCCGAGCCGGCCAAACACAAGCACCTGCCGCGTGGCCGGCTGTCGGAGGTGCTGAAGCACGCCGGCCTGCTGCGGCTGAACTTCGGCGTGTTCGTGCTGCACGCGGTGCAACTGGCCATGTGGGTGGCGGTGCCGGCGCTGATGGTGCAGGCCGGCTTGTCCAAAGACCACCACTGGCAGATCTATCTGCCGGCGGTGCTGGCGTCGTTTTTCGTCATGGGCGCCACGCTGTTCCCGCTGGAGCGGCGCGGCTACCTGCGCGCCGTGTTCCTGGCGGCGATCGGCCTGATCGCGCTGGTGCAGCTGGGCCTGCTGGTGGTGGCCTCGGGCGCGGCCAGCGTCACCTCGCTGGGCCTCTTGATGTTCGTCTTTTTCTGCGGCTTCAACGTGCTGGAGGCCAGCCAGCCCAGCATGGCCTCGCGCCTCGCGCCGGCGCATGTGCGCGGCACGGCGCTGGGGGTCTACAACACGCTGCAGTCGCTGGGCTTTTTCGCGGGCGGGGCAGCCGGCGGGGCGCTGGTCAAGGGCTACGGCGTGCAGGGGCTGTTTGCCGTCTGCACCGCGGCCATGGTGCTGTGGCTGCTGGTGGCCTGGCCGATGCGCGCACCCAACCGGGTCCAATTGTCCTCGGCGCCCGAGGCCGCATAATTCACCCCCTCCACTGAAGGAACAAGTTTCATGGCATCCGTCAATAAAGTCATCATCGTCGGCAACCTCGGCCGCGACCCCGAGATGCGCGCCTTCCCGAGCGGCGATCAGGTCGCCAACGTCACCATTGCCACCACGGACAAATGGAAGGACAAGCAAAGCGGCGAAATGCGCGAAGCCACCGAATGGCACCGCGTGGTGTTCAACGGCCGGCTGGCCGAAATCGCCGGTCAGTACCTGCGCAAGGGCTCGCAGGTCTATGTGGAAGGCAGCCTGCGCACGCGCAAGTGGACCGACCAGAGCGGTGTCGAGAAATTCACCACCGAAATCCGCGCCGACCAGATGCAGATGCTGGGCAGCCGCCAGGGCATGGGCCAGCCCGCGGGCGAGGAAGACGGCGGTGGTTACGGCGGCGGCTACGACAGCGCGCCGCCCCGCCGCCCGGCGCCTGCCGCGCGCCCGGCGCCCGCACCCGCCCCGCGTCCTCCCGCTCCGGCGCCGAAGGCGTCCAGCGGGTTCGACGACATGGACGACGATATTCCGTTCTGAAAACCATCCCGGTCGAGCGGCCGGAAACACCCAAAAAACCTCCCTGGCCCCGGCCCTGGAGGTTTTTTTGCATTCTTGACAAATACTAGTGGGGGTATATATACTGGCCCCAGTATGCAAGGAAACACCATGAGTTGTGCCGGTTCACCCATCTTTCGTCGCCCGTGGCTGATTGCCGCCTTGGGGCTTGCGTTGGGATGTGGCGTCGCCCGGGCCGCCGCGCCGCTGGAGGTGCCGGTGGTGGGAGCCCGGCCGCAGGCCGTGCCCACGGGCATGGAGTTCGATGGTGTGATCGAGCCGGTCAAGCAGAGCACGGTTTCTGCGCAGGCCTCGGGCCGCATCGCCACGCTGGCCGTGAAAGCCGGCGACCGGGTCCGCGCCGGCCAGGTGCTGGCCACCATCGACGACCGCGAAACCCAGACCGGCGTGCAGCGCAGCCAGGCGCAGGTGACACAGGCCGATGCCGAACTCCGCAATGCCCGGGCCAACGCCGAACGTACGCGCGAATTGCAGGCCCAGGGTTTTGTCAGCAAGGCTGCCCTCGACACGGCCGAAGCCCAGTTCAAGGCCGCCCAGGCGGGCCGCGACCAGGCGGGTGCGGGTGCCCGCCAGTCGGCCCTGGCGCAAGGCTTCACGCGTGTCACCGCCCCTTACGACGGCTGGGTGCTGCAAACCCTGAGCGAAGCCGGCGATCTGGCGGTGCCGGGCAAACCCATCCTGGCGCTTTACGCGCCGCTGCCGTTGCGCGCCGTCGTGCAGGTGCCCGCCTCGCGCGGGGATGCCGCCCGCGCCGCGAGCCGCGTGGAGGTGCAACGGCCCGCCGCCGGCGACGCGGGCGCCTGGATCAGCCCGAGCGCGCGTTCGGTCATGCCCGCCGCCGATCCGGTCTCGCAGACCCTCGAATGGCGGCTCGAATTGCCAGCCACCGACTCGCAGGGGCTGGTGCCGGGCCAGCAGGTGCGGGTGCGGTTCGTGGGCGGGCAGGCGCAGCGCGTGGTGGTGCCGGGGGCAGCGGTGCTGCGTCGCGGCGAGTTGACGGCGGTGTATGTCGCGACCGCCAGCGGCTTTGCGCTGAAAGCGGTCCGGCTGGGCGTGGACCATGGCGCCGCAGGCATCGAAGTGCTCGCCGGGCTGGGGGCCGACGACCGTGTGGCGCTGGACCCGGTGCGCGCGGGCTTGTCGGGCGCGCGCCCCGCAGCGTCCGGCTCGGCTGTCCCGGCGATCTCCGCGGCGTCGGCATCCATGGCCAGCGCGGCGCGCTGAGGTGCGTATGCCAGACGCCAAGACTTCCGTCGCACCGCGCCTGGGCGCCTCGGGCCGCATCGCGGCTGTGTTTCAAGCCAACGCCATCACGCCGCTGCTGGCGCTGGTGGCGCTGCTGCTCGGCCTGTTCGCCGTGCTCGTCACGCCGCGCGAGGAAGAGCCGCAGATCAACGTGACCATGGCCAACGTGCTGATCCCATTCCCCGGGGCCAGCAGCGAGAACGTGCAGAACATGGTGGCGCGCCCGGCCGAGCAGGTGCTCGCGCAGATCGCCGGCATCGAGCACACCTACTCGGTGGCGCGCCCCGGCCTGGCCGTGCTGACGGTGCAGTTCAAGGTGGGCGTGCCGCGCACGGAGGCGCTGGTGCGCCTGTACGACGTGCTCAACGCCAACCAGGACTGGCTGCCGCGCGATCTCGGCACGCTCAGCCCCATCGTCAAGCCCAAGGGCATCGACGACGTGCCGGTGCTGGCCGTGACCCTGTGGAGCCGCGACGCGCTGGCCGCGAACGACCTGGAGCGCGTCGCGCGCACGCTGGAGTTGGAACTCAAGGCCGTGCCCGGCACGCGCGAGGTGCAGACCACGGGCGGCCCCGGCCGCGCCGTCCATGTGTGGCTCGACCCGGTGCGCCTGCGCGAGCGCGGTGTCGATGTGCTCGGCCTGAAGGCGACGCTGGCGGCGGCCAATTTCGGCATGCCCTCGGGCGCAGTGGTCGATGCGTCGGGCCCGATGCCGCAGATGCTGAACGTCGAAACCGGCGAGTTCCTGCGCAACGAGGACGAGATCGGCTCGCTGGTGGTGGGCGTGAGCCACGGCAAGCCGGTGTACCTGCGCGAGGTCGCGAAGATCGAAGCCGGCGCACAGCTGCCGCAGCGCTATGTGTGGTTCACGCCGGGCGCGGCCGCCAGCACCGCCAGCGGCACGGACACGGCGGCCTTGCAGGCCGGCCAGGTCTACCCGGCCGTGACGCTCACCGTGACCAAGAAACCCGGCGAAAACGCGGTGGACGTGGCGCGCGCGGCGCGGGCCCGCTTGGACGCGCTGCGCAACACGGTGATCCCCGCGAACATCGAAAGCACGGTGAGCCGCGACTACGGCGAAACGGCCGCCGAGAAAGCCAACAAGCTGATCCAGAAGCTCGCCTTCGCGACCGGCTCGGTCATCCTGCTCGTGGGTTTTGCGCTGGGCCGGCGCGAGGCGGTGATTGTGGGCGCCGCCGTGATCCTGACGCTCACGGCCACGCTGTTCGCCAGCTGGGCCTGGGGCTTCACGCTGAACCGCGTCTCGCTGTTCGCGCTGATCTTCTCGATCGGCATCCTGGTGGACGACGCCATCGTGGTGGTGGAGAACATCCATCGGCACCAGCAGTTGCATCCTGGAAAACCGCTGCGCGAGATCATCCCCGGCGCGGTCGATGAAGTCGGCGGCCCGACGATCCTGGCGACGCTCACCGTGATCGCGGCCCTGCTGCCGATGGCCTTCGTGAGCGGCCTGATGGGCCCGTACATGAGCCCGATCCCGATCAACGCCAGCCTGGGCATGGCGATCTCGCTGGCGATTGCGTTCACCGTCACGCCCTGGCTCGCGCTGAAGTTGATGAAGTCGCACGGGGCGCATGCCCTTACCCCGGCGGATGCGAAACATGAGACGCCCAAAGGCCTCGGCCCCAGGCTGCCGCGGCTGTTCACGCGCGTGCTCACGCCCTTCCTCGACAACGCGCGCAGGCGCTGGCTTCTGCTGGCCGGCATCCTGGCCGCGCTGGGGTTGTCGGTGGGCCTGACCCTGGTGCCGAACTCGATGATGGGGGTGGTGATGAAGATGCTGCCCTTCGACAACAAGAGCGAGTTCCAGGTGGTGGTGGACATGCCGGCCGGCACGCCGCTGGAGAACACCGCCTCGGCCCTGCATGAAATGGGCGCCTTTCTTGCGCAGCAGCCCGAGGTGCGTGACCTGCAGGGCTATGCCGGCACCGCGAGCCCGATCACCTTCAACGGCCTGGTGCGGCAGTACTACCTGCGCGCCGACGCCGAGCAGGGCGACCTGCAGGTGAACCTCGTGGACAAGCACCACCGCAGCGAGAAGAGCCATGCCATCGCGCAGCGCCTGCGCCCCGCGCTGGAGAAAATCGGCGCACGCCACAACGCCCGGGTCAAGGTGGTTGAAGTGCCGCCCGGCCCCCCGGTGATGAGCCCGCTGGTGGCCGAGATCTACGGCCCGGACGAAGCCGGTCGCCAGCAACTGGCGCAGCGCGTCGCGAAGGCCTTTGGCCAGACGGCCGACATCGTGGGCATCGACACCTCGCTCAAGGAAGACGCGCCGCGCGCCCACCTTACGGTGCGCCGCCAGCGCGCCGAGTCGCTGGGCATTCCGGTGGCGGCGGTCGCGCAGACGGTGCACGCCGCGCTGTCGGGCGCGGACGCCGCCTGGCTGCACGACGGCCAGAGCAAATACCCGGTGCCGGTGCGCCTGCAACTGCCGCGCGAAACGCAGGTGGGGTTGGATGCGCTGCTCGCTTTGCCCATGAAGGCCGCCGCGCCAGCGGGCCCCTCCGGTGCCGGCCAGATGGTGCCGCTGTCGGAGCTGGTGCGCGTGGACCGCGGCGTCATCGACAAGCCGCTGTTCACCAAGGACCTGCTGCCCCTGAGCTATGTGTTTGGCGACATGGCGGGCCAGCTGGACTCGCCGCTGTACGGCCTGTTCGCCATCCGTCCGCGCTTGGCCGAGGCCGCGCTGCCGGGCACCGGCGAGATCGGCGAATACTGGATCAAACCGCCGGCCGATCCGTACCGCCAGTACGCCCTCAAGTGGGACGGCGAATGGCAGATCACCTACGAGACCTTCCGCGACATGGGCGCCGCTTACGGCGTGGGATTGATCCTGATCTACCTGCTGGTGGTCGCGCAGTTCCACAGCTACCTGACGCCGCTGGTGATCATGGCGCCGATTCCGCTGACGATCATCGGCGTGATGCCGGGCCACGCGCTGCTCGGCGCGCAGTTCACGGCCACGTCAATGATCGGCATGATCGCGCTGGCCGGCATCATCGTGCGCAACTCGATCCTGCTGGTGGACTTCATCGAGCTACAGGTTGCGCAGGGCATGGCGTTCAAGGCCGCGGTGGTGAACTCGGCCGCCGTGCGCGCGCAGCCGATCGCGCTGACCGGCCTCGCCGCCATGATCGGCGCCTTCTTCATCCTCGACGACCCGATCTTCAATGGCCTGGCGATCTCGCTGATCTTCGGCATCCTGGTCTCCACCCTGCTCACGCTGGTGGTGATCCCGGTCCTCTACTTTGCGATGTACCACCAGCGTCGTGCGGGCGAGCATGGTGCACGCGATCCCGTTCCAACCTGAGCCCCCCAAGGAGTATTCCCATGACCGTCGAACGTTACATCCGCATCATTGCCGGCCTGTTCATCCTGCTTTCGCTTTCATTGGGCGTGGAAGGCAGCCCGCTGTTCGTCAGCAAATGGGCGCTGGCCTTCACCGCCTTCGTGGGCGCCAACTTGTTCCAGTTCGGTTTCAGCAATCTGTGCCCGCTGGGTATCATTCTGAAGAAGCTGGGCGTGCCGGAGTCGGCCGCATCCTGCGCACGATGAACGAGGGCGTTTCCCCATGATCGAACAAACCATCCGGGTCGTGGTGATCCAGCAGCAGGATTACCGCTTTGACACCCATTTCGGGGACGGCATCCCCGTTCTTGCGGGCGATGAGCCGCCGCCGCTGGGCACCGGCCAGGGGCCGTCGCCGGTGCAGCTTCTGAGCGCGGCGGTGGGCAACTGCCTGTCGGACTCGCTGCTGTTCGCCCTGCGCAAGTTCAAGCAGGCGCCCGAGCCGATGCGCTGCGAGGTCACGTCGGAGGTCGGCCGCAATCCGGAAGGCCGCCTGCGCGTGCTGGCCATGAAGGCGGTGCTGACGCTGGGCGTGCCGGCCGCGTCGCTGCAGCATCTGGATCGCGCGCTGGGCCAGTTCGAGGCGTTCTGCACCGTCACGCAGAGCGTGGGGCAGGGCATCGCCATTTCTGTCGAGGTGTTCGACGCGACGGGCCAAAGGCTCAAATAATCGGGGACCGACGTTCTCCAGGAAAACCGCGCCATGTCGCAACACCCCACACCGCTCAGATTCCTCATGCCCGGCTGGTTCGCCATCGTCATGGGCCTGTGCGGCCTGTCGCTGGCCTGGCACCGCGCGGCGCCGATCATGGGCGAGCTGGCGGGCGCGGGTGCGCTTGTGGTGGGCGTGTTGGCGGCGCTGGTCTTCGCGGTGCTGGCGGTCTTTTCGCTGGTGCGCTGGCAGCGCTACCCGCAGGCGCTGGCCGAGGACCTGAAGCACCCGGTGCGCCACGCCTTCGTCGCCACCGTGCCGATCTCGCTGATCTTGCTGGCCGCCGTGGCGACCGCGCTGGCCGGGCCGACGCTGGCGGCCCAGGTGCTGTGGGTGCTGGGCTCGGCCTGGCAGTTCGGCGTGACGGTGTGGGTGCTGCTGCGCTGGCTCCATGGCAACAAGGAAGGCGGCCTCGTCTGGCCCTCGATCACGCCCGTGCTGATCATCCCGGTGGTGGGCAATGTCGTGCCTGCGCTGGCCGGCGTGGCGCTCGGGTTTCCGCAGTGGTCGGCGGCGCAGTATGGCGTGGGCGTGTTTCTCTGGCCCGTGATCATCGCCCTGCTGGCCGTTCGCGTGGGTGTCAGCGGCATGTGGCCCGAGCGGCTGCTGCCCAGCACCTTCATCACCATCGCGCCGCCGGCTGTGATCGGGCTGGGGGCGTTGCAACTGGGCGCGCCGGTGTTGCTCGCGTGGATGGCCTGGGGCGTTGCGGTGTTTTTCCTGGCCTGGTCGGCCAGCATCTTCAAGCGGGCCATCTCCCAGCCGTTTGCCGTGCCGTTCTGGGCACTTTCGTTCCCGCTGGCGGCCTTCAGTGCGCTGACCCTGTGTCTGGCCCAGGACGCCTCCGGGGCCTTTCAGGCGCTGGCCATGGTGGTGCTGGCGCTGAGTTCGCTGGTCATCGTGGCGCTGTCGCTGGCCACGGTGAAGGGGCTGCGCGAGGGCACGCTGCTGGCCCCCGAGCCCGTGGCCATGCTCAATCCCGTGAGCACCGCCACCGACAGAGCGCTCCCGTGACCGCCACGAGGGCGCCCTTCTACTTGAGCGCTGCTGGCCCGGCGCGGTTGAGGGCTTGGAGGAGGTGGCGGCAATTCAAAGCAAAATAGCCGCATGAATTCCACTGCGACCCCGGCCCTGACCTCCCTGCTGCCCACCGACGACCCCTTGCGCACCGAGCTGCACAACGAAGTGCACGCCCGCCCTTCGGCGCGCGTGCGGCTGCCCGCCCTGATCGTTTTCGTGGCCGTGCTCAACGATGGCGTCTCGCGCGAGATGGAGTGCGAGCACCTGCGCCGCCTGCCGGGCCAGCAGGATCTGCCGCTGGAGCACCTGCAAGGCAACTTCGCGCGGCTGCGGTTCGAGGGCCATACCCTCAAGTGGGAACGCCACACGGAATACACCCGTTATTCCATCGTCCAGCCGTTGCCCGAAAGCGCCTTGCTGGGCGCGGAGAGTCCCGACCTGCTCGGCGAGCTGGTCGTCGATGCGGACTGGCTGCGCGGCATTCCGGGGCGCACCGTGGCGGCCATCGAGCTGGCCTTGGTCAACGGCGATCTGGCGGACGCGTCGGCGCTGATGGCGAGCGCGCAGCGCTGGTTTGACGGGCGCGCCGTGGTGGCCTCGCAGATGGGCAACGGCCATTCCTGGGCCTTGACGCAGTTTCGCATCGGCAGCAACGGCTTCGAGCGCATGCTCGTGGTGGCGCCGGACGGCACCACCGAGACCCGCGCGGGCCGCGTCTCGCAGCGCCTGCTGGAGCTGGAAACCTACCGCCTGATGGCCCTGCGCGGCCTGCCCGTGGCCAAGCAGCTGGGCCCCATGCTGACCCAGGCGGAAGGCGCACTGGCCGATATCACCGCGCGTCTGGAGAACAAGTCGGCGTCCGACCAGGAATTGCTGGACACGCTGGTGTCGCTGGCCGCCGGGGTGGAGCGGGCCACGGCCGAAAGCAGCTATCGCTTCTCGGCCACGCAAGCCTATTACACGCTGGTGGGCCAGCGCATCACCGAGCTGCGCGAAAAGGCCATTCCCGGCACGCAGACGCTGGGCGAGTTCATGCAGCGCCGGCTGTCTCCCGCCATGGCCACCGTCACGGCCACGGCGCAGCGGCTGGCGTCGTTGTCGGAGCGCGTCTCGCGCACCAGCGACTTGCTGCGCACGCGCGTGGACATTGCCACCGAGGTGCACAACCAGGAACTGCTGGAAAAACTCACGCGCGGGCAGGAAATGCAACTGCGGCTGCAGGCCACGGTGGAAGGGCTGTCGATCGCGGCGATTTCCTATTACGTGGTCAGCCTGCTGCTGTATGGCGGCAAGGCGCTCAAGGGGGCCGGCGTGCCGGTCAACCCTGAAATTGCCGCCGGGGCCCTGATCCCGCTGGTGCTCTGGGGCGTGTGGCGCACCACCCGGCGGATTCACGAGAAGCTGCACGCGCCGCACTGAGCCGGTGGGCTGGATTCCCGGCCCGGATCGGTTATGGTGTGAATCCCGATCACAGGAGGCCACAATGAGTACCCACCCCATGCCCACAGGACTCCAGATTCGCTCCCTGGTCAAGCCTGGCGGTGAACTGGAGATTTCGCTGGCGAGCGTTGCGACGCCCAATCCGGCGCCAGACGAAGTGGTGATCCGTATCGAAGCCTCGCCGATCAACCCCTCCGACATCGGGCTGTTGTTCGGCGCCGCCGACATCGGCACGGCCACGGTGTCGGGCACGGCGGCCCACCCCGTGGTCACGGCCCGAATTCCGGAGCGGTTGATGAAGGGCATGGCCGGCCGGGTGGGGCAGTCCCTGCCGGTGGGCAACGAGGGCGCCGGCGTGGTCATCGCCGCGGGCGCGTCCGACGCGGCGCAAGCCCTGCTGGGCAAGACGGTGGCTGTGCTGGCCGGAGCCATGTACGCGCAGTACCGCTGCGTCAAGGCGGACCAATGCCTGGTACTGCCTGAAGGCACGACAGCGGCCGAGGGGGCGTCCTGCTTCGTCAACCCGCTCACGGCGCTGTGCATGGTCGAAACCATGCGGCGCGAAGGCCACACCGCCCTGGTCCACACGGCGGCGGCGTCCAACCTGGGCCAGATGCTCAACAAGCTGTGCCTCAAGGACGGGATCGGCCTGGTCAACATCGTGCGCAAACCCGAGCAGGAGGCGCTTCTCAGGTCCATGGGCGCCACGCACGTGTGCAACGCCGCGGCGCCCACGTTCATGGACGACCTGACGCAGGCGCTCGTCGCCACCGGCGCCACCATCGCCTTCGACGCCACGGGCGGCGGCCAGCTGGCCGGGCAGATCCTCACCTGCATGGAGGCGGCGCTGAGCCGCAATGCCAGCGAATACAGCCGCTACGGGTCCACGACCCACAAACAGGTTTATCTCTACGGGGGGCTGGACACCGGTCCGACCGAATTCAACCGCAACTTCGGCATGGCCTGGGGGATCGGCGGCTGGCTGGTTTTTTCATTCCTCCAGCGCATCGGCGCCGCGCCTGCGCACGCATTGCGGCAACGGGTGGCAGCGGAATTGAAGACGACCTTCGCCAGCCACTACTCGAAAGAAATTTCCCTGGTCGAGGCGCTGCGGCCCGAGGCGATCGCGGTTTACGGTCAGCGTGCCACCGGCACCAAGTACCTCCTCAACCCCAACAAGGGATGACGGTCCGGCACGCAGGGGCTGGACCGGAACCGGAAATCAGGCGGTGGCGCGGCGCACCAGCTTGATGTGTTGCGTGGTCGTGGCGTGCCGGGGGGCGGCCTTTACCACCTTGCTGGTGGCCCAGACGGCCAGCGTGATGCCCCAGTGAACCAGCACCACCGCGCCCGCGATCCGGTTGACGGTGTGCAGGATGTCCATCGTGGCGGCGGTCATGGGCAGGGGCGCCAGGACGTAAAAGACAGCCAGAACGACCAGGGGCATCAAGGTGCCGATGGCCCAGATCAGTGCCAGTTTGCGGCTGAAAGCGTGGCGGGCGGGGGTGGCGACAGGCAGGTTGGCGGCAATGCGGGACATGGCAGATCGAAAAAAAGGGAATTTTTCGATTATCGGGTAAACCCTTAATTTCGACTTTGCGCCAGATCAAACCCAGTCCACAAAGTGCCGGGCGCTGCCGACCATCGCAGCAGGACCCGTATCAGTCCCGCGCGCCCGCGATCACGCCGCCGCCCAGGCACACATCGCCGTCATAAAGCACCGCGCTCTGGCCCGGCGTCACCGCCCACTGGGGGTTGTCAAACCGCAGGCTGAAGTGATCGCTTGCATCGCTGCTGAAGCTGCAGGCGGCGTCGGTCTGCCGGTAACGGGTCTTGGCGGCCAGGCGGACCG
>JAHFQI010000067.1:0-11831 GCA_023259355.1 Comamonadaceae bacterium
CAAGTCGCGGGTGTGCAACGCCGGGTTCGCCGTGACCTGCTCGATGGCGTTCATGACCCGCTTGGCGGCGTCCGTCTCACCCAGGTGCTCCAACAGCATCACCACCGACCAGAAGGTGCCCACGGGGTTGGCCAGGCCCTTGCCCATGATGTCGAAGGCGGAGCCGTGGATGGGTTCGAACATGCTGGGGTAGCGGCGCTCCGGGTCGATGTTGCCGGTGGGGGCGATGCCCAGGCTGCCGGCCAGCGCGGCGGCCAGGTCGCTCAGGATGTCGGCGTGCAGGTTGGTGGCGACGATGGTATCCAGCGTGGCCGGGCGGTTGATCATGCGGGCGGTCGATGCATCGACCAGTTCCTTGTCCCAGGTGACGTCCGGGAACTCCTTGGAAATCTGCAGCGCGATCTCGTCCCACATCACCATCGCGTGGCGTTGCGCGTTGCTCTTGGTGATGACCGTGAGCAGCTTGCGGGGCCGCGACTGCGCCAGCTTGAAGGCAAAACGCATGATGCGTTCGACGCCGGCGCGCGTCATCATGGACACGTCGGTGGCGGCCTCGATCGGGTGGCCCTGGTGGACCCGGCCGCCGACGCCGGAATATTCGCCTTCGGAGTTCTCGCGCACGATGACCCAGTTCAGGTCGTCCGGGCCGCAGCGCTTCAATGGGCCGTCGATGCCGGGCAGGATGCGCGTGGGGCGCACGTTGGCGTACTGGTCGAAGCCCTGGCAGATCTTCAGGCGCAGGCCCCAGAGCGTGACGTGGTCGGGGATGTGGGGGTCGCCGGCCGAGCCGAACAGGATGGCGTCCTTGTTGCGCAGCGCGTCCAGCCCGTCCTGCGGCATCATTTCGCCGTGCGCGCGGAACCAGTCGCCGCCCCAGCCGAAGTTCTCGAATTCAAAGCGGAACGAGTTGCTGGCTGCGGCCAGCGCTTCCAGAACTTGCTGGCCGGCGGGCACAACTTCCTTGCCGATGCCGTCTCCGGGAATGGTAGCGATTGCGTAGGTCTTCATGGGATGTCTCCGTGGTGTGTGAGGGATGCCGCTACTGTAGGTGCTTGACAGGCCTCCTGCGCGACCCTAAAGTGAATCCATCATTTACCTGGATTCAACAATCGCGCCAAGATGAGCACCGCCATTCAGCCCTCGGATCTGGGATTTTTTTCCGCCATCGCCAGCGCCGGAAGCTTGAGTGCCGCCGCGCGGGAGCTGGGCATCACCACGCCCGCGGTGAGCAAACATCTGGCGCTGATGGAGTCCCGTGTCGGTGTGTCGCTGGTCAACAGGACGACACGGCGCATGAGCCTGACGCCCGAAGGCGAGCTCTATCTGGAGCACGCGCGCCGCATCCTCAGTGAGATTGACGACATGGAGGAGTTGATCGGCGTGGCCAAGGCGACCCCGAAAGGCCTGCTCAGGGTGAATGCGACGCTGGGCTTCGGGCGCAGCCACGTGGCACCGCTCATCTCAAAGTTCGTGCGCAAGTACCCGCAAGTCGAAGTGCAGCTGCAGCTGTCCGTCAATCCACCGCCGTTGACCGAGGATTCGTTTGACGTCTGCATCCGGTTCGGCGCGCCGCCGGACACGCGTGTCATCGCCAGGCATATCGCGCCAAACCGCAGATTGCTGTGTGCCTCACCGGCCTATATCGCCAAACACGGCATGCCCAAGGTGCCGAATGACCTCACGCGCCACAACTGCATCGGCATCCGACAAGGCGAGGAAGCCTATGGTGTCTGGCGGATGACCAATGGCAAAGGCCGCAATGCAAGTACCGAGGCCATCAAGATACGCGGAAACCTGACCACCAACGATGGCGAGATTGCCGTGAACTGGGCACTCGACGGCCACGGCATTCTGATGCGCGCCGAATGGGACATCGAACGCTACCTGAGCAACGGCCGGCTGATACAGGTGCTGCCCCAATACTTCACGCCCGATGCCGACATTCACGCGGTCTACCCGCAGCGCCACCAGCTCGCGGCCCGGGTTCGCGCATTTGTTGACTTTGTGGCACTGTCTCTCTCGCAACAGGCCGCCTCCAGAAAGCCATGACGAGCGGGGTTCGGGGGCGGTTGCCGCGCCTGGGGCGCCTGAGATCAACGATCTCGCGCAAAAGGCGATGCCGGCCGGACGAGCGACATTTTGTCGATGAAATTGTGAACTTCAAGTTAACGACAATTTAACTAATGGCGTGAATTTTCAATAGCGCTTGAATTTAAAGTTCTTGCATTCCAACGGCCAGCGGGGCGGATTGGAATCCAAATACTGAGGAAACAAGATGCTTTACAAACTTTCCAAGAGACTGCTGCCTGCGGTGTTGTGTGGCTTTGCCGGACTGGCTTCTGCGCAAAGCTGGCCGACCAAAACCATCACGATCGTGGTGCCCTTCCCACCGGGCGGTACCACCGACGTTTTGGCCCGTGCCGTAGCGAACAAGTTGACCACCGCTTTGGGACAGCCGGTCATCGTGGACAACAAGCCGGGTGCCGGCGCGACTTTGGGCGCAGCGCAGGTTGCCAAAGCCACGGCGGATGGCCACACCCTGTTGATGGGCGCCGTTCACCACACCATCGCCACGAGTGTCTATAAAAAGCTGCCCTACAGCTTCGAGAAAGACTTCGCTCCCATCACCACCGTGGCCCTGGTTCCCAACATCCTGGTGGTCAATGCGAAGGCGCCCTACACCACGGTGAAAGAAATGGTGGCGGCAGCCAAGGCGGCGCCCGGAAAATTGTCCTACGGCTCGAATGGGAACGGCACGGCCCAGCACATGATCGGCACGCAGTTCCAGATCGTTTCCGGGGCGGATATCCTGCACGTCCCCTACAAGGGCAGCGGCCCGCTCACGACCGACCTGATCGG
Source organism: Comamonadaceae bacterium (assembly GCA_023259355.1). Taxonomy (GTDB): domain Bacteria; phylum Pseudomonadota; class Gammaproteobacteria; order Burkholderiales; family Burkholderiaceae_C; genus JAHFQI01. The sequence continues at coordinate 2,860 of JAHFQI010000067.1, forward strand.
TGGACAGGTGGACATGTCGTTTGACACGATCACGCCGGTCCTGCCCTTCATCAAGGACGGCAAGCTCAGGCCTCTGGCCGTGACCACCGCCAAGCGTTCTTCCGCATTGCCCAACGTGCCTACGCTGCAAGAAGCGGGCGTTCCTGGCATTGCCATCGGCACCTGGTTCGGATTGCTCGCGCCAGCCGCGACACCCAAGGATGTCGTGGCCAAGCTCAACACCGAAATCGTCAAGATCATCAACTCGCCAGAGTTCAAGAAGCAGATGTTCGACATTGGCGCCGAGCCCGTCGGGAACAAGCCGGACGAAATGGCGAAGCAAATCAAGGATGAGACCGAGAAATTTGCGGGCCTGGTCAAGGTCGGCAAGATCACGATCGACTGACACCTTCATTCAAATACCTGGAGTTTTCTGTGAATAAAGAAGCAGCAGTAGCAGACTTGACCAACGTGATGTCGAAGTTCACTTCGTACATTGGCAAACGACTGCCCACGGACGTGACCGAAAAGCTGGGTGAACTGCGGTCCAAGGAAGTCAACTTCCTGGCCAAGGAAGTCTACGAATCGATGCGGCAAAACCAGGAGGCGGCCGACAAGCTGGACCGCCCGAGTTGCCAGGACACGGGCGTCATTCAATACTTTTTGGCGGCGGGCTCCAACTTTCCGCTTTTGGGCGAGCTGGAAGACATCCTCCTGAACGCAACGCTCGGCGCGACCAAGGAAGGCCCGCTGCGTCACAACGCGGTGGAAACCTTCGAAGAGAAAAACACCGGCACCAATACCGGCTCCAAGATCCCATGGCTGGACTGGGAGATCGTTCCCAATGACGACAGCGTCACGATCGACGTCTACATGGCGGGCGGTGGCTGCACCCTGCCAGGGGCCGCCAAGGTATTGATGCCGGGTCAGGGGTACGAAGGGGTTGCCGAATTCGTTTTTGACGTCATCACCTCGCGCGGCGTGAATGCCTGCCCGCCCTTGCTGGTCGGCGTCGGCGTATCGACTTCCGCGGAGACGGCCGCCCGCCTGTCCAAGAAAGCGATTCTGCGACCCGTCACCTCGCGCCACAGCAATGACAACGCGGCCTTGATGGAAGAGTTGCTGGCGGATGGCTTGAACGAACTGGGCCTGGGGCCGCAAGGCCTGACCGGCAACGCGAGTGTGATGGGCGTGAACATTGAATCCTCCGCGCGCCACCCCTCCACCATCGGTGTGGCCGTCTCAACGGGGTGCTGGGCGCACCGTCGCGGCAAGATCAAGATCAACGCCGATTTGTCTTACGAAATCATCTCGCACAAAGGATTTGAGCTGTGATCAAAATTCTGACTACCCCCATCAAGGACGAAGATCTGGAATCGTTGAACATCGGCGATGTCGTTTACCTGACGGGCACCCTGGTGACTTGCCGCGACGTGGCTCACCGTCGTCTCATTGAACTGGGCCGCGAGTTGCCCGTGGACCTCAAGGGCGGTGCGATCTTTCACGCGGGCCCGATCGTTCGCCAAAAGGAAGATGGCGAATATGAAATGGTTTCCATCGGCCCGACCACCAGCATGCGCATGGAGAAGTTCGAGAAGGAATTCATCAAGCAAACGGGTGTGAAGCTGATTGTGGGCAAAGGCGGCATGGGGGCCGAAACGCAGGAAGGCTGCGTGGAAAACAAGGCAGTTCACGCCATCTTCCCCGGCGGTTGCGCCGTGCTGGCGGCGACGAAGGTGGAAAAGATCGAAGCGGCCGAGTGGAAGGATCTGGGCATGCCGGAGACGCTGTGGGTCAACAGGGTCAAGGAGTTCGGGCCCCTCATCATTTCGATCGACACCAAGGGCAAGAACTTGATCGAAGAGAACAAGGCCGTCTTCAATCAAAAGAAGAAGCCGATTCTTGAAAGAATCAACGCTCAAATCCGGTTCATCAAGTAAGTCATCGATCTGTCTTTTTCATTGGCCACCTTCGGGTGGCTTTTTCTTTGCGCAAAAAGAATCTGTCCGGGGCGCCCCGCACCGGGCTGCGAACCAGGAGCGGTACGATCACGGCATCTTGAGTTCGATCCTTCCCTCCAGCCGCATGGCCGACGTGGCGCGCGAAGCCGGCGTGGCGCGTGTCACTGTCTCGCGCGTGCTCAGCGACCCGGACAAGGTCAAGCCCGCCACACGCGCGGCGGTGCAGGCCGCCATCGAGCGCCTGGGCTACGTGCCCAACCTCAATGCCGGCAGCCTGGCCTCCAGCCGCTCGCGCATCGTGGGCGCCATCGTGCCGATGCTGTCCAACGCCTGGTTTGCCGACACCATGGACGGGCTGGCCGAGGTGCTGGCCGGCGCCGGCTACCAGTTGCTGCTGGGCCAGTCGCGCTACGACGAAGGCGGGGAAGCGGGCCTGGTCGATGCCTTTCTGGGCCGCCAGGTGGACGCGCTGGTGCTCACGGGCGTGGGCCACCAGCCGTCGGTGCGCGAGAAGCTGCGGCGCCTCGCCATTCCCGTGGTGGAAACCTGGGACCTGAGCGACGACCCGATCGACATGGTGGCGGGGTTTTCCAACCACGCCACGGGCCAGGCCGTGGCGGACTACCTGCTGGCGCGGGGCCACCGCCGCATCGGCTTCATTGGCGCGGACGAGCGGCGCTCGCAGCAGCGCCTGCAGGGCCTGTGCGAGCGGCTGGCCGCCAGCGGCGCGCCCGAGGTGCAGGTGGAGCGGGTCAAGCCGCCGTCGGCCATCGACGACGGGGCGCAGGGCCTGGCGCGGCTGCTCGCGCGCGAGCCCGGCCTGCAGGCCATCTTCTGCAGCAACGACATCCTGGCCGTGGGCGCGCTGTTCGAGTGCCGGCGCCGCGGCGTCGCGGTGCCGCAGCAGATGGCCGTGGTGGGTTTCTCGGATCTGGCCATCGCCGCGGCCTGCGTGCCCGCGCTGACCACCGTGCGCGTGCCCTCACGCGAACTCGGCCGCCACGCGGGCCGGATGCTGCTGGCGCGGCTGCGCCCTGCCCCTGGCAGCGACACCCCCGACCAGGCCGATGCCGCCCCGATGGCGCGCATCGCCGACCTCGGGTTTCAGCTCATCCCGCGCGAAAGCGCCTGAACGCCGCCAGGGCCGGGCCCGGCTTCAACGCAGCGAAGCCCCGGCATCAGGGGCGGCCAGCAACGTGTTGCACACGCCAGGCCGTGACCAGCGGGGCCAGATCGGGTGCGCGGCGAACCGCCACGATGCCCTCGGGCAGGCGCCGGCCATGCAGGACAGTTGCGCTGCCGCCCACCCAGATCGCCACGCCGGGTGGCAACTGCGCCCGCAACTGGCGCAGGCTTTGCAGGATGTCCTGCGCCGTCGCCTGCGCGCTGCAGCTCAGCGCCACGACATCGGCCTGCAAGGCCTGCGCGGCATTGACGATCTCGGCCAGCGGCGTGCTCACGCCGAGTTGCCGGCGCTCGCAGCCCTCCAGCGCCAGAAAACACTCCGCCATCAGCAGGCCCAGGGCATGTTGCTCCCGGGGCAAGGTGGTCAGCAGCACCCTCGGGCCGCGCGGCGCGCCGTCCGTGCGCAGGTCGATGGCGGCCATGGCTTCGCGCAGGACGGCTTGAACCACCTCGCTGTACAGGTGCTCCTGGAACACCGACAACTCGCCGGCCTGCCAGGCCTCGCCCACCCGCACGCTCAGTGGCGCGATCAGGTCCTCCACCGTCTGGGCCAACCCGTGGCGCAGCCAGTGCTGCTGGAGCGCCCTGCGGAAAGTCTCCGTCTGGTTGGTCTGCAACCAGGCCATCCATCCCGGATCGAGCGCCGCCACCGCGGGGGCCAGCTTTTTTTTCTGGCGCACGCCCACGGCACGCCGTGACGGGGCCGGCGCCTGGCCGAGCGCCTGCAGCTGCGCCGTCGTCAACCCCACCACCTGACCGGGGCGGTGCCCGGTGTCCAGCAGCCGGCGGATCAGGTGCAGGCGCTGCACCTGGGCCGGGTGGTACAGGCGCTCGCCCAGGGCGTCACGTTGGGGTGCGGGGAAGCCGTAGCGGCGCTCCCAGATGCGCAAGGTGTCCTTGGACAAGCCGGTGTCGCGCTCCACATCGGCAATCGACAGGCTGAAGGCCCCGGCGGTGTTCATGGCCACGAACGTCCGCACGAATTCAAAAAGAGTTGAATCCAGGCCCTGATTGGCTGCGTATTAAGAAGGGTCATCGGCTGAACTTGGTTGGACAAAATGTAGCATACTCACATTTGTCTTAGACAAACAGACATATTCAAACCATGTTGAACAAGAAACACCTCTGGATCGCCCTGCTTTGGATGTCCGTTTTGGCGGGCGCCACCCACGCCGCGCCGGCCGGCACACCGGCCTGCCCGGCCACGCTGAACCACACCTTCCCGCGTCTGCAGGACGAAAAGCCCCAGTCGCTGTGCCAGTACAGCGGGCAGGTGCTGCTGGTGGTGAACACCGCGAGCTATTGCGGCTTCACCAGCCAGTACCAGGGCCTGGAAAAGCTGCATGCCCGCTACAAAGACAAGGGGCTGGTCGTGCTGGGCTTTCCGTCGAACGACTTTGCCCAGGAGACCGGCAGCAACCAGCAGATTGCCGCGTTCTGCGAAAACACCTTCGGTGTGAAATTTCCGATGTTCGCCAAGAGCACCGTGTCGGGCGCCCAGGCCTCGGCCTTTTACCGGCAGCTGGCCGAGGCCACGGGGACCCAGCCACGCTGGAACTTCTACAAGTACCTGATCGCGCGCAACGGCAAGGTGGTGGACGCCTACTCCAGCCTGACCGGCCCTGAAAACCAGAGCCTGCTGCGCGACATAGAACGGCAACTGGCGAAAGCCGTGCCCGAGGTGGCGAAATGACCCGGCCCGGCATGAAGATCGCCATCGTCGGCTCCGGCATCTCGGGCCTCGCCGTCGCACACACGCTGCAGGGCCAGGCGGACATCACGCTGTTCGAGGCGGGCAGCCACTTTGGCGGCCACACCCACACGGTGGACGTGACCTTGCCCGACGGGCTCGGCCGGCCGGTGACGCACGGCGTGGACACCGGCTTCCTGGTCTTCAACGAACGCACCTACCCGCACCTGATCGAGTTGCTGGCCCGGCTCGGCGTGGCCACGGCCCCCTCCGACATGTCGTTTTCCGTGCAGGTGCCCGGCGCGCTGAACGGCGGCGCGCTGGAGTGGAGCGGCAACAGCCTGGCCACCGTGTTCGCGCAGCGCCGCAACCTGCTGAACCCGCGCTTCCTGCGCATGCTGGCCGACCTGCTGCGGTTCAACGCGCTGTGCACCCGCATCGCTGCCGCGAACGAAGAGGCGGCCCTGCAGCAGCCGCTGGGCGAGTTCCTGCGCCAGCACCGCTTTGGCGCGGCGTTCCGCGACTGGTACTTCCTGCCCATGCTGGGCTGCATCTGGAGCTGCCCCACGGACCAGATGCTGCAGTTCCCGGTGGCCACGATGATCCGCTTCTGCCACAACCACGGGCTGCTCCAGGTGAGCCACCGGCCGCAGTGGTTCACCGTGGCCGGCGGCGCCCGGCACTACGTGGACAAGATCGTGGCGGGCATCGCCGACAAGCGCCTGAACACACCGGTGCGGCGGATCGAGCGTGACGCGGCCGGCGTGCGCATCGTCACGGACGGCCGCGCCGAACGTTTCGACCAGGTGGTTCTGGCCACGCACTCCGACCAGGCGCTGGCGTTGCTCGGCGACGCCACGCGCCCGGAGCGCGAGGTGCTGGGCGCCATCCGCTACCAGCCCAACCGCGCCGTGCTGCACACCGACGCCCGCGTGCTCCCGGCTCGGCGCAGCGCCTGGGCCGCGTGGAACTATGAACGCGCGGCCGACGGTGGCCGCGAATCGGCCCGCGTGTGCCTGCATTACTGGCTCAACCAGTTGCAGCCGCTGCCGTTCGCGCAGCCGGTGGTGGTGTCGCTGAACCCGGTGCGCGACATCGACCCCGCGCGGGTGATGGGCGAATACGACTACGCCCACCCGGTGTTCGACGGCGCCGCCCTCCACGCCCAGCAACGTGTGCCGGAACTCCAGGGCCAGCATCACACCTGGTTCTGCGGCGCCTGGACGGGTTACGGCTTCCACGAGGACGGGCTGAAATCCGGCCTGGCGGTGGCACAGCAGTTGCAGCGGGCGTGCACCGCGCCCTGGCGGGAGGCGGCATGAGCGCCGCGCCGGGCCGCCCCACACAAGCTCGCACCGCCGTGCCCCTGATCGGCTTCGGCCAGGTGCGCCACACTCGCCTGCGGCCGCGGCGCAACGCCTTTGCCTACGCCACGTATTTCCTGCTGCTGCCCATGCGCCAGCTGGCCGCGCAGGCCGGCACGCTGGCTGTGAACCGCCCGGGCGCCATCAGCTTCTGGGACACGGACCACGGCGACGGCCGTGGCCCTGATCAAGGCGGTGCGCTGGCGTGGCTGGACGAGCTGCTGCGCCACGAAGGCATCACCGATGCCACGGGCGACATCTGGCTGCAGTGTTACCCGCGCGTGCTGGGCCACACCTTCAAGCCCGTGAGTTTCTGGTATTGCCACCACGCCGATGGCGCCCTGCGCGCCATCGTGGCCGAGGTCAACAACACCTTCGGCGAGCGCCACTGCTACCTGCTGGACCAGCCGCGCTACGGCGCCGAGCTGCTGGCCCGCAAAGCCTTCCATGTCTCGCCGTTCTGCGCGGTGGCGGGCGGCTACCGGTTCCGCTTCCTGCGCGCCCAGCACGATGGCCGCGAGCGGATCGTGGCGCGTGTCGATGTGGACGACGACGACGGCCCGCTGATTCAAACCAGCCTCAGCGGGCGGCTGGAACCTGCCACGGCCGCCAGCCTGCGTCATGCCCTGTGGGGCTACCCCGCCATGACCGTGATGGTGGTCGCGCGCATCCACTGGCAAGCCCTGAAGCTGTGGTGCAAGCGCGTTCGCTTCCATCCCAAGCCCTCGCCCCCCGAGCACTTCCTGACCCGCTGAACCCGCGGAGACTTCGCCATGAACAGCACCACCGCCCCCACCCGAGCCGCCCCCCCGCTGGCCTTGCCCGATGGCCTTCCGGCGGCCGCCCGCACCGTGTTCAAGCTGCTGCAGCGCCTGCGCCACGGCTCGCTCACGGTGCAGTTGCCCGACGGCCGGCTGCAGCATTTCGGCGCGGCCAGCGGGCCGAGCGCCGTGATCCACCTGCATGACTGGGACGTGTGCGGCGCCACGCTCAAATCCGGCGACATCGGCTTTGCCGAGGGCTACATCGCGGGCCACTGGACCACGCCGCACCTGCCGGAGCTGCTGCGGCTCTTCATTGCCAACCGCCAGGCGCTCGACGACATGATCTACGGCAGCTGGGCGGGCCGGCTGCTGCACCGCCTGCGGCACCTGCTGCGCCGCAACACCCGTGCCAACAGCCGGAAGAACATTCACGCCCACTACGACCTGGGCAACGACTTCTACCGGCTGTGGCTGGACGACACGATGAACTACTCCTCGGCCTGGTTCGAGGGGCGGCCCGACGGCGACATGGGCCTGGCCCAGCACGCCAAGGTGCGCCGCGCGCTGCGCATGGCCGGCGTGCGGCCCGGCCATCGCGTGCTGGAGATCGGTTGCGGCTGGGGCGCACTCGCCGAGAAGGCCGCGACCGAATTCGAGGCCACCGTCACGGGCGTCACACTCTCCACCGAGCAGCTGGCATTCGCCCATGCACGCCTGCAGCGCCAGGGCGTGGCCGACCGGGCCGATCTGCGGCTGCAGGACTACCGCGACATTGCCGACGGCCCCTACGACGCCATCTGCTCCATCGAGATGGTCGAGGCGGTGGGCCGCGCCTACTGGCCCACCTACTTCCAGGCGGTGCACCGGTTGCTCAAATCCGGCGGGCGCGCCTGCATCCAGAGCATCGTGATCGACGATGCCCTGTTCGATCGCTACATTCGTTCCACCGACTTCATCCAGCAGTACATCTTTCCGGGTGGTTGCCTGCCCTGCCCGCGCGAATTCCGCCGCGAGGCCGAAGCCGCCGGCCTGCGGGTGGTGGACGAGATGGCCTTCGGCGCCGACTACGCCGAGACCTGCCGGCGCTGGCGCGAAGCCTTCATGGCCCAGCGCGCCAGGGTGCTGCAGCAGGGCTTCGACGAGCGCTTCCTGCGCATCTGGGAGTTCTACCTGGCGTATTGCGAGGCCGCCTTTGCCATGGGCAACATCGACGTGGTGCAGTACACGCTGCGCAAGCCATGAACCGGGCGGCCTGCGCGCTGGCGGTGGGGCTGGTCGGCGTTGCGCCGGCCATGGCGCCGGGTGCCTGGGCGCAAATGGCGACATCGCCCCTGGCCGAGCCCGGCGCCCCGCGCGCGGCGGCACCGGCCCCCGGCGAAGCCAGCCCCTTGGCGGGCACCCGCCTCCTCGGGCAAGGCCTGCTGCGATTTCTGGGCATCGAGGTTTACCGCGCCCGCCTGTGGGCCAGCCCCGGCTTCCGGCCCGACGATTTCGCCGCCCTGCCGCTGGCGCTCGAACTGGAATACCGGCTTGACTTCAAGGCCGAAGCGATCGCCCGGCGCTCGCTCGACGAAATGCGCCGGCTCGGCCGTTTCAATGAGGAGCAGGCGCAACGCTGGCAACAGGCCCTGCGCGCCGCCTTGCCTGACGTGAAAGCCGGCGACCGGCTCGTGGGGCTGCATCGCCCGGGTGTGGGCGCGGTGTTCCAGCAGCATGGCCGCACCGTGGGCGAGGTGGCCGACCCGGAATTCTCGCGCCTGTTCTTCGGCATCTGGCTGTCGCCCGCCACGTCCGAACCCGCACTGCGCCAGGCCTTGATCGGCCCCGGCCGGGCGTCCTGAAGACTTAGTGATGACCCGCCCATCACCCCGAGGAACCCCATGATGCAACGACGGCAATTCATTTCTGCCACCGCACTCGGTGGCGCGGCACTGGGCCTCACGCTCGCCGGTTGCGCCAGCCCGAACCTGGCCGACTACGCCGACCAGAAACCCGTGCTCGACCTGGCGCAGTACTTCAACGGCCGCGT
>JAHFQI010000067.1:11931-20002 GCA_023259355.1 Comamonadaceae bacterium
GCAGGCCGCCGCCGGACAACTGCTGGCCGAAGGCCCGATCGACCTCGCGTGTTATTGCGCCGGCCACTACCAGCCCATGCGCGCCATGAACCTGGACCTGGACGAGGCCCTGCGCCACCAGCAGATCAACGTCACCGGCGCCTGGCACCTGCTGGCGGCCGTGCTGCCGGCGCTGCAGGCCCGCGGCCAGGGGCACATCAGCCTGGTCAGCAGCGTGGCCGGTTTCCGCGGCCTGCCCCAGGGCCTGGCCTACGGACCAACCAAGGCCGCGCTCATCAACCTGGCGGAATCCCTGTACCTGGACCTGCGCCCGCAGGGCATCGGCGTGAGCCTCATCACACCCGGCTTCGTGGCCACCCCGCTGACCGCCGGCAACGCCTTTCCCATGCCCGCCGTGATCACCCCGGCGCAGGCGGCCGAGGCCATCGTTCGCGGCTGGGAGGCCGGTGCATTCCACATCCATTTCCCCAGACGCTTCAGCCGCGTGATGAAGCTGCTGCGCCTGCTGCCGTACCGCTGGTACTTCGCTGCGGTGCACCGCGCCACGGGCCTTTGAGAACGCCATGGCACCCGAACAAACCATGGCCCGCCTGGTGGATTTTTTCGAGCACCTGAGCCCCGCCGACCTGTCCCGCATCGGCGGCCTCTACGCGGCCGACGCCCGCTTCAAGGACCCCTTCAACGAGGTGCAGGGCGTTCCCGCCATCGCGCACATCTTCCGCCACATGTTCGAGACGCTGCACGAGCCGCGCTTCGTGGTCACGGGCCAGGTCCTCCAGGGCAACCAGTGCTTTCTGACCTGGGACTTCCTGTTCCGCTTCAAGGGCTTCAAACAGGGCGAGACGCAAACCGTGCGCGGCGCCACCCACATCGTGCTGGACCCGCAGGGCCGCGTCAGCCTGCACCGCGACTACTGGGACGCGGCGGAGGAGTTGTACGAGAAGCTGCCTATGGTGGGCAGCCTGGTGCGCTGGCTCAAGCGGCGCGCAAACCGATAAGCGCGGCCTGCCGGAACCGCTACGAACCTTCGGGCCAGACGAGACCCGCTGCCTCCGCCAATGGCCGCAGCGCCGCCACCACGGAAGGCGCCAGCGGCACGCCCTCGGCGACCGCCTGGCGCTGGCGCACCAGGGCTTGCTCGCCCGGCAGGCGAACACGGGCCACGCCGGGGCGCGGCGGACTGGCGCGGCAGGCATCGACCAGCCAGCCGGTCTGGCGCGTGAAGGCATCGAGGCCGGCAAAGGCTTCGGGGTCGATGACCTGCAGGAAGATGCCGATGGTCATGCCCTTGGGCTGGTCGGCGCGGCCGTAACCGGGCAAGCCCTGGGTCAGCGCCTCGGCCAGCAAGGCCATGGCGTAGCCCTTGTGGCCATGGTCCATGCCGCCGGTGGGCAGCAGGCTGCCGCCGCCGTTGACAACCACGGCCGGGTCGTCGCTGGGCTGGCCCTGCGCGTCCATCGCCCACTTCGCAGGGAAGCGTTCGCCGCGCGCCACGAGCTGGCGCGCGCTGTTGAGCGTGGTGATGGACGAACTCACATCCAGCAGCACCGGGTCGCCCGGCGTGGGGATGCCGGCGGCCAGCGGATCGGGGGTGAACACCGGCTTCGTGCCGCCGTAGGGCGCCACGCCGGCCGCGGCCGGGCCGGAATTGACCAGCTGCACCAGCAGGCCGCGCTCGGTCAGGCGCGGCAGGTAGACCGCGAGCGCGCCGGTGTGGTGGCTGTTGGAAATGGCCACCGTGACCACGCCGCTCGCGGCAATGCGCTCCAGCGCCAAGTCGATGGCCTGGTGGATCAGCCAGGCGCCGGGCAGGCGGTTGCCGTTCCAGGTGACGCAGGCGCCCCGGTCGTTCACCACGGTCTTGTCGCCGGTGACGGCCATGACGCCGGAGCGCGCCGCGTCGAGGTACATGGGCGCCAGCGCCAGGCCGTGCGTGTTGTGACCCATGGCGTCGGCCGTGAGCAGCGAATCGGTCACGCTGTGCGCCTTGCCGGCGTCCATGCCGGCCGCGAGAAACAGGGACTCGACGACGCGGAACAGCGCGGGCAGCGGATAACGCTTGGTTTCGGTGGCGGTGGCATCGCTCATGGCAGCAGCTTTCCGGGGTTCATGAGCCCCTGTGGGTCCAGCGCCTGCTTGACGCGGCGCATCACGTTGATTTCGAGCGGCGTCTTGTACAGCGCCATCTCATGGTTCTTGAGCTGGCCCATGCCGTGCTCGGCGCTGAACGAGCCCTGGTAACGCGCCACCACGTCGAGCACGATGGCGTTCACGCGGTCGGTCTCGGCCTGCCAGTCGGGCGTGCTCCAGCCGACCGGGCGCGAGACATTGAAATGCAGGTTGCCGTCGCCCAGGTGCCCGTAGACGATGGGGCGCACGCCCGCGTAGGCGGCATGCAGCAGGGGCTGCACTTCGGCGATGAAGGCGGCCACGCTGGAGACGGGCACGGCAATGTCGTGCTTGATGTTGGCGCCGTCGTGCTGCTGCGCCTCGCTGATGTTCTCGCGCACGGCCCAGAGCTCCTCGGCCTGCGCGACCGAGGTGGCGATCACCACGTCGTCGATCACGCCCTGCTCCAGCGCCTGCTCCAGCGCAGCCTGGAAGCTCGCGTCCAGCGCGGCCTGCGCGCCGTCGCCGGCGCCGGGGTCGGTGGCCTGCATCAGCACCTGCCAGGGGTGGGCGTCGGCGAACAGCGCGGGCGTCCCGGGGAAGTGCTGGCGCACCATCGCCACACTGGCGTCACTCATCAATTCAAAGGCGGTGAAGCGGTCGCCTAAAGCGCCGCGCATCAGCCCCAGCAACTGCAGCGCCTGCTGCGGCGTCTTGAGGGCCGCGAAGGCCACGGCACTGGCGTGCGGTGCGGGAAAGAGCTTCAGCACGGCGGCGGTGATGATGCCCAGCGTGCCTTCGGCGCCGATGAACAAGTGCTTGAGGTCGTAGCCGGTGTTGTCCTTGCGCAGTGCGCGCAACAGGTTCAGCACCTGGCCGTCGGCCAGCACCACCTCAAGCCCCAGCACCAGGTCGCGCGTGTTGCCGTAGCGCAGCACCTGCACGCCGCCCGCATTGGTGGCGATGTTGCCGCCGATCTGGCACGAGCCTTCGGCGCCGAGCGAGAGCGGAAACAGCCGGTCGTGTTCGGCGGCGAGTTCCTGCAGGGTCTGCAGCACGCAGCCGGCTTCCACCGTCATGGTGTTGTTCAGCGGATCGACGGCGCGCACGCGGTTCAGGCGCGTGAGGCTCAGCACCACCTGCCGGCCGCTGCCGTCGGGCGTGGCGCCGCCGCACATGCCGGTGTTGCCGCCCTGCGGCACGATGGCCAGGCCGTGGGCCGCGCAGAGTTTGACGGCCGCCGCCACCTGCGCGGTATCGGCCGGTCGCAGCACGGCCAGCGGGGTGCCGGTGAACTTGCCGCGCCAGTCGGTCACGTAGGCCGAGAGGTCCGCCTGGGTTGGGGTGAGGACGTGCGCGTCGCCGAGCAGCGCGCGGGCTTCATTCAAAAAGTGGTTCATCAGATCGGCCGCGGATCGGCTTTGTTTTGGGCAGCGCCGGGGATGCGGCGTTGAAGGTTCAGTAAATGTCGGGTTCGCGTGTGGGTTCGGTGCCGCTCAGGGTCCGCATGTCGCAGCCCTCGTTGGCCTGCGTCACCTGCTGGCTGAACAACGCGCCCCAGCCGCGCAGGTAACGCGGCGGCGGTTGCGTCCATTCGGCGCGGCGGCGCGCGAGTTCGGCGTCATCGACCAGCACGTCGAGCGTGCGCGCCGGAATGTCCAGGCGAATCAGGTCGCCGGTCCGAACCAGCGCCAGCGGCCCGCCGATGAAGGCCTCGGGCGCCACGTGCAGCACGCAGGCGCCGAAGCTGGTGCCGCTCATGCGGCAGTCGCTGATGCGCAGCATGTCGCGCACGCCGGCCGCGAGCAGCTTTTTCGGGATCGGCAGCATGCCCCACTCGGGCATGCCGGGGCCGCCGAGCGGGCCGGCGTTCTGCAGCACCAGCACGCTGCTGGCGTCCACATCGAGGTCGGGGTCGTCGATGCGCGCGGTCAGTTCGGCGTAGCTGGCGAAGACGATGGCCCTGCCCGTGTGCTGGTGCAGGTGCGGCTCGGCCGCGGCCGGCTTGATCACCGCACCGTCGGGGCACAGGTTGCCGCGCAGCACGGCGAGGCTGCCGCTGGCCACCAGGGCACGCTCGGCCGGCAGGATCACCTCGTCGTTGAACACCTTGGCGCCGGCGATGTTCTCGCCCAGCGTGCGGCCGTTCACCGTGAGTGTGTCGGGCTTCAGCAGGCCCGGCCGCTCGGCCTGCAGCCGCGCCAGCAGCGCGCGCAGGCCACCGGCGTAATAGAAGTCTTCCATCAGGTACGCACCGGCCGGCCGCAGGTTGGCGGTCAGCGGTGTTTGAGCGGCCAGATCGTCAAAACGGTCCAGCGTGAGGTCCACGCCGGCGCGGCGCGCCATCGCGATCAGGTGCACCAGCGCGTTGGTGGAACCACCCAGTGCCAGCACGGTGACGATGGCGTTGTCGAAGGCGTCAGCCGTCAGCACGCGGGACGGGCCCAGGTTCTGCCAGACCATCTCGACGATGCGCTGGCCGGTGGCCGTGGCCATCTGCGCGTGGCGCGAATCGGGCGCGGGAATCGAGCTGGCACCCGGCAGCGTCAGGCCCAGCGCCTCGGCCGCGCTGGTCATGGTGCTGGCCGTGCCCATGGTCATGCAGGTGCCGGGGCTGCGCGCGATGCCGGACAGCAGCTCTTCCCACTCGCCCTGGTCGATGGCGCCGGCACGCAGCTCGTTCCAGCCCTTGAACATGTCCGAGCCCGATCCCAGCGTCTTGCCGCCGGCATTGCCGCGCAGCATGGGGCCGGCGGGCATGAAGATCATGGGAATGCCCATGGAGGTGGCGCCCATGATCAGGCCCGGCGTGGTCTTGTCGCAGCCGCCCATCAGCACCACGCCGTCGGCCGGGTAGGAGCGCAACAGCTCCTCGGTCTCGGTGGCCAGCAGGTTGCGGTAGAGCAGCGGGCTGGGCTTCTGGAAGGCTTCGGCCAGCGACATGGCCGGCATTTCCATGGGCACGCCGCCGGCCTGCCAGACGCCGCGCTTGACCTCTTCCACACGGGCCTTGAAATGCATGTGGCAGGGGTTGATGTCGCTCCAGGTGTTGATGACGGCGATGATGGGCTTGCCGATGTAGTCGGCCTGCGCCAGGCCCAGCTGCGCCATGCGCGAGCGCTGGTTGAAGGTGCGCATGCTCTCCTTGCCGAACCAGCGCCAGGAGCGGAGTTCCTCAGGCTGGCGGCGGGCGTTGTCCGGCTGGGTGGGGGGCTGTTCGTTCATGGCCATCATTCGTTCCGGCTACTCAACCTTGATGCCGGCGGTCTTGATCACCTTGGTCCAGCGCTCCAGCTCGCTTTTGACGAAGGCGGTGTAGTGCTTGGCTCCCGGCGTGGGCACCACGAAGCCCTGCGACTCCAGGCGTTGGCGCATGGTGGCCGACTTGAGGGCCTGAACCATGGCCGCGTCCAGCTTGTCGATGATCGGCTGGGGGGTGCCCTTGGGGGCGGAGATGCCGGACCAGGACAGGGCTTCAAAGCCTTTGTAGCCGGACTCGGCCACGGTCGGCACATCGGGGTACAGCGGATTGCGCTGGGCACTGGTCACGGCCAGGGGGCGCAGCTTGCCCGCCTTGATGTGCTGCAAGGCCACGTCCTGGTTGATGAACATCACCTTGATGGTGCCGCCCAGGATGTCCGTCATCATCGGGCCGCCGCCGCGGTAGGGGATGCCCAGCATGAAGATGCCCGCGGTCTGCTTGAAGAGTTCCATGGCCATGTGGCCGGAAGCGGCGGGCGTGTAGCCATAGTCCAGCTTGCCGGGGTTGGCCTTGGCGTAGTCCACCAGGTCCTTGAGCGTCTTGAACGGCACGCTGGGGTGCACCACCAGCACGTTGGGGCCGGAGTGGACTTGCGAGATGTGGACGAAGTCGGTGATGGAGTTGTACTTGACGTTGGGGTCCAGACCATGGGCCACGGCACTCTGGCCGACGCCGGTCTGGATCAGGGTGTAGCCGTCGGGCACGGCCTTGGCGCCCTTCTCGGTGCCGATGACACCACCCGCACCACCGACGTTTTCGACGACGAAGGGCTGCTTGAGGATCTTGCCCAACTCCTCGGCAACCAGGCGCCCCATCACATCGCTGGTGCCGCCGGCCGGGAACGGCACGATGATCTTGACAGGCTTGTTCGGGTAGTCGGACTGCGCTTGCGCAGCCAGTGGCGCCATCAGGCCGAATGCGGCGATGGCGGCAAGGCCGGCGAGTTTTCTGCGAATCATGGTGATGTCTCCGGAGTGGATCTGTTTGGCGGAAAAGGACTCAGGTGATCAGTCGGCCAGCGTCGTGATTTTCGGTTTGTAACCCGCGGCCTGCAGCAGGCCGCGTGTGTAGCCCAGCGCGAACGCCATGAAGCGCTCGCGGTTGGGGTCGAGTTCGGACAGCGGCACGTGGTCCGGGCACATGATACCGGCGTAGCCCGAGCGCTGGTAGGCCTTGATCGCCTCGTTCATGTCCACGTCGCCCTCGTCGGGAAAGACCTCGGCGAAGTCGAGATAGCCGCCACGGATGTTGCGGAAATGGACCATGAAGATGCGCGGCGCGAATTCCTCGATGGCGCGAATCACGTAGCTGTGCGGCTCGGTCGCCATCTCGGCCACCGTGCCCTGGCAGAAGTTCAGGCCATGGTTGGGGCTGTCGGACAGGGCGACGAATTTGCGCAGGCCCTCGATCGAACCCAGCACATGCTCCACGCCATTGAGGCCGCCAACCGGGTAGGCCGGGTCGTGCGGATGGCAGGCCAGCTTGATGCCGGCCCGGTCGGCGGCGGGCACCAGTTCGCCGACCAGGAAAGCGATGGCACGCCAGCCGGCTTCCTCGGTGACGGCGGGAACCTCTTTCGCCATCTTCTGGCCGCAGAGCATGGCCGATTCGGCATCACCTTCATCCTGATTGGTGGGGTAACCCACGCCCCAGTAGCTGTGCTTGCGGTCGGCCTCGGCGCTGTAGCTGGCGAGCTTGAAGCCGCTGTACTGCACGCCGCCACGCCCCGCACGCAGACCGGTGCGCGTGATGCCCACCATCTGGACGTTGTACTTGAGGGCCGTGAGGCCCGCGTCGGCCGCGATCTGGATGTTTTGCTTGAGCACCTCGGCCTGGCGCCGGGCACTGGCTTCGTCGGTCAGGAAGTCGAGCAGGATGGAGCCGACATCGAGTGCGAACAAATCGATCTTGAGGCCGAAGCTCTCGACCCACTCTCGGTAAGCACGCAGCTTGGCGACATCCCACACGCCACCGGGCCGGACCAGGTCGGTGCCGCGGTTGTCGATGACAACGCGCTCGACACCCAATTGGGCCGAGAGGCGCAGGCGCTCGGCCGGCGGGTTGATGAGTTGTTCTCCGATGTACATGGCGGTTTCCTGGGCTAAGTGGTGGTTGAACTAAATGGACACGTGTTCATTTTGACCAACAACCACCCCTCAGGCAATTGTGGCCAACCCTGCCAGCACGGTTTTGTCCCACCCAATGGGACAAAACCGTGCTGGCACGGCGATCAACCCGGCCATCGGGCTGCCGTTTGCCCTTGCGCCCCCCCGATGGGCGGCCCCACCCCTGTCCACCCAGGCCGGCATCCGGCAATGGCGACTGGCGTCTTTCATGGTGAGACAGCCCCTCCCGGTATCATCCGGGCACTCCCCTACACGGCCTCGTCCGGCCAAGCTGCCCGCGTCCATGAAAAAGCCCCTCGGATTCACCGTCCACGATGTCGCCCGACTGGCCGGCGTGTCCGCCATGACCGTGTCGCGGGCGCTGAACCACCCGGAGCGGGTGTCTCCCGACACACTGGCGAAGGTGCGCGAAGTGATCAGCCAGACGGGCTATGTGCCGAATGCCCTGGCAGGCGGGCTTCGCACCGCACATGCCAGGGTGGTCGCGGCCGTCCTGCCCACGCTCACCGGTCCGGTTTTTCAGGAGACCATCCGGGCGCTGAATCAGGCACTGGAGACAAATGGCTACCAACTG
>JAHFQI010000068.1 GCA_023259355.1 Comamonadaceae bacterium
GCGCAGGCCGAGCGGGCCGACCGCGACAAGCCGATGAACATTGAGTCCGACAACTTGCGGTATGACGACCAGAAACAGATCAGCATCTTCACCGGCGGGGTGGCGCTGGCCAAGGGAACCATCGTCATGCGTGGCGCCCGCCTGGAGGTTCGCCAGGATACGCAAGGCAACCAGTTCGGCATCCTGACGGCCGAGGCGGGCAAGCTGGCTTTCTTCCGGCAGAAGCGAGATGGCGTTGACGAGTTCATGGAGGGCGAGGCCGAACGGATCGAGTACGACAGCCAGGCCGACACCGTGAAGTTTTTCCGCAAGGCCGATTTGCGCCGTTACCGCGGTGCCACGCTGAACGATCAGATCACGGGCAACTTTGTGGTTTATGACAACAAGACCGAGACGTTCACCGTGGACGGCGTGGCGGGGCCTGCGGGGGGCGGGCGCGTGCGGGCGATGCTGACCCCGCGGCCCGCGGCATCGGGGGCCTCCGCACGTGACGCGGCCGTCCCGGTGCGGCCCGCAGCCTCGCAGCCGGCGCCCAGCCTGCGCTCGAGCACCACCTTGGGCGGGGAGCGCAAGTGAGCGGCGGCGTCGTGGCCCAGCCCGGGGCGGGCGACGCGGCCGCTTCCGCGAGCCGGCTGGAGGTCTGCCATCTGCAGAAGGCCTATGGCAAGCGCAGGGTGGTCAAGGATGTCTCGCTGACCGTGCTCAAGGGCGAGGTGGTGGGCTTGCTGGGACCCAACGGCGCCGGCAAGACCACCTCGTTCTACATGATCGTGGGCTTGGTCCGCGCCGATGCGGGCGAGATCACCATCGACGGCCGGCGAATCGAGCACATGCCGATTCACCAGCGCGCCCGGCTGGGCCTGTCCTACCTGCCGCAGGAGGCCTCGATTTTCCGCAAGCTCACGGTGGCGGAAAACGTGCGTGCGGTGCTGGAGTTGCAGCATGACGAGGCGGGCAAGCCGCTGGCCCATGCCGAGATCGAGCGCCGTCTGGCGGCCTTGCTGCACGACCTGCGCGTGGAGCACCTGCACGATTCGCCCGCCATGGCGCTGTCGGGCGGCGAGCGCCGGCGCGTGGAGATCGCCCGCGCGCTGGCGACCCAGCCGCGCTTCATCCTGCTCGACGAGCCTTTCGCCGGCATCGACCCGATCGCGGTGATCGAGATCCAGCGCATCATCGCCTTCCTCAAGTCGCGTGGCATCGGCGTGTTGATCACCGACCACAACGTGCGCGAGACGCTGGGCATCTGCGACCACGCCTTCATCATCAGCGACGGCACCTTGCTGGCGCAGGGCACGCCGGCCGAGATCGTGGACAACGCCGAGGTGCGGCGCGTGTACCTGGGCGAGCACTTCAAAATGTGATGAAACAGGGTCTTTCCCTTCGCGTTTCGCAGCATCTGGCGCTCACGCCGCAGCTTCAGCAGTCGATCCGGCTGTTGCAGCTGTCCACGCTGGAACTCAGTCAGGAGGTCGAGCAAATGCTCGACGACAACCCGTTCCTGGAGTTGACGGCCGAGGAGGCGCCGCGCGAGGAGTTCGGCCTGCCGCAGACCGACACCCCGGTTCGGCGCGACGACCTGGAGACCGAGGGCGCGGCCAGTTCCGCGGCGAGCAGCGACACGCCGGCGCCGGGCGCTGACCAGGGCGAGGCCGAAACCGCGGTCCCCGACAGCTGGGACGGCGATGGCACCCACGAAGTCTCGCCCGACGACAGTGAATGGGGCGGCGACGCACCCGCGCGCAAGAACAACCTCGGCGACGAAGAAACCGCCGATGCCGCCGAGCTGGCGCGCAGCCAGGAATCGCTGACGGCCTTCCTGCACCGCCAGGCGCTGGCGCTGCGGCTGTCCGAGGTCGATCGCGCCGCGCTGCGGTTCTTGATCGAGTCGCTCAACGACGACGGCTACCTCGAAGATTCGCTGGCCTCGCTGGCCGCCGGCCTGGCCGGGGACGACCTGGAGCAGGCCGAGGAACTGGAGCACCGCTTCAGCGTGGCGCTGCACCTGCTGCAGTCGCTGGAGCCCACGGGCGTGGGCGCGCGCCACTTGGGCGAGTGCCTGAGCCTGCAACTCAAGGCGCGGCTGGCGGAGATGCCCGATGACGCGTTGGCCGCCACGGCGCTGCGCGTCTGCGCCCAACCGATGGAACTGCTGGCGCGGCGCGACATCAAGCGCCTGGCCCAGCTCTGCGGCGATGCCGAGGCTGCGGTCCGCGGCGCCATCGGCCTGATCGGGCGGCTTGAGCCCAAGCCGGGGCGGCGCTTTGTCGATGTCGAACGCAACATCATCGTGCCTGACGTGATCGTGGCCAAGGTCGGGCGGGGCGCCCAGCAGAAATTTGTTGTCCGGCTAAACGCGGACGTGATGCCGCGCCTGCGGGTGCACGACATCTACGCCAGCGCCTTGCGGCAGCACAAGGGCGAAGGCAGCCAGGCGCTGCAGCAGCGCCTGCAGGAGGCGCGCTGGTTCATCAAAAACATCCAGCAGCGCTTCGACACCATCCTGCGCGTCTCCAGCGCCATCGTCGAGCGCCAGAAGAGCTTCTTCACCCATGGCGAGCTGGCGATGCGCCCGCTGGTCCTGCGCGAAATCGCCGACGAGCTGGGCCTGCACGAATCCACCATCAGCCGCGTGACCACAGCGAAGTACATGGCCACGCCCTTTGGCACTTTTGAACTCAAGTATTTCTTCGGCTCGGGCCTGGGGACGGAAACCGGCGGCAATGCGTCGAGCACTGCGGTGCGCGCACTGATCAAGCAGTTCGTCGCGTCCGAAAGCCCGAAAAAGCCGCTCAGCGACAACCAGATTTCCGAAATGCTCAAGGAACAGGGCATTGAATGCGCGCGCCGCACCGTGGCCAAATACCGGGAGGCGCTGAAAATCGCGCCGGCCAATCTGCGCAAGGCGCTGTGACGTGGCAACTGCCATGACGCGTTATCGAGAGACACCGTGAACCAACTGCAACTGTTTTTGCCCTGTGCCGCCGGCGTCGAGGAACTGCTGGCCGACGAGGTGCACCGGCTGACCGGGCTCAAAGGCCAGGATTTGCTGACCCACCGCGGCGGCGTGGTGGCGCGGGCGTCCTGGCGTGATGCGATGGCGCTCAACCTGCGTTGCCGTCTGGCGCAGCGCGTGCTGGTGCAGCTGTCGCACACCATGTACCGCAGCGAAAAAGACCTCTACGAGGCGGCGAGCGCCGTGGCGTGGGAGATCTGGTTCACCACGCGGCAGACCTTCAAGATCGAGATCACGGCGCAGCACAGCCCGCTGACCAGCCTGAATTTCGCGGCACTCAAGATCAAGGACGCGGTGGCCGACCGGTTCCGCAACAAGACCGGCGTGCGTCCCGACGTGAACACCCAGTGGCCCGATGTGCGTATTTACGCCCACCTGACCACCGACAGCGCCACGCTGTACATCGACACCTCGGGCGAGCCGCTGTTCAAGCGCGGCTGGCGCGAGGACACCGGCGAGGCGCCGCTCAAGGAAACGCTGGCCGCCGCGATGATCGCCGCCAGCGGCTGGGAGGCCCTGGCCGCCGATGGGGTGCCGTTGTACGACCCCTGCTGTGGCAGCGGCACCATCGCGATCGAGGCTGCGCAGATCGCCTGCGGCATCGCCGCCGGCTCGCTGCGACGCTTTGGCTTCGAGAAGCTGCTGCCGTTCCAGCCGCATGTCTGGCAGGCCATGAAGGCGCAGGCCCAGGCCGAGGAACATGCGCCGACCGCGCCCGTCTTCGGCAGCGACGTGGCGCACCGCATGGTGGACTTTGCCCAGCGCAACGCCGAACGTGCCGGCGTGGCCCACGCGGTGCAGTTTCGCGGCGGCGACGCGCTGCAGCGCCTGCCGCCGTGCGAGACGCCGGGCGTGATGCTGTTGAACCCGCCCTATGGTGAGCGCATCGCCGCCGCCGGCGTGGCGGGGCGCTCGCGCGACGGCTTCCAGCCTGGCGCGCTGGCGGGCGCGCGCGCCGCCCAGCCCACCCAGGCCAGCCGCGAAACCGCGCACACCGACGACGGCGGCGACTTCTTTCCCCAGTTGGCCAGCCACTGGAAAAAGAACTACCCCGGCTGGACCGCCTGGATGCTCACCCCCGACCTCAAGCTGCCGGGCCGCATGCGCCTGAAGGAAAGCCGGCGCGTGCCGATGTGGAACGGCCCGATCGAGTGCCGTCTGTTCCGCTTCGACATGGTCAAGGGCGCCGTGCGCGACAAACCCCAAGGCCCCCATGCCGCCCCGCCCGATCGTTCTTGACACCAACATCGTGCTGGACGCCTTCGTGTTCGGCGATGCCGCCGCCGTGCCGCTGCGCGCGGGCCTGGAGGACGGCGCGCTGCAGTGGGTCGCCACCGCCGCCATGCGCGACGAACTGGCCCGTGTGCTGGGCTACAAGCAGATCGTCCCCCGCCTGGCGTTCTACGGGCTGGGTGCGGACGACGTGCTGGCGGCGTTTGACCGCCATGTGCGGCCCGTTGATGCCGCGCCCAGGGCCCAAGTCGTCTGCAAGGATCCCGACGACCAGAAATTCATTGACCTCGCGGTCGCGCATCAAAGCGAGCTGCTCAGCAAGGACCGGGCGGTGCTGTGCATGACCCGGCGCCTGCAGGCCCTGGGTGTGCGGACCGGCGCGGCGCTCGACGTGTCGGCGGCCTGAGCCGACGCGACGGCCGGCCCTGCGGGGCCCGCCTCAGGTCATGCCGAACCGGTCGGCGCGCGCCCGCGGCCAGTAGAGCTGGAACACGTTGGCCTGGTTGTGCAGGTCGTGCAGCAGCGCGCCGGGCTGCACATGGGGCACCAGGTGGGCCAGCAGGCGCACCTCGTTTTCGCTCACGCGGCGCACGATATGGTGGGCCGTGACCTCGTTCGGGTGGGTGAGGCCGGCGGCCTGCACCAGTTCCTTGAGGGCCTTGAGCGTCTGCTCGTGGAAGTTGGCCACCCGGGTGGCCTTGTCCGGGACCACCAACGCCTGCTGGCGCTGCGGGTCCTGGGTGGCGACGCCGGTCGGGCAGCGGCCGGTGTGGCAGGTCTGCGACTGGATGCAGCCCAGCGCGAACATGAAGCCGCGCGCGCTGTTGCACCAGTCCGCCCCCATGGCCATGGTGTGCACGATGTCGAAGGCACTCACGATTTTGCCGGCGCAGCCGATCTTGATGCGATCGCGCAGGTTCACGCCGACCAGCGTGTTGTGCACCAGCAGCACGCCCTCCTGCAGCGGCACGCCCACATGGTCGGTGAATTCCAGCGGCGCGGCCCCGGTCCCGCCCTCGGCGCCGTCCACCACGATGAAGTCGGGCGTGATGCCGGTTTCCTGCATGGCCTTCACGATGCCGAACCATTCCCACGGGTGGCCGATGCACAGTTTGAAGCCGGTCGGCTTGCCGCCCGACAGCGCGCGCAGCCGCGCGATGAAATGCATCAGTTCGACCGGCGTTGAAAACGCGCTGTGCGCCGATGGCGAAACGCAGTCCTCGCCCACCGGCACGCCGCGTGCGGCGGCGATCTCGGGCGTGACTTTGGGGCCGGGCAGCACGCCGCCGTGCCCGGGTTTGGCGCCCTGGCTCAGCTTGATTTCGATCATCTTCACTTGAGGGTCCGTGGCGTTGGCGGCAAACCGCGCTTCGCTGAAGCGCCCGTCGTCGTTGCGGCAGCCGAAGTAGCCCGAACCGACCTCCCAGATCAAATCGCCGCCATGCACGCGGTGGTGCGCCGAGATCGAGCCCTCGCCCGTGTCGTGGGCGAAGCCGCCGCGCCTGGCGCCGTCGTTGAGCGCCTGGATGGCGTTGGCGCTCAGCGCGCCGAAGCTCATGGCCGAGATGTTGAAGACGCTGGCTTCATAGGGTTGCGTGCAGCCACCGGGCTGTGCGTTGCCGCCAGCCCCGATGGTGATGCGGAAATCGTGCGTGGGCAGCTGGGTGGGCGCGATGGAGTGGTTGATCCACTCGTAGCCTTCGGCCGTCACGTCGAGCTGGGTGCCGAACGGGCGCTTGTCGGGTTCCCCCTTGGCGCGGGCGTACACCAGCGAGCGCTGCGAGCGCGAGAACGGCGCGGCCTCGGTGTCGCTCTCGATGAAGTACTGGCGCATTTCCGGCCGGATGAATTCCAGCAGGAACCGCGCGTGGCCGATCACCGGGTAGTTGCGCAGCGTGGCACTTTGGGTCTGGCGCAGGTCATGCACGCCCAATGCGATCAGGCCGCCCGAGAGCAGCAGCGTCAGGAACCCCACGCCGAAGCCCACCACGGTGAACAACGCCAGCAGGAAAATGAGAACGCACAGGCCGAACGTGGTGTAGCGCACGGGGTACAGGGCGTTGAGTCGGTCGAGCATGCAGGCTTTCAGCGGGTTGTTGGGGTATTCACAGGGGCGGCGGCGCTACACTGCGCAGATTCCCGGGTGGCCGGCCCGAGCGTCCGATGCGGGGGCGCGGACCGTCGCCCATCATAGAAGCTGTTGCGCCCCCTTTCCCGATGAAGGCCTCGCCATGAACGACACCCCCACGCCCGACACCGAATCCGCCGGCATCGACCTGTCCAGCCACCTCGGCGCCGACGAATTCGACGCGCTGGACGACATCCTCGACGACCTGCGCACCCGCTACGACGAAACCCCGCAGTGGGAATTTTGCGAGGGCTTCATGGCCGCGCTGATCTGCTGCCGCCGCCTGATCCTGCCCAGCGAGTATTTGCCGGTGCTGCTGGCCACCGACGACGAGGATGGGGAAGGCGGTTCGTTCGCCGATACGGCCCAGTTCGAGCGCTTCATGGCGCTGTGGACGCGGCGCTGGAACGAGGTCGCCACCGCGCTGAACACGCCGATCGAACGGTTGGACGACGACCGCGCCTACGCGCCCGAGGTGATGGACGTGCGCGGCGCCATTGCCAGCCTGCCCGAGGCCGAGCGCGCCGAAATCGAGGCCGAAGGCGAATTGCTGCCCGCCTTTGCCCAGGTCTGGGCGCTGGGGTTCATGTTCGCGGTGGAAAGCTGGCCCGAGGAGTGGGCGCCGCCGCGCGACAAGGAAACCGCCAAGCTGCACGACGCGGCGCTGGAGGCCATCGTGGCGCTGACCGAGGACGACGAGGACGAGCCCACACTGTCGGCACTCAGCGAAGACGGTCCGCCCAGCGTGAGCGAGGCGCGCCTCAACACCTATGGCGAAGCACTCTGGGCGGTGTATGACCTGCGCGAGATCTGGCGCAGCATCGGCGCGCGTGTGGAAACCGTGCGCAAGGCGCCGGAGCCCGGCCGCAACGACCCCTGCCCCTGCGGCAGTGGCAAGAAGTACAAGAAGTGCCACGGCGCGGCACATTGATCACACCCGATGTGACTGCGCGCCGCGACCCTCCGGCGTTGGGTCGGTTTTCTCTTGTTTCCTGAAGGTTCATTCCTCAGCCAAAGAAAGTCTTCAATGCATCCGCCGTCGCCTCGGGCAACTCTTCGGGGATGAAATGCCCGGCCGGCAGCGCCTGGCCCGTGACGCGGCCGGCGCACTGGGCCTGCCAGAGTGCCAGCGGTTCGAACAGGCGGTGCACCACGCCGCGGTCGCCCCACAGCACCAGGGTGTCGCAGGCGATTTTCTCGCCGTGCGCGCGGCTGTCGCGGTCGTGTTCCAGGTCGATGCCGGCGCTGGCGCGGTAGTCCTCGCAGGCGGTGTGGATCGATTCGGCGCGGCAAAAGCAGCGTTCGTACTCGGCCAGCGCCTCGGGTTCGATGTAGCCCAGTCCCGCGCTGCCCCAGCCGCCGAGCTTGGCGTGCAGGTAGGCGCGCGGGTTGCCGCCGATCATCAGTTCGGGCAGCGGCGCGGGCTGGATCAGGTGGAACCAGTGGTAGTAGGCGCGGGCGAACGCCATGTCGGTGCGGGCGTACATGTCGAGCGTGGGGGCGATATCGATCACGCACAGCCTGTTCACGCGCGCCGGATGGTCCAGCGCGAGCCGGTGCGCCACGCGTGCGCCGCGGTCGTGGCCGCAGAGGTTGAACCGGGCGATGCCCAGCGTGTCCATCACCTCGACCATGTCCTGCGCCAGCGCGCGTTTGCTGTAGTTTCCGTGGTCTGGCAGGCCGGGGGCGTGCGACGAGTCGCCATAGCCGCGCAGGTCGGGCATCACCAGGAAAAAGTCGTCTTTCAGGCGTTGCGCCACGCGCTGCCAGATCGCATGGGTCTGGGGAAAGCCGTGAAGCAGCAGCAAGGGCGGGGCGTCGGTCCTGCCGCCGGTGCGCAGGGCAATCTCCGCGTCGGTGGTCGTGATGCGGCGGGTTTCGAATCCGTCAAACCAGGCGGGTTGGGTCATGCGGGTGGTTCCGTCGAGTCAATGGAGGGGGCCAGTGCCCTGGCCACGGCGGCGTGGGTGATTCTGCCGCCCTGCACGTTCAGGCCGCTGGCCAGGTGCGGGTCGTCCGCCAACGCCTGGCGCCAGCCCTTGTCGGCCAGCGCGAGCGCGAACGGCAGTGTGACGTGGTTTAGCGCGAAGGTCGAGGTGCGCGGCACCGCGCCCGGCATGTTGGCCACGCAGTAGTGCACGATGCCGTCCACCACATAGGTCGGCGCGGCATGGGTGGTCGGGCGGCTGGTTTCGAAGCAGCCGCCCTGGTCGATCGACACGTCCACCAGCACCGAGCCCGGCCGCATGCGCGCCAGCCACGCGCGGCGCACCAGCTTGGGCGCGGCCGCGCCGGGGACCAGGGCGGCGCCGATGACCAGATCGGCATCGAGCACCAGCGCCTCAATAGCGACGCCGGTGCCAACCTGTGTGTGAATGCGGTTGCCGAAGCGTTCGTCGAGCCGGCGCAGTCGCTCCACCGAATGGTTCACCACCGTCACCTGCGCGCCGAGCCCCACGGCCATCGCGGCGGCATTGCTGCCGACCACCCCCGCGCCCAGGATCACCACGTTCGCCGGCGCCACGCCGGGCACGCCGCCGAGCAGCAGGCCGGCGCCGCCATGGGATTTTTCCAGGCACATCGCACCTGCCTGGATGGCCATGCGCCCGGCCACTTCGCTCATCGGCGCCAGCAGCGGCAGGCCGCCGGCCGGGCTGGTCACGGTTTCATAAGCAATGGCGGTGACGCCCGACGCCAGCAGCAGTTGCGCCTGCGCCGGGTCGGCGGCCAGGTGCAGGTAGGTGAACAGCACCTGGTCCGGCCGCAACCACCGGCATTCGTGGGGCTGAGGTTCCTTGACCTTGAGGATCAGCTCGGCGCGGGCAAACACGTCCTCGGGTGTGGCCGCCAGTTCGGCGCCGGCGGCCAGGTACTGCGCATCGGCCAGACCGATGGCTGCGCCGGCCCCTTGCTCGACCAGCACCGTGTGGCCGTGCGCGACGAACTCACGCACGCTGTCGGGCGTGGCGCCGACGCGGTATTCGTGGTTCTTGATTTCCTTGGGGATGCCGACGCGCATGGTGGTTCGCCTCCTGCGGACGACGTGAAGACGCCCGCTGAAGGCATGGTGCCGCGAAGCCCGTTGAAGATCAAGCCGGGGATGGCCGCCCGGCGGTGTCCAGCAGCGCCGCGAGTCGAGCCAGCGCATGCGCCACGGTCTGGGCACGCACCGCGGCGCGGTCGCCGTCGAAGCAGCGCAACCCGGTGGTGGTGTGGCCCGCCACGCACCAGCCGAACCAGACCGTGCCGACGGGCTTGTCGGCGCTGCCGCCGGTGGGGCCGGCGACGCCGGTGACGGCCACGCTGACCTGGGCGTGCGAGTGGCGCAGCGCGCCTTCGGCCATGGCGCGCGCCACGATCTCGCTCACGGCGCCGTGGGTGTCGATCAGCACGGTGTCCACGCCCAGCAGTTCGGTCTTGGCGGCGTTCGAGTAGGTGACGAAGCCACGCTCGAACCAGTTGCTGGAGCCCGACAAATCGGTGCAGGCCCCGGCGATGAGCCCGCCGGTGCAGCTTTCCGCCGTGGCCATCATCCAGCCTCTGGCCTGGAGCTTTTCGGCCAGCGTCTGGCAGAGCGCGGTCGTGGTTTGAGTTGGCGCCGCTTCTGGCAGGGACTCCGGCATCACCACACCCTCCACAGCGCAATCACCAGCAGCGTGCAGAACGCCGCCACAAAGTCGTCGAGCAGGATGCCGAAGCCGCCGCGCCAGCCGAAGCCGTGCAGCAGCTCGTCCGCCCAGCCCACCGGGCCGGGTTTGACAGCGTCGAAGAAGCGGAACAGCGCGAACGCCGCGAGCTGGCCCCAGAAACCGGCCGGCATCACCAGCCACAGCACCAGCCAGAACGCGATCACCTCGTCCCACACGATGTTGCCGGGGTCCTGCACGCGCAGGTGGTTGGCCGTCACGGTGCAGGCCCACCAGCCGACCAAGGTGGACGCCGCGATCAGCAGGCCCATCTGCAACGGGCTCAGCCACAGCGCCAGCACCAGGTACGACAACCAGGCCCAGAGCGTGCCGGCGGTGCCCGGCGCCACGGGCGACAGGCCGGCACCGAAGCCCAGCGCGATGGCGTGCGCGGGGTGCGAGCGCATGAAGCGCGCGGTGGGGCGCTGGGGCGCGGGGTGGGGTGTTGGCGCAACGGCCGATGTCACCGGCGGGGTGGTCTCGTGAGGTGCGTTCATGGCGGGATTATCGCGGTGCCATGCCGGCCAGCCATTCGGTCCAGTGGTCGATACAGGCGCGGATTTTGGGCAGGCGCTGGCGCTGCTGTGGCATGACGGCATAGATTGGCACGCGCGGGCTGGCCAGGTGATCTTCCAGCAAGGGCACGAGTTCGCCGGTGCGCACCAGCGGGCGCGCCAGCAGGTCCATCAGGCGCGCGATGCCGACGCCGTGCTGCACCAGGCTCAGCATCACGGCCGAGTTGTCGGTGCGGGTGTGGCCGTGCACCAGCAGTTCGGGCAGGTTTTTGCCTCTGGGTGTGTCGGCGAGCGGCCAGCGGTTGAGGGTGGGGCTGACGCTGTAGGCCAGTAGGCGGTGGTGCTGCAGGTCGTCCGGATGCCGGGGCGTGCCGAAGCGCGCCAGGTAGGCCGGCGCGGCGTAAAGGGTGCGCGCGTAGTCGCCGATCTGGCGCGCCACCACGGTGTCGCTCGCCGGCGTGCCGGTGCGGATGGCGATGTCGATGCCCTCGCGCGCCATGTCGGCAATGCGGTCGTCGGCGTTGATGTCGATGTGCAGTTGTGGGTGCCGTTCGTACAGGGCGCCCAGGCTGGGCGCGATCACCATCTGCGCCAGCAGCGGGCTGGTGCTGATGCGCACCCAGCCGCTGGGCCCCGCAAGCTTGCCGGTGAGTTCGCTGCCGAGTTCGGCCGCCGTGTCGAGCAGGCGCCGGCCATGGGCCAGAAAAGTGTCGCCCTCATCGGTCAGCGACAGCCCGTGGGTGCTGCGGTTGAGCAGGCGAACGCCGCAGTTGGCTTCGAGCCGGGCCAGGGCGCGCGTGACCTGGCTGACCGGGGCATCGCGCTCGCGCGCGGCCGCCGACAGGGTGCCCAGTTCGACGACCCGCAGGAACAGCGCCACATCGTCGAGTTCAAGGTTCATATGGCGATTGTGGGTTGATTTGCGATTATTGCAATACCGATGTCTGCTTTTATGGATTTCGGCGGTGTTGATGAATCAATAAAGTGGACTCCATTAACCGCCAACGCAGGAGTCCACCATGTTCACGCCATTTCCTGAGGTGCGCGACCGAGTCTTTCAACAGGACCAGGCCCGTATCGAGCCGACCCGGTTGCACAGCGAAGCCAGCGACGATGTCTGGCGGGGCGCCGAGGCCGCGCTGCAACACAGCCTGCA
The DNA here is from genome assembly GCA_023259355.1 of Comamonadaceae bacterium. Classification (GTDB taxonomy): domain Bacteria; phylum Pseudomonadota; class Gammaproteobacteria; order Burkholderiales; family Burkholderiaceae_C; genus JAHFQI01. Next base: position 11,735 of record JAHFQI010000068.1, read on the forward strand.
GGACGGCCCCGCGCAGGGCGAGCGCAGTGCGCGGCGCCTGCGGGACCGGCTGGCGCGGCACTGGATGTCGCGCCGCACCACCTTGCTTGAGGGCTGACATGCCGACGCTTCAACTTCGCATCGCGCCGTCGGACCCCGCCTAGCCGGCGAAATGATCGAACGACGCGAATCGCCGGGTGATCGCCTGGCCGGCCGCGTCTACCAGCCGCAGCCCCGGCGCGGCTTCGATCCGGCCGATGCGGCTGACGGGCGTCCCCGCCCGTGCGGCGGCGGCCTGCACGGCGTCGCGGGCGGCGGGGGGCGCGGTGAAGACGAGTTCGTAGTCGTCGCCCCCCGCGAGCACGTATTCGAGCGCTGCTTCGGCGTCAAACTGCCCCGATGCCAGCGTCACGTGGGCCTTGCTGGCCAGCAGGTCGATGGCGATGGCGGAATCGATGCAGGCGCCAACACCGCTGGCCTTCAGGATGTGGCCCAGATCGCCGACCAGCCCGTCGCTGATGTCGGCCGCCGCCGTGGCCACGCCGCGCAGCGCCAGGCCCAGCGCCACACGCGGGGTGGGCTGCTCCATGCGCGCGCGCGCCGCCTCGAACGCCGCCAGCGGCAGGGCGCGTGTGCCGCGAAACACCTCGAGCGCCAGCCGCGCGTCGCCGAGCGTGCCGCTGACGTACAGGTCGTCGCCGGCCCGCGCGCCGCTGCGCAGCAGCGCCTGCTCGCGCGGCACCTCGCCGAGCACGGTGATGCAGAGGTTGAGGGGCCCTTGCGTGGTGTCGCCGCCGATGAGTTCGCAGCCGTGGGCGTCGGCGAGCGCGAACAAGCCGCGCGAAAAGCCCTCCAGCCAGGCTTCGTCGGCGCGCGGCAGTGCCAGCGCGAGCATGAAGGCCAGCGGCTTCGCGCCGCAGGCAGCGAGGTCCGACAGGTTGACGGCCAGCGCCTTGTGCCCGAGCCGCGCCGGATCGACGGTGGACAGGAAGTGCCGGCCCTCCACCAGCATGTCGCTGGAAACGGCCAGCTGCATGCCCGGCGTTGGCATGAGCAACGCACAGTCGTCGCCCACGCCCAGGGTGGCCCGGGTCACGGGGCGCTTGAAGAAACGGTCGATCAGGTCGAATTCACCCATGGGGTCTCAATCAGGGGGGCGATCGCCGTCAGGGGCTGATCGGGGCGGCGCGTCGCGCGGCGGCCGCAGGAAGGTGGCTGGGGCCTCGCGCCAGCGACGTAGCAGGGCGTGGCGGATGCGTTGGCGGTCCACTGGCGCAACGCTGTGCGCGGCCAGCGCCAGCCGGAACGCCAGGTAGAAGCTCACGGCGAGGTTCAGCGGCCCGATCAGCGCGATGCCGGCGACGGCCCACCAGAAGTCGGGCGAGGCAAACACGTCCCGTCCCAGCGTGGCCGCCGCCGCGGCGACCTGGCCGGTGGACAGCGTGACATGGCGCACCTCCAGCCCCAGCCCGAAAAAGCCCGCGAAAGCCGGCACCAGGCCCAGCATCAAGCCCAGCGAGACGTTGGCCGCCAGGCCCGAAACGTTGGCGCGCAGCCAGTGTGCCCAACGCCGCGCACGTGCCGTGCCGAGCGCGCGCGTGAAGCGCGGATTCCATTCCACGGCCGAGTCGATCTTGTGCAGCACAAACCAGTTTTCCACCCAGCCGGCCACGATGCTGGAGGCAAACAGCAGTACCCCCGTGAAGGCGGCATAAAACGCGGTGAGGCCCAGCAGATGCTGGTCGTGCAACACGTGGCGTGCGTGTTCCGCATCCACCATGGGGGCAAAACCACCCAGGTGCAGCGCGCCGCAGATCAACAGCACTCCCGGGATCACCAGCCCCAGATTGCCGATGATGGCCGCGATCTGGGACCGCAGCAGGTGGGCGACCTCGTCCACGAAGCGGTCCTGCGCATCGGGCGCACTCATGTCCTTGAGCTTGGCGGCCATCGCCGGCGCGGTGACCGCGGGCTGCTTCGTGGCCACGGTCCAGTGCAGCAGCATCACGATGACGAAGGATGTGGCGTAGTTCAGGCCGGCCGTGAGTCCGCTCCAGAAGGCCGACAGGCCCAGGGCCAGGATCGCAAACTTGGTCCAGGTGGTGAGCGCCAGCACCGCCCCGCCACCTGCCGCCGCGGCCAGCATGTGGCGGTACTCGGCCGCGTTGCGCGTGATGTAGTGTTCGCCGCTTTCCGCGCTGCGCTCGGCCACCTTGGCAGCCGTCAGGTGCGTGCTGCTGGCAATCAGCGCGCGGATGCTGCGGTTGTCCTGGCCCACCTGCGCGAGCTGGGCCAGCACGCGGGCCGCGGCCTGCACGGGGTGCTCGCTCTGCAGGCAGTCCATCAACTGCTTGATACGCAGCACACGTTCGCGCAACTGCCGCAGGCGAAAGACGATGCCGACGGAAATGCCGTGCTCGTCCAGGTGCGCGTACACGGTGTAGGCGGCGTGGCGGCAGGCATCGAGCTGGTCGCGCAGCGCCTGCGCGCTGGCCAGGCCTTGTGGACTGCGTGGGCCGGCGGACTCCACGGCGGCCCTGAACTGCTCGAACAGTCCGGGCAGGGCGTGGAAGTACCGGGCCTGTTTCGCGTCATCGGCCATGCGCGCGCGGATCTCGGCGGAAAAGCCGGCGGCGCCGACCTGGCTCACGCTGTACATCAGGGCGTCCATTAACACCGTCTGGCCCCAGGCGGCCTCCGCAGGGGCGTCAAACAGCAGGGCCTGCATCCGCGCCAGTGTTTCGGTGTCCAGCGCCTTGAGCCAGAGCGCATCACGCGGGTCCGGCAGCAGCAGGTCGAACAACGACACGAGGTCGGCGGTGTCAGGGGTGGCGGGCAGCAGCTTGCGACGCAGCCGTTCGCCCAGGGCGCTCAGGAAGGCGGTGCGCGGCGCGAAACCGTAGTCCGCCAGAAGCGGTGCGGGGTCCACGGTGCTGGTGAAACCCTGCCACCAATGGTGCCAGTGGGCCAGCCACGCGGGCCGGGCCTGCGCGGCGTCCAGCAGCAGGCGCACGCGCGCCACCGCGCCGCCCGGGTCATTGCCCGTGCCCATGCCGCCGCGCACCCATTCCAGCAGGGCGATCAGCCAGAGGTGGCGTTCGGCGCGTGGCGCTTCGGGGTTGAGCGCGTCGAGGAGGCTGACCAGGTCGGTGGGGGCGCGGGGCATGACGGGCACAGTTCAGTGCAGTATGCGGCCACCGTTCTCGCCCGTGGCGTCGAGCACGAAGCGCGGTATCGGCACCTCGAACGGCGCGCCGTTTTCCTTCACGAACTGGTAGCTGCCTTCCATGGTGCCGGTGGGCGTGCGCAGGCGGCAGCCGCTGGTGTATTCGAAGGCTTCGCCCGGCTTGAGCAGCGGCTGGTGGCCGACGACGCCCAGGCCCCGGACCTCCTCGCGATGGCCATCGGCGTCCAGGATGATCCAGTGCCGCGAAATCAGCTGGGCGGGTTCGTCGCCGATGTTGGCGATGGTGATGGTGTAGGCAAAGCCATAGGCCTCGTCCAGCGGCGAAGACTGCTCGGGCAGGTAGCGGGGCTGGACGCTGATTTCGATCTCGGGGGTGCTCATCGTGCAATCTTAAGCGCCGCCGGGCCGCCCCAAGGCGCGTAGGCCCTCTCGGAGGGCAGCGAAGTCCACGCAGTGGCGAGCGAGTGAGCCCGGTGCAAACTGCGACAATTCCGCCATGAGCACGACCTACCGCATTGCCCCTTCCATCCTGTCCGCCGACTTTGCCCGCCTGGGTGACGAGGTCAAGAGCGTGATTGCCGCTGGCGCCGACTGGATCCACTTCGACGTGATGGACAACCATTACGTGCCCAACCTGACCTTCGGACCGATGGTCTGCCAGGCCCTCAAGCCGCACGCGAAACGCGCCGACGGCACGGCGGTGCCCATCGACGTGCACCTGATGATCCAGCCCGTCGATGCGCTGGCGGCCGCGTTCGCCGATGCCGGCGCCGATCTGATCAGTTTTCACCCGGACGCCTCGGATCACGTGCACCGCAGCGTGCAGGCCATCAAGTCCAAGGGCTGCCAGGCGGGTCTGGTGTTCAACCCCGCCGCGCCGCTGGACGTGCTGGACTGGCTGATCGACGAGATCGACCTGATCCTGATCATGTCGGTGAACCCGGGTTTCGGCGGCCAGAGCTTCATCGACAGCGCACTGCGCAAGATCGAGGCGGCGCGCAAGCGCATCGACGCCAGCGGCCGGGACATTCGCCTGGAAGTGGACGGCGGCATCAAGAGCGACAACATCCGCCGCGTGGCCGATGCCGGGGCCGATACGTTCGTGGCCGGCAGCGCGATCTTTGGCAAGCCGGACTACCAGGCCGTGATCGACGCGATGCGCGGGGAACTGGCGCGCTGAGCGCCAGTCTGCGGCGGTGGTCGCAGTGCTTCAGGGCTTGATGTAGGCGAAGTGCTCGCGTGCCTGCAACTGGCCGATGCGCACCACGCCGGACGGCGTGAATTCGGCGTCCATGCTGAATTGGTCCTTCTTGAGGTTGCGGTTGGCCAGCGTGATTTCGCAGACCTCGAAGCGCACACCGCGGGCCTTCAGCGCGCTGACCAGCGCGCCGTAGTCGATGTTGGGATTCTTCTTGTCCTTGGCGCCTTCCATCAGGAAATCCACGCCGTCGGCATGGGTGACGACCACGATCTTTGTTTCGGGCGCCACGTCGAGGTGGTTGCGGATGTTGCGCAGGCCCTTCGTGGCCTGTGCTTCGGCGTTGTCGATGTGATAGACCACCTTGTCCTGTGCCAGCGCGGCGCCACAGATCAGCAGTGAGCCCAGCAGGGTCATGAAAAAATGGAAAATGCGCCGCATCGAAGTCTCCTGGGTGAACGGGTGAGTCAAGCCGTGCAGCATACTTTGTACGAACTCCCCGGTGTACCGGGCCAACCTGAATATTCCGCATGAATCCGATACTGACCGAAACCGCCGACCTGGACGCCTGCATCGTGGACCTGGACGGCACCATGGTGGACACCCTGGGCGACTTCGAGGCGGCGCTCAACCACATGCTGGCGACGCTGTCGCGGCCGCCAGTCACCCGCTTGGTCATCGAAAAGCTGGTCGGCAAGGGTTCGGAGCACCTGATCCGTTCGGTGCTGACGCATGTTGAGCGGCAGCGCGGCGTGCCTGACTTTGTCCCCTCAGACGATCTCTTCGAACAGGCGTGGAACGCCTACCAGCAACACTACCTCGCCATCAACGGCCGGCACAGCGTGGTGTATCCCGGCGTGACGGACGGGTTGCAGGCCCTGCAATCCCGGGGCCTGCGCTTGGCCTGCCTGACCAACAAGCCCACCGCGTTTGCCTTGCCGCTGCTGCGGGCCAAGGGCCTGGCTGGCTATTTCAGCCAGGTGTTCGGGGGCGACGCGTTCGAGCGCAAGAAGCCGGACCCGTTGCCGCTGCTCAAGACCTGCGAGGCGCTGGGCAGCGCGCCGGCCCGCACGCTCATGATCGGTGACTCCAGCAACGACGCCCAGGCCGCGCGCGCCGCAGGCTGTCCGGTGGTGCTGGTGACTTACGGCTACAACCACGGCGAACCCGTGCGGTCGGTGAATGCCGACGGGTTTGTCGATTCGCTGGCGGAATTCGCGGCGGGCCGCTGAGAGGCCTGTCAGGCCGGCTTGCCGAGCAGTGCGTCCTTGAGCTTCCAGTCCGCCGGGTTGGGGCCGAGCCAGATGCGCATCAGCGCGTTGAAGAATTCGGGCTCCTTGAAGGGCTCGCCCTGAACTTTGCCCTTGACCGTGAGGACCGTGCCGGTGCCGGGAATCCAGTCGATGACGAAGTTTTCGCCCGGGAGCAGCTTTTTCTGGTCGGAAAAAATCTGGCTCATGCGAATCAGCCCCGGGATCAACCTGGACATTTCGCCTTTGGGGCTGTTGTCTTCCACCCCGCGCGTGAAGAGCTTGCCCAGCTCCGCCGCGTCGATCTCGCGCAGCATGGTGATGCTCAGGCGCCGGGGGCCGGTCGCGGCCAGCACGTCCTCGGGCGTGGCGGCCTTCTTGCCGAGGTAGAGGCCGGCGGCGTAGACCTTGAAGATCGCCTTGTGGCGGATGCCGGCGCCGTTGAGTTGAAGCGGGCTGCCTTTGAGTTCGACGCGGTCTTCCATTTTGACGCCGCCGACATCCACCGACGCCGCCAATGCAAGGGTGGCAAACAGGCTCATGCCCAAACCTGCCAGCCATTGATGTGTGTTTTTCATGCTGTTTCTGAAAAAGAACGATCGTTCGATTTTCTGATTCTGCCAAGTTGGGTCGCGAGGGGCAACAGGGTTTTGCCGGATACCGGCCGGCGCTGGTGACAGGTCTCGGCGTCTGCTTTGCTACACTGTGTGCCTCATGTTCATTCAACGTACATCTCCCGCAGCTTGTCTGTCCGGCCTGCAAGGCTGGGGAGCCTGGCCTTGGCGCAAGCCAGCTAAAGTGCGCAACTGACCGGCGCGGCATTCAGCCCGCGCCCTCCCTGCCCCGAAAGCGCGAAGCCGGGGCGACAGATTGAATGAATGCATCCCTTCGTCACTAAGTACAGGGTTGCAGGGCTTGATGGAGATCCATTCCCGTGATTACCGAACTTGAATTCAAAAGCCTGGCCGGCCAGGGCTACAACCGCATTCCGCTGATGCTGGAAGCCTTCGCGGACCTGGAAACCCCTCTTTCGTTGTACCTGAAGCTGGCGCACTCGAAAGATGGCGGCAAGTACAGTTTTCTGCTCGAATCCGTGGTCGGCGGCGAGCGCTTTGGCCGCTACAGCTTCATCGGCCTGCCGGCGCGCACGCTGGTGCGCGCAAGCGGCTTTGGCGCCCAGGCCGTGACCGAGGTGGTGCGCGACGGCGTGGTGATCGAAACCGTGCGCCACGCCGATCCGGGCGCCTGCAAGACCCCGCTGGATTTCATTGCCGACTACCAGAAACGTTTCAAGGTGGCGCTGCGTCCCGGCCTGCCGCGTTTTTGCGGCGGCCTGGCCGGCTATTTCGGCTACGACACGGTGCGCTACATCGAGAAAAAGCTGGAAGCCAGCTGCCCGCCCGACACGCTGCATTGCCCCGACATCCTGCTGCTGCAGTGCGAGGATCTCGCGGTCATCGACAACCTTTCGGGCAAGCTCTACCTGATTGTGTACGCCGACCCGGGCCAGCCCGAGGCCTACGCCAACGCCAAGAAACGCTTGCGCGACCTGAAGGAGCAGCTCAAATACTCGGTGAGCGCCCCGGTGGTCAAGCCCAGCCAGGGCTACCCCGCCGAGCGCGACTTTGCCAAGGCGGACTACATCGCCGCCGTCGAACGCGCCAAGGACCTGATCGCGGCGGGCGATTTCATGCAGGTGCAGGTCGGCCAGCGCATCAAGAAGCGCTACACCGAGAGTCCGCTCTCGCTGTACCGCGCGTTGCGTGCGCTCAACCCCAGTCCCTATATGTATTACTACCACTTTGGCGACTTCCACGTGGTGGGGGCATCGCCCGAAATCCTGGTGCGCCAGGAGCAGACGGACGAGGGCCAGAAGATCACCATCCGGCCGCTCGCCGGCACCCGGCCCCGCGGCGCCACGCCCGAGAAGGACAAAGCCGCCGAGGTCGAACTCATCAACGACCCCAAGGAGCGCGCCGAGCACGTGATGCTGATCGACCTGGCGCGCAACGACATCGGCCGCATCGCCAAGACCGGCAGCGTCAAGGTGACCGAGGCCTTCGTGGTCGAGCGCTACAGCCACGTGATGCACATCGTGAGCAATGTCGAGGGCATCCTCAACGACGGCATGACCAGCATGGACGTGCTCAAGGCCACTTTCCCGGCCGGCACGCTGACCGGCGCGCCCAAGGTGCATGCGATGGAGCTGATCGACCAGCTCGAACCCACCAAGCGCGGCCTGTATGGCGGCGCCTGCGGCTACCTGAGTTACGCGGGCGACATGGACGTGGCGATTGCCATCCGCACCGGCATCATCAAGGATGGCCAACTCTACGTGCAGGCCGCTGCGGGTGTCGTGGCCGATTCGGTGCCCGAGCTGGAATGGAGGGAAACCGAGCACAAGGCGCGCGCGCTGCTGCGGGCGAGTGAACTGGTCGAGGAAGGGCTGGAGTGAACACCATGAGCCAGAAAATCAAACTCCTGATGATCGACAACTACGACTCGTTCACCTACAACATCGTCCAGTATTTCGGCGAACTCGGCGCCGAGGTGGCAGTGTTCCGCAACGACGAGATCACCCTGGAAGGCAT
>JAHFQI010000069.1 GCA_023259355.1 Comamonadaceae bacterium
AAGGTGGAAATGCACTTTTTGCCCGATGTCTACGTGCCCTGCGACGTCTGCCACGGCCTGCGTTACAACCGCGAAACGCTGGAAGTGCTGTGGAAGGGCCGGAACATCGCGCAGATCCTGGACATGACGGTGGAAGCCGCACACACGTTCTTCAAGGACCTGCCGGCGATTGCGCGCAAACTGCACACGCTGCTGGACGTGGGCCTGTCCTACATCCGCCTGGGCCAGGCCGCGACCACACTTTCGGGCGGCGAGGCGCAGCGCGTGAAGCTGGCGCTGGAACTCTCCAAGCGCGACACCGGCCGCACGCTCTACATCCTCGACGAACCGACCACCGGCCTGCACTTCGCCGACATCGCCCTGCTGCTCAAGGTGCTGCACCAGCTGCGCGACGCGGGCAACACCATCGTCATCATCGAACACAACCTGGACGTCATCAAGACCGCCGACTGGCTCATCGACATGGGCCCCGAGGGCGGCGCGGGCGGCGGCACGGTGGTGGGCGTGGGCACGCCGGAAGAACTGGCGGCCAATCCGGCGAGCTTCACGGGGCGGTACCTGAAGCGGCTGCTGGCCTGATACCTGAGCGGAGTAGAAGTCGCAAAACTGTTTCGGTGTGTAAGATTCAAGCCATCAATTGGAGGTCTGATGGTCACCAGGAGTTGCATCAATTGCAATGCGCAATTGAATATCGTCCCAGAGATGACCGCGTTCGCTTGTGGCCATTGTGGGCTGCCGCTTTTCGTTGATCGGCATGGCGGCGGAATTGTTTTGCAACGACAGGGGGTCAGGCCCCGTCCAACGAACACAACAGCACCTTCGCCCATTTCAACCAATAGCAACCAACTCAAACGACTGCAAGAAGAATTAGCCAAAGCTGAGAAGGAGCGCGGGACAGCCCTGACTCGGGCAGGAGCGCAGGGCATAGGCTGGGTTCTCGTAATCACAGCGTTGTCCGCATTCATTGTGGGCTGGTGGGCCATCGGGGTTTTCCTGTTGGCTTTGTGGCCGCAACATGTCCATGCAGAAAAGAAAAAGAGGGAAGTAAACGCCGCATTCGATTCCCGAATGGGCCAGCTACGATTTGATATCAACAAGCTGACTAGGATGGATTTGCCCTTTCCAATCACGGAGTCTGTCCCAAGCCCAAAACCGGCAATTCATCAGTCACTCGCAAATCAGCCCTCGTTCGCGAGTCGGAACCCCTACCGCATAAGTAACGCGTTAACTGCTGGCGGGGGGTTTCTTGCTGGCATGGCTACTGGAATCGTCGCAAGTAACACAACTGCAAACAGCGGGTCAAAGCCAGTTCTTGCAGGTAGTAATGCGACGCAAGATGATCGGATTCAGTGGGGGATGTTCGACAGCAGCATTGACACTGCGATCAGAGATCTCAATGTCAGTCATGAAGATGCGGTACGAGCCGATGCAGCAGCCGATGAGGTCGTCGCACAAACATCGCTTGGAGTGGATTCGGAGCAGCAGTTCAACCAGGACCTGTCAAAATTTACAGAGCCCGTTCACCCAGATCCTGCGGATATAGGCCAATGCCGCGTTGACGATTCGATCAGCGATGACGCTGAGCCCGTGGATAGCGATTCGGACAGCAACTATGACGAAAGTAGCGACTGATGGAAGAAGATTGGGCACTTTAAGTCTTCACGATCGGAAGTGCTGACGGTCAAGCAAAAATAACTGCTTCGCCCGTGACGACTTCGATGGCCGGCCCAGCGCGACTTGAAAAGGTGATGCAGAAATTTGTTCCCGCATCAGATCAGCCATCCGGCCTTTTCGGCCAGTTCACAAGGATGACTCCGAACTCAACCGCTGAGAAATCATCGCGGGCAACACTATCGTCATCATCAAGTACAACCTGGACGTCATCAAGACCACCGACTGGCTCATCGACATGTGCTCCGATGGCGACGCGGGCGGCCAATCCGGCGATTTTTTCGGGGTTGTACTTGAAGCGGTTACTTTCCTCGGCGGCAGGGCACTGGGCCTCGCTTCTGACTGGCCCAGGCGAAACCGAGGCGACCTCAAGTGAGCGATTAACAGAGAGGGATTCACAATGACAACAGCACAACCCAACCTGACGACACCGGCGCCCCCATCACAAGGCAGCAGCCTGGGGCGGAACCTATTGATCTACATTTTGTCGCTGCTCGTGGCGGCACTTTTCGCCACGAATATCCTGACTCTGCTGGATGAAAAGACCCATGAGATTGGATTCCGTTCGGTGAAGGGCATCCTCGCCACCGTGCTGGCCGAGCACACACTCTCCACGATTTTGAGTAGAAGCCCGTCCGAGAGAGCAGTCACCAAGATGAAGGAAAGGACGAAGGTTCTGGAAGAAAAGGTCGCGAGCGCCGAATTGAGCAATAGTGCTATGAAGGCGCAAGCCACGAAGCAGAAAACGGCTGCAAAACGGCTGGCCACGACACTCACGCAGAGGTCCATCACGAGAGTCCGCACCACAATCTTTACAACAGCGGGAAAATCCGTCCCAATCGTTGGCACGGGGCTCGTTATTGCCGGTGTTGCATGGGACATCTACGACACCTGCGAAACCCTCAAGGCGATTGGTGAATTAACCAACGAAATTGGCAACGTGCCTGTAGACACCAATCAGGTCTGCGGTCTTACTCCGCCAAGCAAGCAAGACGTGCTCAAGGCTGTAACTTCCAATTGGAAAAAAGCCTACACGACCGCCAGTGACGTTATGGTCCAAGCAGGGAATTCATCTCTCAGCACGCCACCTCCTGGCGTATCTCTAAAAGACATAGAAACATGGATTTGCCCCATGACCGGACCAGTTAAATCCCTTTGTCCATGACAGCACTTGATGTCGCCACGGCGAGCCAACCTCATGGCAGCGTTAATAGGGGGCTGCCTGAAATCTCAGGGGAGGCATGAGAAACAACAGCGGGCCACTTGGGCCCGCTTTGTTTCTCTAGACGACAGGCCAGCAATGCCGGCCACGATCACGTCACATCACGGAAAACTGAAATTCGTCGCCTGCGTGCCGCCCGCCGTCACGGTCAGCGGGCCGACCGGCGGTTTGGTGACACCCAGGGCCGTGGCTGCGAGCGTGTATTTGCCCGCCGCAGCCGCGTCGGCGACGAAAGTCAGCGTGCCCGGCAGCGCCACATAGGGAGCCACCTGCGGCGCGGCCACCGGCAGCACGTAGCTGTACAGGCCGGTATCCGCCTCGACCGGCCGGCCGGCCACTTCGATCACGCCGCTGGTCAGCGTCTGCAGCGCGCGCACGCTGGCCTCCACCGGCGTGACGCCCGTGGTGACCGTGCCATTGAGCGTGCCGGTCGCGGAAGCCGCGGGCGTCAACGCCGTGGTGGTGCTGTTGACGGTGGTCACCGTCTCGGCCACCACCGGAACGCTGGTCACCACCATCGTGGTTTTGCCGGCCGAAGTCACCACCAGCGTGTAGCTGCCCGGGTCCACCGGCTGCAGCAGGAACCGGCCAGTGCTGTCGGAGACCGTGGCCCGAACCACCACACCGCCCTGTTGCAGCGTGGCAGTCGCCAGGCCGTTGGCCAGGCTGGTAGTGACGAAGCCCTGCACGCCGTTCACGAAGCGCGGAATCAGACGCAGCTGTGGCTTGAGCAGGTACCGCCCGGAATGCCCGGCGCCGACCACGGAAACCGACTTGCAGGCGTCGAAGTCGAGCACGAAGTCCGCCATCTGGTTGGCGGCGATGTCGATGTTCGCGGCGATCTTCACACCCGATTGCTGGCCGCTCGGCGTGGTCAGCGCGGTTTCAGTTCCGCCAGTGGGAACGACCGAGTTGGCCAGCGGATTTGCGGCACTGTTGTCGGCCAGCACCAGCCGCAGCTGGGTGTATTTGCCGGGTGGCAGCGGCGTCTGGCCCAGCTCCAGCAGCACGCCATTCGTGAGCGACAGCAGGTCAACGCGCTGGGCCGGGCTCAGCACGATCTCGGACCAGCCGCCATCGGTATCGGCCGCGCTGGCGCTCTGGTGCACCCGCACTTTCTGCACGGTGACGTTCACTTTGTCGAAGCCGCAGGCCGGCGCATCGGTGAGCGCCAGGCGCAGCGTGCCGTCCCCCGAGGCGCTTCCGCCGCCCCCGCCGCAAGCGGCCAGGGTCAGCATCACGGCGCCCGCCAGGGCCAGCCGGAATCGGTTCAGGATGTTCATGGTGTTCCTTCCTTTCTCAGGCGATATCGTCAAGGCCGGCCGCTCGCCACGGGGCCGGAGGCTCGAAAAAGCTGAGCAGGTTTTAACACCGGGAGGATGCCGGCGTGTAAGCAATCACATCCAGTGGTAACACCCCCGTCCGGGCACCTGGAGCGGCCCGGAGCGCGCAGCGCCTGGCCGGCTCAGCCGCGCGCTGCCTGCAGCAGGTCGCGGGTTTTCAGCGCCTCGCGCCGCGCCGCCTCGGCAAAGTCGTCACCCGACGAGGCATAGAGAATGGCGCGCGAGGAGTTCACGATGATCGGGCCGTTGTCTCGGTACCCCGCCTTCACCGTGGCCACGGCATCGCCGCCCTGCGCACCCACGCCGGGGATCAAGAGCGGCAGCGTGGGCGCGAGCGCGCGCACGCGCTCGATCTCGGCCGGGTAGGTGGCGCCGACCACCAGGCCGAGCTGGCCGTTGAGGTTCCACGGGCCCTGCGCGAGTTTGGCCACATGCTCGTACAGCAGCGGCTGGCCTTCGATCGACGCGAGGCGCTGGTTCTGCAAGTCGTCGCCACCGGGGTTGGAGGTGCGGCACAGCAGGAAGGCGCCCTTGCCTTCGTACTTGAGGTAGGGCTGCACCGAGTCGAAACCCATGAACGGCGAGAGCGTCACGGCATCGGCGCCGTAGCGCTCGAAGGCCTCGATCGCGTACTGCTCGGCGGTGGAGCCGATGTCACCGCGCTTGGCGTCCAGAATGATGGGCACCTGCGGTGCCACGCGGCGCATGTGTTCCATGAGGCGTTCGAGCTGGCCCTCGGCGCGGTGCGCGGCGAAATAGGCGATCTGCGGCTTGAACGAAATCACCAGGTCGGCCGTCGCATCGACGATGCGGGCGCAAAAATCGTAGATCTTGTTGGCATCGCCCTTGAATCGCCCGGGAAACTTCGTGGGCTCGGGGTCGAGGCCGACGCAGAGCATCGAGCCGTTTTGGCGCCCGGCGGCGCCCAGCATGTCGAGGAAGGTCATGGGCACGATTTTACGGTTGCCCCTACCATCGCCCGATGCAGGCACTTTCCCGACAGCAACTCTCCGTCCTCGTCGTCCTGACCCTGGTCTGGGGCATCAACTGGCCGATCATGAAACTCGGCGTCACGGGCTACCCGCCGCTGACCTTTCGCGCGCTGTGCATGTGGCTGGGCCTGCCGATCCTGGCGATCGTGCTGCGGGCGCTGAAAGTGCCGTTCCACATCGAACGGCGCCATTGGCCCGAGCTGTTCAAGCTGGCCGTGTTCAACATGTTCTTCTGGCACGCGCTGGCCATCGTCGCGGTGCAATCGCTGTCCAGCGGGCGGGCGGCGATCCTGGGCTACACCATGCCGGTGTTTTCAGCCGTGATCGGCGCGCTCTGGTACGGCGACCGGTTGGCACCGCGCGCCTGGGCCGGCGTGGCGGCGGCGGCCCTCGGCGTGACGCTGCTGCTGTGGCACGAGGTCACGCACATGGCCGGCAAGCCGCTGGGCGTGGCCATGATGCTCACCGCCGCGGCCACCTGGGCCATCGGCACACGGCTGCTGCGCCGCAGCGCGCTGCCCGTGCCCACGCTGGCGATTTCCTTCTGGATGACGGCCATGACCACGGTCTTCATGACGGCGCTGGCGGTCGGGCTGGAGCGCGAGGCCTGGCGCTGGCCCGCCCCCGCGGGCTGGGCCGCCGTGGTGTTCAACGCCGTGGGCGTGTTCGCGTTCGCGCAGGCGGCCTGGTTCTACCTGGCGCGCGGCCTGCCGCCCGTGGCGTCCACGCTGAGCGTGATGTTCATCCCGGTGCTCGGCGTGTTCACGGGCGCGTGGTGGCTCGGCGAAGTGCTGCACTGGCAGGACTGGGCCGCCATGGCGCTGATGGTGGCGGCGATCGGGACGGTGCTGCTGCCGCGCAGGGCGGGCTGACGAGGCCGCAGCGCGGCCATCAAACCACGCCGCGCAGGAAGGTCTCCATGAGGGTCGCCAGCGCCACAGGTGTTTCATCCATCGGGTAGTGGCCCGCATTGGCCATGACTTCGAGGCGGGCATTGGGGTAGTGCTTGAGCCAGGTGGCCTTGCAGGTCTCCGCGCCCAGCGCGGGGTCGTGCTCGCCCGCCACGACGAGCACCGGCAGGGCCCGGCCCTGGATGCGCTCGGCAAAATCGGTTTTCGCCCAGGCCGTGAGGTAGGCCTCAAAGGCATCCAGGTCCGAATGGGCCAGCGAGTTCCTGGCCATCGCCTCCAGCCAGACATCCGTCAGGCGGCTGCCAGTGGTCAGGTCGATGATGCCTTTGCGAATGGCCGCGTCATTCACCGCGCCGGAAAAAAAGGCCCAGCCCGCTTCGTCGAACGGCACGCCGCTGGCCGGCACCGGCGTGATGCCGACCAGCGCCTGCACCCTTTCGGGCGCATCGGCGAGCACGTGCTGGATGGCGCTGCCGCCCATGGAATGGCCGACCAGGCTGAACCGCGGCCAGCCGAGGTGTGCGGCCAGCTCGAGCGTGTCGTGTGCGATCTGGGCCATCGTGTACGGACCGCCGCTGCCACGCCGGGCGCCGTAGCCGCGGTAGTCCATGAACGCGTAGCTGAAGTGCCGCGTGTCCAGGCTGTGCAGCAGGGGGCCCCAGCCCCGTGCGTGGCCGAACCAGCCGTTCAGGCAAATGACCTTGTTCGGACCGGAACCGATGATCTGGGCGGTATTGGGCATGGCATCTCCTCCAGCGGCGGCGCGATGAAAATCATCATACGCCGAGGCCACGCCAAGGGTCCAGCGGCCGCTCCGGCACAGGGCCTCACGCCCCCTGGCGCATCACGTCCATGGCCAGGCACAGATCCACCCAGGCCTTGGCCTTGTCGGGCAGGTTGCGCAGCAGGTAGGCCGGGTGGTAGGTCACGACGACGGGCACGCCCTGGTAGCGGTGGACGCGGCCGCGCAGCCTGCCGATGGGCTCGGTGGTCTGCAGCAGCGACTGCACCGCGAAGCGGCCCATGGCGAGAATGATCCTGGGCCGAACCAGCGCGACCTGGCGCGCCAGGTAAGGCTCGCACTGCGCCACTTCCGCGGGCTGGGGGTTGCGATTGCCCGGCGGGCGGCACTTGAGCACGTTGGCGATGTAAACGCCCCTGGACGCCCTAGGGGCGCCGTCCGCCTGTGTCGGGATGTCGGCCACCGCTTCAGCGCCAGCCTGGCGGCTCAGGCCGATGGCCTTGAGCATGTTGTCGAGCAGCTGGCCGGCCGGGCCGACGAAGGGTTCGCCGCGCAGGTCCTCCTGTTCGCCCGGGGCTTCGCCGATGACCATCCAGTCGGCATTGACGTCGCCCACGCCAAACACCGTGTTCCGCCGGCCCTGGCACAGGCCGCAGGCCCGGCAGCCCGCCACGGCGTCGCGCAGCGCGGGCCAGTCCATGGTGTCCACACCGTCGGGGCGCGGCGCAAGCGCTTCGCTGGCCGGGCCCGGCATGACCACCGGCACGGGAACGGGGCGCTGCGCCGGCGCGGAGGAGCGTATGGCGACGGGCGGCGCTTCGTTGACCATGGACTCGACGGCCGATGGGGCGTTGCGGGCAACCGGTTCAGCCGTCTCGGGCCCCCCCTGACGGGCAGGCACAGGCGACCCGGTGGCTGCAAGAGGGGGCGTCTCCCCCTGCGCAGGCGCTTCGTCCGGCTCGGGCATCCAGACCCGAACGCCCATCTCGGCGAGCATGGCGCGCTGGCGTTCGTCCAGAATCATGTTGCTCATAACTTGAGGCTCATGACCACCGCGTCCTCGCGCTGCCCATCGGCGGCGGGGTAGTAATCCTTGCGCTGGCCCACCCGGCGGAAGCCGTGCGCCTCATAAACCGCCAGCGCACGCAGGTTGCCCGCGCGCGCTTCGAGCCACAACCACTCGGCGCCCTGCCCGCGCGACCACAGGGCCAGCGCATCCAGCATCACGCGGGCCCAGCCCTGGCGCTGGTGCGCCGGGGCCACGGTGATGTTGAGCAAATGCACCTCGTCCGCGCCCTTCATGGCGATGAAGTAGCCAAGCAGGGTGTCGCCCGCCATCAGCAGCTGCGCCTCGTAGCCGGACGCCAGGGTGTCGGCAAAGTTGCCGCGCGACCAGGGGTGGGCGTACGCCGACTGCTCCACGGCCACGACGGCCTCCATCAGTTCGGCGGTCAGGGGCTCGAACCGGGCTTCGATGGGCTGGAGGACGGCGCTCATGAATCAGGCAATCAGGCGGCGGGAAGGGCTGCGGCGGCGGCCTTCTCGGCAGCGCGCTCTTCAGTGGTTTTGGCCACTTTATCGCGAATGTAGCGCGGCAGGGCCTGGTCCGCGGGCACCGCCTGACCGGCGGCCAGCAGCGCGGGCGCCAGACGCAGCATGGCGGCGGCGGTGGGCAGCGCCTCCACGCGGGGCCAGCCGGGAAGCAGGCGCTCGCCATAGGCGGCGAACGCATTGCCGGCCACGACCCAGCCGCTTCCGGCGGGCGCCCCCTCGGCCAGCACCTCGGGTTTGCAAACATCCCAGCTGCCGGGCTGCGTCCAAGTCGCGCCGTTCCAGGCGTAGCGCGCGGTATAAACCTCGTCCATGCGCGCATCGAGCACGGCCACCACGTTGAGCGGTGCCGTCGGCGCCGCGGGTGTCGCCCGCCCATCGCGCGCGGCTTCGGCCACGGCCAGCAGCGTATCGACCGGCAGCAGCGGCACGCCGGCGCCATAACCCAGCCCCTGCGCCACCGCACAGGCGGTGCGCAGGCCGGTGAACGAGCCCGGCCCGGCGCCGAAGGCGATGGCGTCGAGCGCCCGCAGCGTCAGCCCCGCCTCGGCCAGCAAGGCCCGGATCGCCGGAATCAGCGTGGCCGAAGCCTGCGCACCGCCCGGCCCGCTGTGCGTCCAGACCTGCACGCGGCCCTCCACCGCGCGGCTGACGGCGATGGAAAGGTGTTCGGTGCTGGTGTCGAAGGCCAGAAGGTTCATGGGTCGGTTATCGGGCATTTTTCCGGGCCCATTCCATCACGGAATGGGCGTTCTTTGCGGCCGCTTCAGGATTTTTCAGGGTCGCGGCCCGCACGCCGAACAGGATGCCCACGGTCACCAGCGCCAGCCCGGCCAGCAGGTACGGACTCAGCGGCTCGCCCAGGAACAGCACCGCGCCCATCGCCGAGAGGCCGGGCACCAGCGCCGTGATCATGGTGGTGCGCACCGGGCCGAAGTGCCGGACCATCTGGGTGAAGGTGATGCCCGAGATCACCACCGAGCCCACCCCCTGGAACAGCACCTGAAACACGACGTCGCCCACCGGCACCGCGCCCAGGCGGCTGGTCACGCCGCCCGTGGCCAGCAGCAGCGAGTAAGCCGGCACATAGGTGATGAACGCAAACGTCGTGATGGCGATCGTGGCCCTCACCGCATCCAGCCCGAACTTGCGCGCCAGCACGCTGTAGCAGGCCCAGCAGAACGCCGCCGACATGAACAAGAGATCCCCCTTCCAGACTTCGCCGCCGGAAAACGCCTTGAGCAGGCTGGCGCCGCCGACCAGCAGGTCGCCCGCCACGATGAAGGCCAGGCCCAGCGCGCGCGCCGGGGTGATGCGGTCGTGCAGGATCAGCGCGGCCAGCAGCGTGGTCCACAGCGGCAGGCTGCCGGGCATGAGCACCGACGCGTGCGCGGCCGGCGCGTAGAAAAACCCGGCATAGGCGAACATGGCGTAGAGCAGCCCGCCAAACAGCCCGGTCAGTGCGGTGGTGCGCCAGGGCAGCGGCGAGAGACCCAGCCAGCCCCGCGCCGTGCCCGAGCGCACCAGCCACGCGCCCCAGGGCAGCAAGATGCAGCTCGCGCCCAGGATGCGCAGCAGCGCGATGTCGAACGGCGTGAGCGTGGCGCCCCGCGACGGGTCGGCCGAGGCCCGGGCGATGACAATGAAGGAGGTCCAGATGACCACGGTGACCACGGCGGCGGCCGTACCGACCGTCTTGGAGGAAAAGCGCATGGGCCTGATTATCCGTGGGCACCGAAGAACCTGCCGCGCCCGGGGCAAGGGCACAGTAGACTGGAAAGCCATGTTCAACGCCTCGTCAGTCCGGCCCCGCCGAGATGCCGCCGCCCGCTCCGAGCCGGCTGAAGGCTTTCGACCCGCTCCGGCCGGCACGACTGGCCAGCGCGGGTGGCGGGCCGGGCTGACGCACCTTCGCGCCGCCGCGCTGGCGGCCCTGTGCGGGGCGGGCGCCACCATCGCACCCGCCCAGGCCCTGGCCCAGGCGGCGCTGCCGGCCGAATTCGCCCAGGCCCTGGCGCGCGCGGGCGTGCCGCGCGACGCGGTCAGCGTGCTGGTGATGGCACTGTCGGCCGCGGACACGGCCCCGCCAGCGGGCGATGCCGCCGCCGATCCGCCCATCACCCCACCGCCGCCGCCACGCCTGGCGCACCGCGCGGACGCCGCCATGAACCCGGCGTCGGTGATGAAGCTCGTCACCACCTACGCCGGGCTGGAGCTGCTGGGCCCGGACTTCACCTGGACCAACCGCGTCTATGTGGACGGCGCGGTGACAGACGGCGTGCTCGACGGTGACCTCGTGATCCGCGGCAGCGGCGACCCCAAGCTGGTGCGGGAGCGGCTGGACGATCTGTTCCGGCAAGTGATCGCCCGGGGCGTGCGCGAGGTGCGCGGCGACATCGTGCTCGACCGCGAAATTTTCCAGCTGCCCGAGCACAACCCCGCCGAGTTCGACGACGAGCCGCTGCGCCCCTACAACGCCGCCCCCGACGGCCTGCTGCTGAATTTCAAGTCGCTGATCTTCACGTTCACGCCCGATGCCGCCGGCGGCGGCGCCGTGATCAAAAGCGAGCCGCCGATCGCCGGGGTCGAGATGCCCGCGGACGTGGCGCTGGCCGGCGGCCCGTGCGGGGACTGGCGCACCACGCTGCGGGCCGACTTTGCCAACCCGCAGCGCGTGCGTTTTGCCGGGCGCTACCCGGCGGCCTGCGGCGAGCGCCTCTGGCCTGTCGCCTATGTGGAGCCGCGCAGCTACGCGGCGCGGGTGGTACAGGCCATGTGGGTCGCCGCCGGCGGCAGCCTGGCGGGCCGGGTGCGCGAGGCGGCCACGCCGCCGACGGCCCGCCTCTGGGTCAGCGCCGAGTCCCTGCCGCTCGCGGCCATCGTGGCCGACATCAACAAGTTTTCGAACAACGTCATGGCGCAGCAGCTGTTCCTGACGCTCTCCAGCCAGGCGCAGGGGCGCGGCACGTTCGAGGCCTCTCGGCAGCGGCTGCTGCGCTGGTGGCAGGATCGCTTTGGTGAACAGCCCGCGCCGCTGCTGGACAACGGCGCGGGCTTGTCGCGCCAGGAGCGCACCAGCGCCGCGGCACTGACCGCACTGTTGCGCCGCGCCGCGAGCGGCCCGCTGGCGGCGCCGTTTGCCAACTCGCTGGGCATCGCCGGCGTGGATGGCACGGTCGCGCGCATGCGCGAACGCGGCGCGGCCCCGCAGGCCCTGGGCAACGCCTGGCTCAAGACCGGCTCGTTGCGCGATGTGGCCGCCGTCGCCGGTTACGTCCACGGCCGCAGCGGCCAGCGTTACAGTCTGGTGGCACTGATCAACCACGAGAACGCGGCCGCCGCGCGCCCCGCGCTCGACCAGCTCGTCGAGTGGGTGGTGAAAGACCCGTCCCTCGAAGCGAGAAAATGAGCGCATCCCGACAGCGATGGAACGCAACCTGCGCGCTTCATCGCATTTTTCATCCCCAATTGCTTTCAGCCCCCCACCATGTCGCTTCCCGTGTTTTCTGACCTCGTCGGCTACGCCGCCGCCGCACTGACCACCTGCAGCTTCGTGCCCCAGGCCTGGCTCACCTTCAAGACCCGCGACGTGCGCGGCATCTCGCTGGGCATGTACAGCGTGTTCACCCTGGGCGTGGCGCTGTGGCTGGTCTATGGCCTGCTCGCCGACGCCTGGCCGGTGGTGGCCGCCAACGCCGTGACGCTGGCGCTGGCCCTGTCCATTCTGGTGATGAAGCTGCGCTTCAGGACACGATGACGGCAGCCGGCCGGGTGTTGCCCGTGTGGCATTCATTGGCAGTTTCACGACGGGTTCCGTGCGCGTCCGATGCCTGGCATGTCACCGTTAAAAGTACGATCGTTCTGGTTGATTTGGACAAAGGAGTGAACACATGAAAAACATACGATGGAAATTGGCCGCCCTGGGCGCGGCCGTGATTGTGGCGGCCTGCGGCGGCGGCGGCGCCGAGCCCCCGTCCAGCAGGGCCGGCATCAAGTCCGTGAAGGTCATGGGCGACAGCCTGGCGGACAGCGGCGTGTTTCTGGGAATCCCGGGATTTGGCCGGCTCTTTTCCGTAGAAAACAGCGCCAGCGAGCCCAACACGCTCTGGACTGAGCGCATTGCCGCGTCCCTGGGGGTGCCGACGCTCTGCAACGTCTACAAATACACCGGCACCACCTTCATTGCCAACCCGGTCGCCGGCTGCACCAGCTATGGCGTGGGCGGCGGCCGCATCAACAACCCCGCCAGCGACGGCGGCACGGCCAGCCCGGTCTCCATCCTCAAGCAGTTGCAGGATGCGGGCGCCGCCGGCAACTACGCGGCCACGGACCTGCTGCTGATCGATGGCGGCGGCAATGATGCGGCCGATCTGGTCGGCGCTTACCTGAAGGCCGCGACGGACGGCGGCGTCGCCTATGCCGCGTTGCTGTCCAGCGTGCTGCCGCCCGCCACCGTGGCAACCACCCTGGCAGGTGGCGCTGCCGGCGCCGCGCAGGCAGGGGGCCTCTACATGACCGCGCTGGCCGACACCTTCTTTGCCGCCATCAAGACCAACGCGCTGGACAAGGGCGCCAGGCAGGTCGCGGTGATGAACATGCTCGGCATCACCAACACGCCGCGCTTCCAGATGGTGCTGGACAGCATCGCGGCCGCCAGCGGCGGCGGTGCGGCGGGCGCCACCGCGCGTGCGCAGGCCGAGGGGCTGTTCAGGTCATGGGTGGTCGCGTTCAACCAGGAACTGGCCGGCAAGTTCGCGGGCGACAGCCGCGTGACCGTGGTTGACGCGTTCACCACCTTCGACGACCAGGTGGCGCACCCGGCGCAATACGGCCTGACGAACGTGAAGACCCCGGCGTGCCCGATCACCGGCGTGGGCGCCGATGGCCTGCCCACCTACACGTTCCAGACCTGCACGGCCGCCGCGCTGTCTGCCCAGACGCCGCCGGCCGGCGCCACGGGCGGCGCCGACTGGTGGAAAGGCTATCTGTTCTCGGACGGCTTCCACCCGACGCCCTATGGTTTCGAACTGCTGGGGCAACTGGTCTCCAGGTCGCTGGCCACGGCGGGCTGGCTCTAAACCCACTCAGGAAACCTGCTCATGAAACACTCCGTCAAACTCTCGCTGTCCGTCATGGCGCTCGCCGCCGGCGCAGCCGCACAAGCCCAGTCCGCCGGCAGCCTGATGGCCCGCGTCGGCGTCATGCGGATTTCGCCGTCGGTCACCAGCGACGACCTCACGCCGCCGTCTTTTCCCGGCACAAAGGTGGATATGGACAGTGCCACGCCGTTGACCGGCGGCGTAACCTACATGGTGAGCGATCACTTTGCCATCGATATTCCGGTGGCGCTGCCGTCCAGGTACAACATCACCGGCGCCGGCGCGATTGCCGGCGTGGGCCGACTCGCGGATGCGAAGGTCATGCCGATCTCGGTGCTGGCCCAGTACCGCTTCGGCGAGGCGAACGCGAAATTCCGCCCCTACGTGGGTGCCGGCCTGACCTACGCGAAGTTCTTCAAGGAGCGAAGCGCCAACACGCTGACGGCTTTGAGCGGCGGCACGCCGGCCAACCCGACCACGTTCTCGATCGAATCCAAGCTGGTACCCACCCTGCAGCTTGGCGCGACCATGGCCCTGAACGACCGGTGGTTCGTCGATGCCATGGTGGCCAGAACCTGGCTCAAGACGCACGCCAGGCTGTCCACGGGCCAGACGCTGGGCGTGCGCCTGGATCCAACGTCGGTGGCGCTGACCGTCGGGTACAGATACTAGGATTCACACCCCGGCGCGGCGCGACTTACCAGCGCTGTGTCACCCTGGTGTAGGCATTGGCGCCAAACAGCCGGTTGGCCACGGGCGTCAGGTAAACACCATCGGCAAACAAGGCCGTCGCGTAATCAATGCCCGACGTGATGGTGCTGGTGGTGCAGGTGGAGGCATCGGTCGTGGTACAGGCCTTGCCGGTCACGTTGACCAGCCCATAGGATGCCGGCGAAGCGTAAACCAGGTTGAAATAGAGCGCGGCATCGACGTACAGAACGTTGGCCCCCAGATCGGCCACCGAGACCAGAAAGGCGCTGTTGAACTGGCTGCTCAGCTCGGTGAGCGCGCCGGCCTGACCCAGCCCCACGGCCCACGGCGACAGGCCCAGGTTGTAGACGCCGGCCACCACCACGTGCTTGGCGCCGGCCGTCACGAGGCGACGCACCTGGGCGCCCAGCGCCACACCCGCCGCCTTCACGTTGGTCGTGGTCTGGTCGGAAATGCCCAGCGCGGTCACTTCCGCCACGATGTCGCTGATGCCGCCGTTGACCAGCACCATATCCGTGGCGCTGAAGGTGTTGGCCGCCAGCAATGTGTCCACCTGGGTCTGGATGCTGGGCGCCGCGCCCGCCCCCGTCACACGGGCGCCGCCCTGCGCATACGAAAGGCCGCCGTTGGCCACGGCCTTGAGCGTCAGGCCATAACTCGTGGCCACCTGTTCGCTCCAGATGTTGATGGTGCTGTCATTGACGGTGTAGCGCGTCCCGCCCTGGCCCAGATCGCTGAAGCCGTCTCCCACGGAAAGCATGCGCGTGGGCTTGAGGGCCGATTCGATGGTGCCGGAGCCGCATGCCGCGAGCAGCGCAGCCGATGCGCAAGCCAGCGCCATGAAAGCGCGGCGCGACGAGTTTCCTGTCATTGAGTTCTCCAAATGATTCCTGAGGGTAGTTTAACGACGGCCTGTAAACGGCCGGTCAAGCGGCCGAGGCGCGGCGCAGCCGGTCGTGCACGCCCTCCCACTCCGGCGTGTCGGGCGGGGTTTCGATCCAGATCAGCCGGGCGCCCTGCGTGTCAAATTCGCGCAGCACGGCAAACAGCTGGCGCGCCGTGGCGGCCGCGTCGTCGGGCATGCGGCGGCGAATCACCCCGGCCGCGGGCGTCTTCAGGATGGCGCGCGCATAGATGGCGATGTGCGCCGCGTCGGCGCCCAGCAGGTCAAGCGCAGTCTGCAGCGCGCGGGCATCCATCAGCCGGACTTTGGCCGCCGGCGCGTAATGCGCCTCCAGCGTGCCGGAAGCTCGCGGGTCGGGGGCCACAAGTTCCTCTTTCGAGCGCAGGGGCTGCCCGCACGCGGCTTCCACCTGCGCGCGGCTGATCAGGCCCGGGCGCAGCAGCACGGGGACGCCCCGGGTGCAATCGATGATGGTGGACTCGATCCCCACATCGCACGCGCCGCCATCGAGCACCAGCAGGCTGTCGCCGAACTCGGACTGCACATGCGCGGCCGTGGTCGGGCTGACCCGGCCAAACTGGTTGGCGCTCGGCGCGGCCAGGCCGTGAAGGCCCTGCGCCGCACAGGCCCGCAGCAGCGACTGGGCCACCGGGTGCGAAGGGCAACGCAGGCCGATGGAGTCCTGTCCGCCTGCCGCCGCGCCGCCCACACCGGGCCGGCGCGGCAGGATCAGCGTGAGCGCGCCAGGCCAGAAGGCGTGAATGAGCTGTTGCGCGAAGTCCGGCACGCTGGCGGCGAAATGGGCGACGCCAGCCGCATCGGCCACGTGCACGATCAAGGGGTGGTTGCTGGGCCGGCCCTTGGCGGCAAAAATCTTCGCCACGGCCGCATCGCTGGCCGCGTCGGACGCGAGGCCGTACACGGTTTCGGTGGGCAGGCCCACCAGTTCGCCAGCGCGCAGGGCGGCCACGGCGGCGGCGATGGCATCAGGCGAACGGCCGTCGAGAATCATGGCGAAAGGGAAGTGATGTGGCGGCAGCCCAGCGCCGGGCCGCCCCAAGCCGGGCTGGGCCCCCATGGGAGACCGTGAGGACACGCCGTGCCGAACGTGGAGGTCATTTCAGAAAGCCGCCATGCCCAGCAGCTCTGCCGCGCGCAGCGCCGTGACCTTGACCACATCAACACTCGCGCCGGTGATGTTCAGGTGCCCCATCTTGCGGCCCCGGCGCGCCTCCAGCTTGCCGTAGAGGTGCAGCTGCGTGCCGGGCAGGGCCAGCACCTGACTCCAGGCCGGGGTGATGGCGTGGCCGTCGGCATCGAACCACAGGTCGCCCAGCAGGTTGAGCATGATCGCCGGGCTGTGCTGGCGCGGCGGCGTGAGCGGCAGGCCGGCCAGGGTGCGCACCTGCAACTCGAACTGCGACACGTCGCAGGCGTCCAGCGTGTAGTGGCCGCTGTTGTGCGGGCGCGGCGCCATCTCGTTGACGATCAGCCCACCGTCCGCCAGGATGAAGAATTCGACGCACAACACGCCAACGTACTTCAGGCCTTGCGCGACGGATCGGGCGGCCGCCACCGACCGCTGGACGATGGCCGCCGGCAGATTGCCGTCAAACACCTCGGTCACGGCCAGAATGCCGTCGCGGTGCAGGTTCAGTTGCGGGGCAAAGTGGACCATGTCCCCATCCCAGCCGCGCGCCACGATGACCGAACATTCGGCCGCCAGCGGCAGCATTTTTTCCAGCACGCAGGGCACCTGCTTGAGCGCATCCCACGCGGCGGCCAGTTCGGCGCACGACTTGACGCGGATCTGGCCCTTGCCGTCATAACCCAGGCGCGCGGTTTTGAGGATGCCGGGCAGCAATCCCTCATCGACGGCGGCGAGCTGGGCCGGCGTTTCGATCACCGCGTAGGGCGCGACCGGCACGCCGCAGCGCTCGAAGTGAGCCTTCTCCTTCACGCGGTCCTGCGCGATCGCCACGGCCTCGGCCCCCGGCGCCACCGGGCGGTGCGCGCCCAACGTGAACAGCGCGGGCGCGGGCACGTTTTCAAACTCGGTGGTGATGGCCGCGCAGCGCTGCATGAGCTGGGCCAGGCCCTGTTCGTCCAGGTAATCCGTCTGGATGTGGAAATGGCTCACCAGCCCGGCCGGACTGGCCGGGTCCGGATCGAGCACGGCCGTGAAATACCCCATGGCCTGGGCCGCCTGCACGAACATGCGACCCAGCTGGCCGCCGCCCATGACGCCCAGCGTGGTCTGCTGGCCCGTGGCGGTGGTGCCGGGAAGAATGACCTGATTCATGACGCCCCCACCGGCGGCAGCGTCATGGCGCGGGCCGCTTCGGTTTGCGCGGCACGGAAGGCCAGGAGCTGCTCGCGCAAGGCCGGGTCTTCATTGGCCAGCAGCGCCACGGCGAACAGCGCCGCGTTGGCCGCGCCCGCCGCGCCAATGGCAAAGGTCGCGACCGGCACACCCTTGGGCATCTGCACGATGCTGTGCAGCGAATCCACGCCCTGCAGGTGACGGCTGGCCACGGGCACGCCGAGCACCGGCACCACCGTCTTGGCGGCGATCATGCCCGGCAGATGGGCCGCGCCACCGGCGCCGGCGATGATGGCCTTGAGGCCGCGCCCGGCGGCTGCTTCGGCGTAGGCGAACATGTCGTCGGGCATGCGGTGGGCCGACACCACGCGCGCTTCGTGGGCGACGCCAAACTGTTGGAGAATCTGGACTGCGTGCTGCATGGTGTCCCAGTCAGAACTGGAACCCATGACGACGCCGATGAGCGCTTGAGTCATTGGGTGCTTTTCGAAGGAATGTCGAATTTTAAGGTTTCACCCGGATTTACTCCCCATGATTGACGTCACCCTCCAGAACTTTGAAGCCGAGGTCATCGCCGCCTCCATGACCACCCCCGTGCTGGTGGACTTCTGGGCGCCGTGGTGCGGCCCCTGCAAGTCGCTCGGCCCCATCCTGGAGAAGCTGGAAGTGGCTTACGAAGGCCGCTTCAAACTCGTCAAGATCAATTCCGACGAAGAGCAGCAGCTGGCCGGGGCTTTTGGCATCAAGAGCATCCCGACCTGCATCCTGATGCAAAACGGCCAGCCCGTGGACGGCTTCATGGGTGCGCTGCCCGAAGGCAAGCTGCGCGAGTTCCTGGACAAACACCTGCCCGGCGAGCACGAGCTGGCCGCCGAGGCCGACGCCAGGGAGGCGCAGGAGCACCTGGAATCGGGCGATGTGCACACGGCACAGGCGCGCCTGGCCGATGCGCTGGCAGCCAACCCCGGCAACGACGACATCCGCTTCGACTACGTCAAGCTGCTGATCAGCACCGGCCAGCTGGCCGAGGCGGCGGCCTCGCTGGCACCGGCCATGGCGCAAATCCCGGTGCCGCTGCGCTTCGAAGCCTTGTCGCAGTGGCTCAACGCCATGGAGTTCGCGACGACCGACCCGCGTGGCCAATGGAGCCTCGCCCAGTTCGACGAGCTGGTCGAGAAAAACAAGCGCGACTTCGAAACCCGCTTCGCCAAGAGCCGCGTGCTGATGGCGCACGGCGAGTGGACAGCGGCCATGGACGAGCTGCTGGAAATCATCATGCGTGACAAGCAGTGGGACGACGCGGCCCCGCGCAAGACGTTCGTGGCGATTCTGGAACTTCTCACCCCGCCCAAGCCCAAGGCCGGCACCGAAACCACCGGCAAAACGGCCAGCGGAATCGAATTGATGGGCAAGAGCGCCGTGCAGGAAGACCCGCAGGCCGCGCTGGTCTCCAGCTACCGGCGCAAGCTCAGCATGATGCTGAACTGAAATCTGCGGGGCGGGCCCCGCAAGGCCGCCTCAATGGCCGAAGGTGTAGCGGGTCGCTGCGAATGCAAGACCAAAAAGTGCAGCGTAGGCGAACACCGGCGTGCTGAATCCCCGGCGCGACTCGCGCCATGCGCGCAAGCGCTCCACCAGCAGCCCTGCGGCCAGCGGCGCCAGCAGCAGGTTCAAGACCTGGAGCCAGGGCTGACGCAGCGCCAACTGCGGAAACAGCAACAAGGTCAGCGCCCCGGCAACACAGCCCGTGCCAAGGGACCAGGCCGTCTCGCCCAGCGCGCTGGACGGGGTTCTGTGCCGCGTCAGCTTGCGCCAGCCGGTCTTGAAAAGCGCGCCGAACAGCTCCGCCAGCAACTGGAGAAGCAGCTCGCCGAAGAACTCGACCAGCAGCTCGATCAACGCCTCCAGCATGGCCCGGCCGGCCTCAGAGGCTGAGAGTTTTTCGGACGGGCCAGAGCAACGCGCGAAAACGTGCCCGATCTAGGCGCAAAGCACAGCCATAGCTCGGGCTATGGCGCGCATTTGCAACAACGAGTGGGTGCGTTTTGGCGTGGTGAGCGGGCATGGGCGAAAGACTCTCAGCCTCTCAGGCCGTGAGCCGCTGCAGCGCTTCCTGGTACTTGGCCGCCGTTTTCTCGATCACCTCGCGCGGCAGGTGCGGCGCTGGCGGGGTCTTGTCCCAGGGCTTGCCGTTGATGCGGACCTGCTCCAGCCAGTCGCGCAGGAACTGCTTGTCGTAGCTGGGCGGGTTGCTGCCTTCGACATAACTTTCGGCGGGCCAGTAGCGCGACGAATCGGGCGTGAGCACCTCGTCCATCAGCACCAGTGTGCCCTCGGCGTCCAGGCCGAACTCGAACTTGGTGTCGGCAATGATGATGCCTTTTTCAGCGGCAATCTCGCTGGCGGCCTTGTAGATGGCGATGCTGATGTCGCGGATGCGGGTGGCCAGATCGAGGCCGA